>JBLHGI010000024.1:0-31710 GCA_047616505.1 Planctomycetota bacterium
TGGAAGAGGCGCTGAGCCACCAAGAGGAGTTGGGATACCCAACGATTATTCGCCCGTCTTTTACTATGGGTGGCAGTGGTGGCGGCATTGCCTATAATGCCGAGGAATTTGAGCGTATCGTTTCGCATGGCCTCGACTTGAGCCCGACTACCGAGGTGTTGATCGAGGAATCTGCGCTCGGTTGGAAGGAATACGAATTAGAGGTGATGCGCGACCATAGGGATAATGTCGTGATTATCTGTTCGATTGAGAACTTCGATCCCATGGGCGTGCATACAGGGGATAGTTTGACGGTCGCACCTGCACAGACGCTCTCGGACAAGGAATATCAGGTTATGCGCGATGCGGCTATTCGCGTTATTCGAGAAGTTGGCGTCGATACGGGCGGCTCGAACATCCAATTTGCCGTCAATCCGAAGGATGGCCGCATGACGGTTATAGAGATGAACCCGCGCGTCTCGCGTTCTTCTGCCTTGGCTTCCAAGGCGACGGGTTTTCCCATTGCCAAAATTGCCGCAAAACTGGCCGTCGGCTATAGCCTAGATGAAATACCAAACGATATTACGCGGGAGACGCCGGCTTCTTTTGAACCGACAATCGACTATGTCGTAACCAAGATCCCGCGCTTTACATTTGAGAAGTTTCCCAATACTCCCGACTTACTCGATACGCAGATGCGTTCGGTTGGCGAGACCATGGCGATCGGCCGCACGTTTAAGGAGTCTCTGCAGAAAGGGCTGCGCTCGCTGGAGGTTGGCCGTGCCGGTTGGGGGGCAGATGGCAGGGATTTTAGTGTAGAGAAGACGAGTGAAAAAGAGCTGCGCGAGAAGTTGTCGGCTCCGAACTCACTGCGAATTTTCTATCTGAAGTTGGCTATTGAGAAGGGATACTCGATAGAGCAACTATATAAGCTGACAGGCATTGATCCCTGGTTTCTCGATCATCTCTTCCAACTCTCTGCGTTTGAAGAGGAGTTGAGCGTAGAAGGTGCCTTAGCTGATCCGCTGCTGCTGCGTCGGGCTAAGGAATGGGGTTACAGCGACCGCCAACTCGCTTTTATCGCCGGTATTGGTGAAGATGAGATGCGTAATAAACGCTACGCACTCGGCATAATACCCGTCTACAAAACAGTCGATACGTGTGCCGCTGAATTTGCTGCGCACACGCCCTATCATTATTCGACCTATGAACGCGAAGACGAGTCGGAGCGCAGCGATCGCAAAAAAATCATGATCCTCGGCGGTGGTCCCAATCGCATTGGGCAGGGGATTGAATTCGACTATTGCTGTGTGCACGCCTGTTTTGCGCTGCGCGAAGATGGTTACGAGACGATTATGGTCAACAGTAACCCAGAGACGGTCAGCACCGACTACGATACGGCCGACAAACTCTATTTCGAACCGCTGACGGTGGAGGATGTGCTGCATATCGTCAAGCGAGAGCGTCCCGATGGTGTCATTGTGCAATTCGGGGGACAGACGCCGCTAAATCTCGCGGCTGAATTAGAGCGAGAAGGCGTTCCCATTATTGGCACAACGCCGGCGAGTATCGATCTCGCTGAAGATCGCGAGAGTTTCGGTAACTTGTTGCGCGAACTAGATATTCGCCAGCCAGAAAATGGGATGGCCAGCAATGTCGAAGGGGCGCGCGAGGTTGCCGACCGCATTGGTTATCCCGTGCTGGTGCGCCCATCCTATGTTTTGGGCGGTCGGGCGATGGTCATTGTCTACGATGCACCTAGTCTAGAAAAATACATGCGCGAGGCAATCGATGTTTCTCCGGAACGACCAGTGCTTGTCGATCGTTACTTAGAAGGCGCTGAGGAGTTTGACGTAGATGCCGTTGCCGATGGTGAGACGGTGGTCATTGGCGGTATCATGCAACATATCGAGCATGCGGGTGTACATTCTGGCGACAGCGCTTGTGCGCTGCCGCCCTTCAGCATTACGGCGGAAAACTTACAGCTCCTGCGCGACTATACGCATGCGATGGCGCGGGCGCTAAACGTAGTGGGGCTGATGAACGTGCAGTATGCAATTCACGAAAATAAAGTATACGTACTGGAAGTTAACCCGCGCGCATCGCGCACCGTGCCTTTTGTCAGCAAGGCGACTGGTCGTCCATTGGCCAAAGTGGCTGCCCGAGTTATGGTCGGCAAGAGTTTAGTCGAACAAGGGATCACCGAAGAAATTATCCCCCCTTACGTCTCAGTAAAGGAGGCCGTGCTGCCTTTTATCAAGTTCCCAGGTGCCGACAGCGTGCTGGGGCCGGAAATGAAGTCGACCGGTGAGGTCATGGGCATCGGTGACGATTTCGGCACTTCCTTCTTGAAGGCGCAAATGGGGGCCAATTCCATGTTACCCGCTGAGGGGCGCGTATTTATCAGCGTCGCCGATCGCGACAAAGAGCAGATTGTAGCGGTGGCAGAGCGTTTGTGTAAGGCGGGTTTCGAGCTTGTGGCGACTCAGGGGACTCGCGATTTTTTGGTTAAAAATGGCATTAAAGCCGAAGTGGTTCGCAAGGTGCATGAGGGGCGTCCGCATATAGAAGATGCTATCCGCAGTCGCGATATCGCTCTCGTCATCAATACGCCATTAGACGAACCATCTCAGCACGATGATTTTGTAGTGCGGCGTGCGGCGGTTATGAATAATGTACCCTATACGACTACGTTGTCTGGTGCGCGCGCTGCTATCGAAGGTATCGAGGCATTGCTTCGCTCTGGTTTAGAAGTGTGCGCACTCCAAGACTATCACGCCAAGATCTAAACTGCCCATGCGCGTTTTTGTCCTCATTATAGCGGTGGCGCTCTCCTCGGGGGCGTGCGTCTTTTTTAACACTTTTTATAATGCCCAGAAATATTTTCGCCAGGCAGAAAAAGACCGCAAAGCGCACGAAAAAGTGCACGCCGGTTGGGAGCTAGAAGAGGGTAAGGGGATAGATACCTACCAAATTCCGCGGCCGCAGAAGGCAGATCAACTCTATGACCAAGCGGCGCGCAAGGCCTCGCGGGTACTCGAAAAATATAAGGAAAGCGATCTCGTAGACGACGCCATGTTCCTGATGGGGCGCTCGTTTTATTGGCGAGGTGAGTATTTACGTGCAGTGCAGGCGTTTAGAGATTTAGAAATAAATTTCCCCGCCAGCGAGTTCTATAATCGCGCTCGCTATTGGCGCGCCCTTTGTTTAGAAGACCAGCGTATCTACGACCAAGCTCAGCAACTGTATAGGACCCTAGTCGACGAGGCCGATGAAGAAATTTCCGCGAAGGCCGGATGGCGTTTAGGGGAAATGGCCTTTGCACGCGAAGACTATATCGCTGCAGCTCAGGAATACAGCACGACTCTCGATGCTTTTTCACAGGCGGATATCCGCGCTGGTTTGTGGCTGCGTTTGGGGGCTGCGATATTGGCATTGGAAGATTCGACTCGTTACGCCGAAGCCGGGGAAGCTTTTGAGCAGGCACTCGAAGAGAATCCAGATCGAGATCAGGAATATCGCGCACGCCTCAACATTGGTAAGGTCCTCTACCTTGCGGGTGATGCCGATGGGGCTCTGCGCGTTTACGAGCGTTTGTTGGCAGATGGCGATTTTCGCGCCTATGAGGGCCGCACGCGGCTTCTGATTGGGCAGTACTACCAGGATCGTCGACAGCTCGAGCGCGCCGTTTCTGAATACGAGCAAGTGCGCGATGATTTTCCTCTGAGTCCATCCTCGGCGATGGCGCTTTATCGTACGGGTCTGCTCTATTTGCAGGAACGTGGGGATACGGAACTGGCAGGCGAGTACTTCCAAGAGACAGGTAGTGAAAAAGCTGGGTCGCAGGGGGCTCGCTTGGCGCAGGAAATGATGAGGCATTTATCGCGCTTGCAAAATTTGCAGGAGCGGGTTCACTATGCCGATTCGCTGGCGGCTGATTCTTTGGCTGGGATCCCTGGGCCAGTGCTACTTCTCGAGGGGTGGCAGCGACCGGAAGGTAGTGAAGGAGAAGTCGTAGTTGCCCACAGCATAGAAGTGCTCGACAATTTATTTACCATAGCAGAAGTATATCGCGACCTCGCAGAGCAACCCGATTCTTCGATCGCTTATTACGGCGAAATTCTGCGGCGTTTTCCTCAGTCAGAGCAATTGCCTCGCGCTATTTACAGCATTTCCTGGATACATATGGAGATGTTAGATGATCGCGAATCGGCTCGCCATTATTTAGATCAGCTGATAGAAGAATTCCCCGCGTCGGCGCATGCCAACGAAGCGCGCTTGCTTCTGGGGCACGAACTGCGAGTGACTGATGATGAGCGGGCGGCGGTGGAATTTGCCCAAATTGAAAAGCTGCGTTTGCAAGCCCCAGAAGCATTGGAAACATACGTCCCACTACTCGACAGCCTCGCGATTAAGTACATGGGGTCGCCGGTTGGAGCGAAGGCTACTTATCTGAGTGCGGTTGCCTATGAAGATCTGCGTGGTGATACATTAGAAGCAGAGCAGCGCTATGCATATTTAGAGGAAAACTTTCGTGAGACGCGCTACGGAGAATTGGCGGTTCAGCGGCGAGAGGCCCGTGCTGATGGTTTAGTCGCCAAGTTGGAGCGCAGCCTTAAAGCAGTGGGAGGGGTATTAAAACCCGGAGAATATATAGAGGTGTTAGCGCTCGAGCCAGATACGCTGGATACCGTGGCGATAGCGCGCAAGTATATGGGCTTTGCATTGCGCGCACATCGTCGCGGCGAAATAAAGACGGCCCGTGGTTTTTATGAGCGCAGCCTTGAAGAACAGCTAAATAATGCCCAAGGTCTGTATCTATTGGGCAACCTATCTTGGGATGAGGGCTTTTTTAAAGAAGCGATTGAGTTGTATCGACAAACGCTGAGCTTTGCCCCCAACCACTTACACACTCACTATAGGCTATTTGGGGCTTTTTTGGCCGAGGCCGAAGAAGATTCGGCCAATTTCTATTTGCGGCAGTTGCTAAAACGGGATGCGCGCAATCCGCAAATGCGTTTTATCAGTGAACAGTACCCGGATTTAAATGAGGGCGAGGAGTTGGAGCAGGACGAGATGGAAGAGTTGGCTATTGCGGCACCGGAGGACGAGATTCGCTGGGCGCCGCGCGACTTACCGTTAGGAGACTTTCCATTGGTGCGTCACGTCGTTGTCCCTTCCTTTCCCGTTGGTGCCCTTGGAGATTCAATAGAAGTGTTGGTCGACGTGCTCATAGACAAAGAAGGGCAGGCCGAAAGCGTAGAGGTTTTTCGCGGCGAAGGCCCCTTTGCCGAAGCCGCCGTACAGGCAGCGTACGATTACGAGTTTTATCCAGCACTGCGTCGTGATGGTAAGGAAATTAAAGTCTGGGTTGAACTAGGGATTCCCTTCTTTCGCAGGGGGAGCCCGGCCGACACGACGGCGGCTTTGCGCTCGCCCCCCTTAGACGAGGGAATATGATAGACGAGAAGGTCGAATTACTGGCCAACGATGAGGTTTCAGAAGGGTTTCATCTGGCGCGTCTGCGCGCACCTCATATTGCGGCAGGGGCAGTGCCTGGCCAGTTTGTAAATATTGAAGTGAGTGCCTCCTACGCGCCATTTCTCCGCATGCCGCTGAGCGTTTGTGCTGTAGATGATAATGCGGGGACGGTCGATTTACTCTATGAAAGTATGGGTCCTAAAAGCGCGGCTTTTAGTCGCCTTCGCCCAGGGGAACAGACGCGGTGTCTGGGACCGTTGGGCAAGGGGTTTTCTGCCCCGTCGCCGGGTGCCCGTGCCATATTGGTGGGAGGTGGTATTGGCGTGCCTCCCATGATGTTTTGGGGACGCACACTATTGGCGCAAGGTATCGACGTCACCTTATTGGTCGGTGCGCGCTCGGCCTCTAAGCATCTGCCAGATGAGCTGCTAAAGGGAGGAACTACTCGTCTTCGCCGCGCTAGCGATGATGGCAGCCTTGGACATAATGGCTTAGTGACGGACCTTTTGCGCGATGAGTTGACGCGAGGTGTCTGTAGCGTGTTTACCTGTGGCCCACACGGGATGATGTCTGCTGTGGCCGCCCTGTGTTTTCAGGCTGATGTGCCCTGCCAAGTGTCTTTAGAAGAGTATATGGCGTGCGGCATTGGTATCTGTGTCGGCTGCGTTGTTCGCGTTGAAAATCCGCAGGGCGGTTCGGCTTATGCCGACTATAGCCGCATTTGCGTAGATGGGCCAGTTTTTGATGCCCGTCATATAAAGTGGGAGCACTAGCAGTGGATCTGTCTATCGATTTTGCCGGTCTATCGCTGCGAAACCCCGTGCTCTTGGCCTCGGGAACTTGTAATTATGGTCAGGAATTACAAGGATTGACCGATTTGAGCCAGCTGGGGGGAATAGTTACGAAGACCATCACTCCGCAGCCGCGTGGAGGGAACCGGCCGCAGCGCATTGTCGAAACATCTGCCGGAATGCTCAACTCGATCGGTTTGCAAAATCCAGGGCTGGATGATTTCGTTACCCACAAATGGCCTTTCCTGCGGGAATTAGATACTCAAATTATTGTCAATATCGCAGGGCACTCCATTGAAGAATTTGGTGAAATAGCCGCGCGCCTAGAAGACCTAGACGGCATTGCCGCCTTAGAAGTCAATATCTCTTGCCCCAATGTAAAGGCGGGTGGGGAGAACTTTGCCTCTAGCCCTTCGGCTTCCGCCGCTGTCATTGAGGGAGTGCGTCGTGCCACGCGTCGCCCTGTCATCGCCAAACTCTCTCCCAATGTGACGGATATAGCAGAAGTTGCTCGTGCCGTTGAGGCTGCTGGTGCCGATGCTGTATCGCTGATTAATACGTTGGTTGGCATGGCTATCGACCTTGATAAACGGAAACCTCTCTTGGGCAATATTACCGGCGGTCTGTCGGGACCGGCTATCAAACCCGTAGCCTTGGCTATGGTCTGGAAGGTGAGTCGTGCCGTGCAGATACCGGTCATAGGTTTGGGCGGGATTAGTTCTGTGCGGGATGCGCTTGAATTTATCGTAGCTGGAGCTTCGGCGGTGCAGGTGGGCACGGCCAGCTTTGTCAATCCCAATGCCGGCGTCGAAATTGCCGAGGGTATCCGCAGTTACTGTGCGGAACGCGGTATTGAACAAGTCGGCGATCTGGTCGGTTCCCTGCAGGCCTGAGGGGCAACTGCCGCGAAAGAGGGTGCATGCTACGCCGGACCAGTAGGTGGATCGCAGCAGTGGTAGTGTTATGCAGCGCTTGTGTGCCGCACCCGATCTACATAAGTGGAGGTGGGGCGCCGGCGCCTCCTGCGCGCGAGAAACCACTCTCTTCTTCCAATCGCGTCCCAACGCCCGTGGTGACGCCGCACAAGACGGCCCACCCAGTCAATACTGCTCGGATCGATACGAGCAAAGCGTACCAGATAGGAGTGTCTTCCTATTACGGTAAAAAGTTCCACGGTCGTAAAACGGCTAATGGCGAGATTTTTAATATGTACAAGCTCACGGCGGCGCACAGGGTATTGCCGCTGGGGACGCATGTGCGCGTTACTAATTTGAGCAATGGTCGCTGGGTCGAAGTCAAAGTCAATGATCGTGGACCTTTTATCGAAGGCCGCATCTTAGACCTTTCATTTGCCGCCGCATTGGAAATTGAGATGGTGCAGGCCGGTACGGCGCGGGTGATGATCGAAATTATCAAAGAGGTGGATTGAGCTTGGCGAATGGGGCGGTAGGATGTTTTTTTTGCAGGCCTTGCCCAAAGAGTGAAAATATCCTAAATTTTTTAGTTCTGTCTTTATATTAGATACAATCAAGGAGTTCACATTATGGGTGCCCTGATAGGCAAAAAGCTGGGCATGACCCAGGTCTACAACGAGAAGGACGAGTTAGTGCCGGTTACGGTAGTGGCTGCAGGTCCTTGTCCCATCGTCCAGGTTCGCAGCCAAGATAGCAACGGCTACGATGCTTTGCAGTTGGCTTTTGAAGAAGTGCCTGCACGTAAAGTAAATAAACCGGAGAGCGGTCATCTCACCAAGGCTGGAGTTGGACCACATCGCGTGCTGCGTGAATTTCGCAGCTTAGAGGGCGATTTTAAAATTGGCCAGGTGCTCGATGTGAGCCAGTTTGAAGTAGGACAGCAGGTAAAGGTGACAGGGCGGTCTAAGGGGAAGGGTTTTGCCGGCGTAGTTAAGAAATACCACTTTAAAGGATTGGGTACGACACATGGCACGCCGGGTCGCGTGCGCCATGGCGGTTCTATTGGTCAGGGGACGACACCTGGCAAGGTCTGGAAGGGCAAGAAAATGCCTGGGCAGATGGGAAATGCAATTGTTTCCACAAAGGGCCTGGACGTCGTGCGCATTGATAGTGAACGCAATTTGCTCTTCATCAAGGGAGCTATTCCCGGTGGCGTTAACGGCTTTCTCAATATCCAGACTTCGTAGATAGATTCCTTTTATAATATAGAAAGTGCGGCCTAATTAGGCCGCCCTTTCTCTATGTACTATAAACTGTCTACAGTCTTAGCCTGGTGGCCAACTGAGCGGGCGACCGCCTAGTAAGTGAATGTGGAGATGGGCGATTTCTTGGCCGCCATCTGGCCCCGCATTGACAACTAAGCGGTAACCGCTGGCGGCAATGCCATGGTCTTGGGCTATGCTCTGGGCAGCTAAAAGGAGTTGCCCAAGCAAGGCTTCGTGCTGTGCTTGCGCATCCTGTATCCCAACGAGCGGTTCTTTGGGAATTACGAGAATATGAATAGGAGCCTGTGGGTTGATATCGCGGAAAGCCAGGACGGTATCGTCTTCGTAGACGATATCTGCGGAAATTTCGCGGCGGATAATTTTACTGAATATAGTTTCAGTTGCCATACCCTATTTCCCCCGTATTTCCCTACCGCAGGCGCGTGCTAATTCATTAAGTTTTTCTATGGCAGCTGTGGCGAGAGGAATACCGCGTTCTAAGCCAGCATTGCGTCGGCGGAACTCCAATTCTCCAGGCACTAATATTTCTTCAGTTCCGGGCATTCTCGGCGAGGATTTTATCCCTGTAACCATGCTTGCAACAGCAGCCTTGAAATCGCTTAGAGGCATAAAGCGACTTGGGTCTATAGCCATAAAAAAATGACCAATGCCTTTTTCGTGCATATGGTCTTCGACTTGGTCGCGCGCAATGCCAAAATAGGGTGCACCACCTAAGAGGCCGGCTAGGATTTCGATAAACAGCGTAAGCCCATAGCCTTTGTGTTCGGCGATGGGAATAATGCTGCCTCTAAGCCCGACTTCTGGATCGGTTGTATCGTTGCCCTCTAGGTCGCGTACTAGGCCACTGGGAATGGATTCTCCTTTGGTCGCGGCGAGCTCAAGCCGGCCGGCCCCAGTTCGACCAGAGGCGAAGTCGATGAGTAAAGGAAATTCTTGATCGCCGGGCACTGAGAGCGAGAGTGGGTTGTTGCCGAAGAGCGGTTGAGTGCCTCCGGTCGGTGCTATGCGGGGGCTGGCAACTGTCATACTAATGCCCACTAGGTCGGCATCGCGGGCCATGAGTGCATAATAACCGGCTGTGCCGAAATGGCGCGAGCGAAAGGCGGTCACGGTGGCCGAGCCCGCATCTTTTGCTTTGTCAATGCAAGCTTGCATAGCAAAGCGGCCTACGAGTGGGCCGAGTCCACCATCGCCGTCAATGCGGGCAATGGCAGCGCCCTCTTCGGCAATGTGTATGTGCGGATTGGGATTAGTGACCCCACTGCGGAGCTCGCGCACATAGCGGCCTAGGCGCAGTATCCCATGGCTATGGATGCCGCGCAAATCCGCTTCGACTAGGGTCTCAGCAACAAAAGCAGCCTCTGCAGCTGGTACGCCTTCGTGCTCTAGTATGGCACCACAGGCTGAAATGAGCTCTGTGGCTCCTATATATGTAGTATCATTCATAGATGGCAGACTTTGTGCGTGCAAAACTCATCGCAATATAAGCCGCAGGTAACTCATGTCAAGTTGGTTGACCCCAAACTAAGGTCGCGATATCTTTTTGTTTTGGAGGACTTATGGAACTGAGCATTGTAATACCGGCTTATAACGAAGAAAAGAGAATTGCCTTTACCCTTGAAAAGTCGATAGCGTTTCTACAAGAACGTCCGTGGCAGTACGAACTGTTGCCAGTTGATGATGGCAGTGCGGATGCAACGGTGGAAAGGATAAACGAAGTTTCAAACCTTTATCCACAGGTGCGCTGTATAGAAAATGAACGCAACCGTGGCAAGGGCTATTCAATTCGTCATGGCCTCGATGAGGCAAAAGGGCAGTATATCGGTTTTATGGATGCCGATTACAAAACAGATATTGCAGCACTCGATGATGTGATGCCGCTCTTCCTGGATGGCGCCGACGGCATTATTGGCGATCGCACGCTGGGGAAGACGGAAATAACGCGCGCGCGCAAGCGCTATCGGGAGGTGGGGTCTCATGTTTTTCGCACCATGCTTCAGGTATTGATGGGCTTGCGCCAATATGATGATACCCAGTGCGGATTCAAGTTTTTCCGTGCTGATGTGATTCGCGACCTTTTTGCTCGTCAAAAAGTAGATGGGTACATGTTTGATGTGGAGATTTTGCTGCTGGCAAGCAAGATCGGTTATCGCATCGAGAAGATTCCCGTCAAGTGGACTTTTGATCCAGACAGTCGTTTTAACCCGGTCGTTGGCATGGTGCGCAATATGAGTGAATTGGCGCGCATTCGCTGGCAGCACCGGGGGACGATGGACTAAAAGCGGCAGCGGCTATGACTATGGAGCCGCTCATTGGCCGAATGAGCCCCCGGATTCTCTGGCTACTTTATGCGCTGGCCCTCAGTGCACTGGCCACTGTTTTTTTTGCGCCGCTCGGCGACCATTTACTCGACACGCATGACGGAGACTACTTCCTCGATAGCGCCGATTCTCTAGCGGACGCATCCTTCTTTTTTGCCGCCGATAAGCGCATGCCCGGGCGTCCTTTCTTTGAAGCCTTCATACTCGCAGAATATGTTCTCTGGGGTAGTGATGCTCGTTTGTTTCACCTGGCGGGCGTTGTGCTCCATGTGTTGGCTGCTTGGCTATTGGCTTATACCTGTTGGCGCTTACAGGCGCGGCTGCAGGTAGCGCTGATAACTGGTTGGCTCTTTCTAATCAATAGCGCCCCGTTTCAAGTGCTGCAGTGGATATCAGCGCATTGTTATCCACTGGCGTTACTCTGTATGTGTGGTGGTTTGTTGGCTTATATAAGCTACACCGAGACAGGGCATCGCCGATATATTATTATTGCGACCCTATTGTGGCTGGCGGGTTTGTTGAGTCACATATCGGCAGCAGCTATAATTCCCTTCGCTTGTTATATGGCGTGGAAGAGAGGGAGGGGAGTGGTCGGTTTATGGCGTACCTCAGCAGGCTTACTGGTGGGGGCAAGCGTTGGCGTGGTCGCTATAAAACTCTACTACCGATCTGCTCCACAGAATAGTATTGCCGCCGAGAGTATCGATCTACTCGCCATGGTATATAACTATTTATTTTTATGGGGGCGGCTCATTGTTTCAGCGCATTGGCTGCCCCAAGAGCTCGGGGTGGTAGGAAACTTCGAACTCGCAGTAGGGGTGCTCGGAATAGGATGGATGTCGTGGAGTATTGCGCGTAGGGTTTCCCCCTGGGATATAGTCGCTCTTTGGGTTGCCCTAATGTTGCTGCCTCCTCTATTGTTAGATCCTACTTATATCCGCGAGATCTCGGCTGGCCCTTCGCGTTATCTCTATCTATCTAGCGCTGGCATTGCGTTGTTGGAGGCGGTGTTGATCGTCGGTATCTGCGCTTTGTTTTTGCGCCGCCAGTTGGCGTGGGGGCAATGGGTTTACGCTGTGGTGATTATAACACTGACGACCTCTAGTATAGTGGCAGTGCGTCGCGTCGAAGCCATCGCTTATTATAATGAGGGGCGAAATTATTTGGCGAAAGGGCAGATCGAATTCGGAGTCACCCAGTTACAGAAAGCGTTGGCCATTAGAGGTGGGATAATGGAGCGCGAAGATGCCTACGTGCGGCTCTGCCCGATGGTGCTTAATCGGGGAGGGGATGCGCGAAGCTGTTTGAATGATGGGCGTCAATTTTTCCCGCGCAACCCGACCTTGCACATCTATCAGCAGGTAATTACAGCCTTAGATGGCGATGTGAGTGCGCGTCGGCGCTTGGATTCTTTTAGGGGCAAGGCTGCGATTGGTCTGGTGGTCGCCGAGGCGTATTACCACGCTGGGCGCGGGGCTTTCCGCCGTCGGGATTACGCGAGGGCTGTAAAGGCCCTGAGTCGCTCTTTGGCTTTCGATGCGCAGCGCAGCGATTCCCGTCAGAGCTTGCGCGCCGCGCGTTCGGCCCTCGCGAAAGCGCAGCTATAGGGCGGAGCGTTGTTTTAGAAGCGGATTGTAGCGGCCAATTTACCCAACCGAGACAGACAAACCGATAGAAATATTTCCTGTGCGACGGCCATATCTTCGTGTTCGGCGCTGGCGAGAAAGCTGTTGATGGCGACGATGATGATATAGAGAGACAACACTTCGTATGCTTGCCCGCTTTCGGCTGTGAAACCATCGCGCACAGTGCGTATGATGGAGAGCGCGGTGCTACGCATTACAACGACCTCTTCGTCTTCGTATGCTTGAACTAAAGAGCTGCAGTGCTCTGCCAATGTCAGACGCTGTGCTTCTGCTAAACCGGAGGCATTTTGCAAGTCGGCGCTGGTTTCTTTTAACAAGCGACCAATTGAATCGACGCGTCGGGTGTCTTCCTGGGAGAGTAACCTGTAGAACTGGTCGTCGGCGCCTAATGCGCGACAGACGCCGTTGAGTAACTGGAGACGCACGGCCGAGGAGCGGAATGAGTCGAGACGTTCCAGCGTGGGCTTGACGATGCGCTGGTCGCCGCGTGCGCTGAGCACGTCGACTAAAGTTGGAAATGTTTGTGAGTTGAAGTCGCTGCCGAAATGCCAGAACAGCAATTCGTGAACTTCGTCTCCGGGGATATTGCCCAGACCGCGAATCGCGCTAATTCGCACGCGCAAATCATCATCTTCTAGCGCATCAACTAAAGGGTCGACGCTGGAGAGATTGCCTAGGCGTCCAAGTGCTTCAGCTGCCTCGCTGCGTATATCTGAAGAACCATCCAATAATTCTCGCAACAGAGGTTCGACTGCATTGTCGGCACCGCTTTCGCCCAAGGCGCGTGCGGCGCTGCTGCGAACTTTGGGGCTGGCATCGGCTAGAGCTTGGACTAGTTGTTCTATGGCGAGTGGATTGCCGGAGCGACCTAGCGCTTCGGCGGCGCGGGCGCGCGTTGTTTCGGCGTTGGCCAAGTTAAAAATGGTGGCATTATAAGCGTAACTGAGTAAATTGCCACGCCGCATCTGAGAAATGAGGTCGCGCGAGCTGGTCGCTTTGGAATCGCTGACGCGCCGCAAGAGAAACATCGGGACGATACTGGCGAGCGCACTAATGGCAAAAATGATCTGTAGGTTGCCAATGGGGATGCCGAGGGCTTGGAAATGCACATCTTGTAGGCGATGGGCGAGCACGCCGCCGATTAGCGGGCCAAGAGCTCCCATGAGGCTAACGGACACCGACCACGAGGCCAAGTAGAGCGTGCGTTTTTCCCCCTGGGGCAAGAGGCTGTAAACCAGGGGGCTGGCACCGACGCCGATTCCCGAAAAACAAATACCGCTCAACACCAATGCAACGGGCACTAGGTAATACGTTCCAGGGGCATTAAAGACCCATACAAAGGGGATCAGACCGGCCGGCACAACGAGTATTTGTAGGACGGCTTTGCTGCCAAAGCGATCTATGAGCCCCGCCCAGATGCGGTAACCTGCGATACTGGTGACCATAAAGAAGGCGTTGAATATGGAAATCTCCGTATAGGAAATCTTAAGGCGGTCGAGCATAAAAACGCTGTAAAGCGGTCCAGAGAGGCCGAGGGCAAAAGTCCATGAGCCAAAGAACAGGGCGGCGCGGCGGAAGTTCGCGTCGCGAAAAGGCGTAATTAAGTCCGCGAGCCCCGGTCTATCTTCGCCCGTTGGCTGTTCTTTTGGAAAAGGCGCGCGCGCGAGGTTGATATAGCCCAAGAATCCAAAGAGCGACCCGATGCCAAAAACCCAGAGAAAACCGATTTCTTTGTCGCTGCCTTCAAATAGGTCGATGAACTGGCCAATGACAAAACCGGCGATCATTGCCGTGATGGTCGCGAGGATGGTTTGTCGACTGGTAAAACGGGCGCGAATCTGTTCGGGAACGGCGTTGGAAACCCAGGTGCCATAAAAGGGGGAAACGCTATATGCACTGAGCAAACTGGCGCCGATAAGACCTACCATGGCGGCTAAGCGCAAGTCGGGAGGGAAGGCAAAAGGGATGATGACAAGCGACCCGCGCAGCAGTATCTCGACTAAACCGAAGCTGATGATAAAGCGCTTCTTGCGCTGGATGCGCGCATTGAGGAAGGGCGCTAATAGCTGCGTCAGCGCCAGTACGTAGGCCAGTGAGGTGAAGAGGGCGATAAAGGATTCGTCTGCACCCAGATGCAGGGCAAAGCCGGTAAAAGCCGCGGTGCCAATGCCGAGAGCCTGTCCCCATGCGCCCCAAAGACCGCTGGTGACAATAAACGAACGCATGGCGCGATTCGTCTGGCCGCGCGAAAGAGTGTTCTGAGCTTCCATTTTTCAATAATTTTACGAGTGAATTGAAGAATATCGCTCCCTCCGTCTAAAAGGTCAACGCAACTTGCTCGACACAAGCCCCCATCTTAGCTTTGCCGACAACAAGGAGAATGCAAATGGCTTTGAAACTAGGGTATGCGACGTTGCGCTGGCGCAATCCAGATTTGCCCCGGGCATTGGCGGAACTAAAAAAGGCGGGTTGGGACGGCTGGGAGGGGCGTCTGTCTCTCGACTGGATGGGGCCGCCGAGACACCTAAAAAAGATCTGTGATGATGCGGGGATGCCGATGGCTGTTATGACGGCGAGTGGCTCGCCAGAAACGGGCGATTGGGAGCATATCGAGCGCAACAAGCGGCGGATGGATTACGCGGCCGAGATGGGCGTGGACTGTTTTATGTTTATGAGCGGTCGCAAGCCCGAAGGGCGTCCCACGAGCGAGGATGATATTCGCCGTGCCGCGGCGGCGGCCGAGGAATGGGCTGAGTATGCAGGACAGTACTCTTTAGAACTGAGTTACCATATCCACACGAACCTACTGATCGATTCGATTGACGAATGGAAACTCTATATGAGCTTGCTCGAGAAGGCAAAGCTGTGCATCGATGTGTCGCATGCTGAGCTATGGGGATACGATCCAGTGCAGTCTGTATGCGATTTTTGGCAGCAGCTCAACTACGTTCACTTACAGGATTACTCTGCGTGTACTGTAAAGGAATATGGCAATTACAACCCCGTCTGGGTCGATGTTGGACAGGCTGAATGTTTGGATTTTAAAGGGGTACTCGATTTGTGTGAGGAGCGGAGTTTCACGCGCTGGGTTACAGCTTGCCCAGGTGACCCGCCAGCGGGGGATGATCCCATCAGTGAGGCACGGCGTAGCGCCGGTATGCGCGAGTATCTGCGCAGACTGGGATATTGAAGAAATAAATTGTTATAAAATACGTGTATAAGACGCTACAAACGGCGCGGATTCCTTTAGAATCCGCGCCGTTTGTCTACGATGTTGAGTGGGGTTTCACCCCGAAGGTAGCGCTCCAACTGCGCACAGAAGAATTCGAAGATCTTGCGCGGTCGGTGCTGAGAGGCTCCGGCGCGATGAGGTGTGAGTATGAGATTGGGTGCGTCCCATAGTGGGCTCGATGCGGACAAAGGCTCTTCTTCGACTACGTCTAGCCCCGCGCCGGCAATTTCTCCCATCTCAAGGGCATCGACAAGGGCTCCCTCGTCGATAATGCCCCCGCGCGTTACGTTGATCAAATAGGCGCTGTTTTTCATTTGCAGCAACTCATCGCGCCCGATGAGATGATACGTCGCTTCCGTGCGAGGGCAGGCCATCATGACTACATCGGCACGGGATAACAGGTCGTAGAGCGTTTCGCGAGAACTCTCTTTTAACTCGTCTACACTTTGAGGCCTATCGCATCGCACGGGGTCGATGGCAATTACGCACATATCGTACCCTGCGGCGCGCTTAGCCATTTCGACGCCAAATCCCCCCATGCCGATTATCCCTAGCGTCTTGTCTGTCAGCTCTACGGTAGCGCCTCCGCGCCATTCGCGCTGGCTATTATAGCGCACGGCTTCGTCGATACCGCGGGTCAATGCCAGGAGTAGAGCCCAGGCATGTTCACCTCCTTGCGGTGCGTAGAGGCCGGCCATATTGCTAATAGAAACTTCGTCGCGGGCGATGACATCGTCGAAGAGAAATTTGTCCATGCCGGCGCTAAAGGACTGGATCCACCGCAATTCGGGTGCTGCCGCACAGACCTGCGGTTTGAAATAGCCGAGGATGGCTTCACAGCCCGGGGCATGAGAGACGGCGTCCTGGTCATCAGTTGCACAGGCGACTTCGTGACTGCCGCACTCTCGACCGATGCGACGAAAGGTGGCAAATTGCTCCTCTTCAAAGGGGTAGTGGACGAGTATTTTCATGCCGAACTCCAGTATCAGGCAAAATGAGCGAGAATCGCTTCTACCTCTTGCAGGGAATGCTCTAGGCGCGGGCCGTACTGAGAGACGACTTGGGCGGCGGCGTATGAACCGAGTTTCCCCGCATTTTCTACGCCGAGATCATGGGTGAGACCGTATAGCACACCGCCGGCGAATAAATCGCCAGCTCCATTGGTATCGACGGGCGTAACGCGCACGCCGGGAATGGAGTGGATATGGCCGTTTTCTGCAATGAGGGCGCCATCGGCACCGCAGGTGACACAGGCGATAGCAGCGCGTTGACCTAGCGCTTGTACGGCTGCTTGGCGTTCATTGATGCCGCTGAAGGCAAATGCTTCATCCTCATTGCAAAAAAGCAAATCGACGCCCTCTTCGACGAGACTTTCAAAGCGCTCTTTAAAGGCCGAGACCATGAATGGGTCGCTCAGTGTTAGCGAAACGGCTGTGCCGGATTCACGCGCTATGCGCTGCGTTTCTCGACAGGCCTCGTAGCCGTTATCCGAGCTGAGGAGATATCCCTCTATATATGTATATTGGCTTGCGGCTATTTTTTCTGCCTCTAGCTGTGCTGGACCAAAGGCGCTGCTGATGCCTAAAAATGTGTTGAGCGTGCGATCGGCATCCGGAGTAATAAAAACGACGCATTGGCCGGTGATGCCTTCGCCGCGGCTGTCTGCGGAGGTTGCTACCCCCGCTTTTTCTAGATCGCGCTGATAGAAATCGCCCCAAGCATCGCGACCTGTTAGGCAGGCGTAGAAGGCGCTGCCGCCGAATTGGGCGATGCCAATCATTGTATTGGCTGCCGAGCCACCCGAAGCCGATGCGACGGGATCCTGCTCTAAGGCGGCGAAAAGGGCCTGCTGGCGTTCCATATCTATGAGGGTCATGACCCCTTTTTCTATACCGAGTTCGCCGAGTGTTTCGGGAGTTACTTTGTATTGTATATCAACTAAGGCATTTCCAACTCCATAGACATCGTATGTGCTTCCCATGCTTATTCCTTCCTCTATCATTAGTGTTTTTATTTTGCTTTGCAGAAGATAAGTATTGTGGAGAAGGCAGACAAAGAATGGCTAGGAAATAATATCTTGATTATATTACATACTACTATTAAGATACTATTGCGTTGGTCTATCGGAGCCACCCTACAAAAAGTGCAGAGCGAGGGAGGCTTTCTGCCGATAGTATCTCTATCCACTGCCAGGGTGGCGTGTGGATAGTAGATTATCAATTATAGGAGGAAAGTAACTATCGCAACGAAGAGAAAGAGCTTTACGCGCGTCAATGAGGATATTCGCGTCCCTCAAGTACGCTTGATTGGCCCCGAAGGAGAACAGGTTGGTGTCGTCGATACGGCAAGGGCGATCGAGATCGCAGTAGAAGCGGAACTCGACTTAGTCGAAATTGCTCCCGAAGCGCAGCCGCCGGTATGTCGCATAGTCGACTATGGCAAATTTCGCTACGATAAAGAGAAGAAAGCCAAAGAAGCACGTAAGAAGCAGCACAACGTGCAGATGAAGGGCATCCGCATCGCCGGAGCAAATATCTCTGAGCACGATCTTGAATATCGCATTACACATATACGTGAATTCATCGAAAAAGGTAATCGCGTCAAAGTGAGTGTGCGTTTTCGCGGTCGGCAGATGGCCTATCAGGAAAAGGGGCGCGAGTTGTTGCGCACGCTGGCCGTCAAAATGACGGATCTTGCCGTTGTAGATCAGGAACCGAGGATGGAGGGGCGCGAAATGTCCCTGATCCTACGTCCGATCTAATAAGGCTGGGATTGTTAGTGATCTAAAAAGAGGCCGATACCAGGTGTCTTCTGCGTGGTGTGATTTTGCCGATTTGTTTGGCTGTAGGTGTCGAGGTGTTTACCCGCGTCGATCAATACGCCGAAATTGAGGGCATTGCGCCCGCCCCAATAGGCCGTAGAACTGCCTTGGGCTTGGCCGCTCTTGGCCCGGTAGCGATCGTGACCGCTCCGATCGACGAGGATTCCCCAGCCATTCATGGCAGCTGCGCCCTGGCTCAGGGTTTCGCCGTGGTAGATATCATCGCCTGCCCGATCCTCTAAATAGCCAATCGCGGCGTCCCAGGCCGAGCCTAGGGACGCCGCACCTTTTGTCCGGTAGTGGTCGTTCCCCTCCCCATCAACTAATAGGCCAATGGCTTGGTGTGCCGCCGCCCCTTGGGCATAGCGCCGCCCTCGGTACTCATCGCTGCCGCTGTCGTCAAATAGTAGGCCCAGGGCAAAAAAATATCCGACCCCTTGTGAGAATTCACCGGCTTGGTAGCGGTCGTTGCCACTGCCATCGTAGAGTACTCCTATACCCCCCGAGCCAAATCCGCGAAAACCGCAGCCCACCCCCTGTGCCCATCCGGCAAATTGCCCCTCTTCGCCGTAGGTCGAAGGGGTGCGGTGGTCGGCTATATATAGGTCGGAGCCCCCTTTGTCGGCAAGTAAACCGAATCCGCGCATACCGCCAAAGCCCTGAGCGATATGCGCCGCATTAAAGAGGTCATCTCCTTCTTGGTCGACTAGGATAGCGGTTCCGAAGAAGGCTGTGCCTTGTCCAGCACTTTGACCGCTATAAATGTCGTCTCCCATTTGGTCCCAAACGATGCCAATGCCACAAAAGGCCGCTCCTTGGAAAATAGAGTCTCCTTGGTAGTGGTCGTCGCCTTCCTTGTCGATTAGCAACTCTACGGCACCTATGGCACTTCCAGCACCGCCGATATAGCGGTCGTCGCCAGCGTAGTCGATAAAGAGGCGTGCAGATGGCTGTTGAGCGTTGGTTTCGTCTTGGGGCCGCACGTAGATATCATTTCCACCTAAATCAATGATGCACCAGGCGTTGAGCGCATAATAGTTGGGCCCCTTACCGCCGATGAGAACCCAGCCTAGAGGGGTGTGGTGGGCATATAGGATCTCGCCACGGATGCCCTGTGGAAGACTGTCTGTAAGAGTGGGGGGATACATCCATTGCAAAGGTGTTATCGCGTCGGTATAACGCGTTAGGGTATAGGCGGCATCAAAGAGGGAAGAGAGCTTCACTCGTTTAGCTAAGCGCAGTGTTGCTTTGTGTCTCTCGCTTTCTTCTAGTGATCCCTCGTCTAACGAGAAACTATGCTCGAAGCGCTCTAATAGAGCGGGAATGCCTTCCATGAGTGTTTTATACTCTGCTATGGAAAGTGCTGCGAAGGCGCTATCTGCATATATGCAGGCTAGTTCCAAGTCGCTTAGCAGCGTTTCGATATGGATTGGGGAATGGGAGTTGGAGGATGCGGGGGCGGGTAAGACAGAGAGGTCTAAGTGTCGCTGGGCGATCTGTAGATAGTCGGTCAACGTGAGAGCGCTCTGTATCGCCTTGCCTATATAGCTCGCCTGTTGTTCTACTTTGAGCGGGTGGTTTAGAGCAAAATGGATGTCTTGCAGTCGAGCGTCACCTCCGTAGCGGGAGGATTCTAGGCTCAGTGCCTCGTTGAGTGCTTCTACATCGAATTCGACTTGGTGATGTGCGGCCAATTCGCGTAGGGTGTTTTCCGTTGGGCCGACTGTTTTCGACCAAACCAAATGGCGTTGGGAAGTTGCCTCAGAGAATTGTCCATCTTCTGCCATAAGTGGATAGAGATGATAGACGTCTGTGACCGGGCACTCTATAAGGAAAGGTTCCCCCGCGCGCTCAACTGCGATCGATATGGATTGGCCAGGAGCAAAGCTCTGCACATACCGGCTGAGTTCGTCTGTGCGGTCAATGCGATAGGGAGGGATGGCGGTGATGTGATCCCCGACGCGTAAGCCAGCCGCTCGTGCCGGCCCATCGGGATGTAGTTTAACTATGTATAGGCCAGTAGCGTTGTGCTGTGCGCGCACACCGATGACGCCATACTGATTGGGTAAATGGATGGGAAGTGGGAGGTCGGTAGCACTTTGTGCCCGCGCGGGTACAAAGCAAGAGAGGATGAGAAACCCGATTAAAATCAACCGGCTATCAGCGTATGCTCAGCGGCTCCATTCAGACCAGCAACGACCGGAAAGCTGCGACTGCGTGGAGCATCGGGGCCCGGCATATAGCGAACGCTCGGAGAAAAATAGGCGTAGAGGGCGGTGTGGCGCGAACGCTCTGTTTGGTTGGGCCCCGAGCCATGTACCAACTTGCTGTGGAAGAGCACGGCAGATCCTGCTGTGAGGGGAACGTCTATCTGCATTGACGGGTCGATCTCTTTGGGTTGAGTCAGTGGCGCCCCCTGGGCTTGGGCAATATGTCCCCACTCCTGCAACGGCCATTGATGGCTTCCCGCTATGACTTTGATACAGCCATTGGCAGCCGTCGTATCGTCTATGGCGATACTTGTCGTGAGCAACGTCGGAGGGTCCATTGGCCAATAAGCCGAGTCTTGGTGCAGAGCGTGAGCCGAACCGTGCAGAGCGGGTTTGAGCATTAGCGTACTGCGAAAGAGCAGTAGGTCCTCACCTAGTAAGTGCTGTACAATGCGCACGAGAGTGGGGTGGACCGCTAGGTCGCGAAACCAGTCGGAGTGTCTGCGCGTGTTTTCTATTTTGCGCAGTATGGGTTGCCCGCTGCTGGGTTGGTCGTGTGCGTAGGGTTCGAGTTGGAAATCGCTGCCTGCAAGTTGGTTAGTTTTTTCTAAATCGGCGGCGCAACCGTGCAGGCGGCGTATCTCGGAGCGGCTTTTATCCAATTCTCCATTACTGAGTAGATGGGGAATAGTTAAAAAGCCGTTGGCCGCAAAGAAGTCCTTTTGTTCTCGGCTGTCCATGGCGGTCTCTCTACGGGGTGGATAATGTGCCCAAAGTGCGTATTATTG
This sequence comes from Planctomycetota bacterium, assembly GCA_047616505.1. Classification (GTDB taxonomy): domain Bacteria; phylum Latescibacterota; class UBA2968; order UBA8231; family UBA8231. The sequence goes on from JBLHGI010000024.1 coordinate 21,470, forward strand.
TAATCTGTTTCGATACGGTATGTCAACTAAAGCCATTTGGCTCCTCAAAGCATAATTAAAAAACCATGGATCGTTTGTTTCCATTTTTGCGCTGGTTGCCCGAATTGCGCAACGGTCAGGTTTTGCGGGCTGACCTAGTGGCTGGGGTGACGGTCGCCATGGTGCTCATACCTCAGGCTATGGCCTATGCCGAACTGGCGGGATTGCCGGCAGTCTACGGCCTCTATGCGGCCTTCTTACCCCCGGCAGTGGCAGCACTTTTTGGTTCATCGCGCCAGCTGGCAACGGGGCCGGTGGCGATGGCTTCTCTGATCAGCGCTGCTACCGTGCAGAGTGCCGTGCCTATGGGCAGCTCTTTATATATCGAATACGCATTATTATTAGCCCTGATGGTTGGTGCAATACGCTTGCTGCTGGGCCTGCTGCGCTTGGGAGTGTTGGTCAACTTGCTTTCTGCGCCCGTGGTGGTCGGTTTTACAAATGCCGCTGCACTGATTATAGCCACCTCGCAATTACACAAGGTTTTTGGCGTCGAATCCCCCCAAGCAGAAACGCATATCGAAGCGGTTTGGGGCATACTCGAGCGCGGTATAGAGAGCCCGCATTACGAGACGCTGGCTATGTCTCTTTTAGCCGGTCTTTTATTAATCGGATTGCGTTGGCGATTACCCCGTTGGCCCCATGTGCTCATCGCTGCCGCGACGACATCGGTCGTCGCATGGATGAGTGGTTATAGCGGGCGCTTGGTCGGTGAGGTTCCCGTCGGTTTACCCAGTTTAGTGATTCCAGACTTTCAAGTAGATGCTATTGGGCATTTGTTGCCTGGTGCCGTGACACTGACTCTTATTGGCTTGATGGAGGCTATGGCCATAGCCAAGACGATTGCCACTCATACCAAGCAGCGAATAAATATAGACCAAGAGTTGGTGGGGCAGGGAATGGCTAATCTGGTGGGAGGTTTTTTTCAGAGTTATGCCGTGTCTGGATCTTTTTCCCGGTCTTCTATCAACTTTGCCAGCGGTGCGCGTACGGGGTTTAGCTCTTTGGTCACGAGTGTAGTTGTTGGCATAACCTTGTTGTGGTTTACGCCTTTACTCTACTTTCTACCCCAGGCGACACTGGCTATGATCATTATCGTCGCCGTCGCAAAACTGGTGCGCTTTACTCCACTGCTGAATTCGTGGCGTATCAGTCGCCACGATGGGCTCGTAGGGATTGTGACCTTTGCGGTGACGTTAGTCGCGGCCCCCGCACTGCACTGGGGGGTTGTTTTGGGAGTTAGTATGTCGGTTGTGTTGAACTTCTATCGCACGATGCATCCACACGCCGCTTTTTTGACGAGGCATCTCGATGGAACCCTGCGCGAGGGGGGGGCAGCTGGTCTTGCTGCCGATCAAAAGATAGCGATCATGCGTTTTGATGGTCGACTTTATTTTGGTTCCAGTAGCTATTTCGAGGACCTGGTTTTAGAGAGTATTGCGCGGGCACCTGAGTTGCGTTATTTGGTTGTCGATGCCCAAGGTATCAACCAGATCGATGCCTCAGGCGAACAGACGTTGCGAGCGGTCATTGAGCGATTGCGCGAGGTGGGAATCGATGTGTACTTCACGCGGTCCAAAGGCCAATTTACCGATGTCTTAGAGCGCTCTGGAGCGATGGAGTATATTGGTCGGGACCATTTTTTCCGTTGGAACCAGCATGCTTTAGAGTATCTCTGGGCTCGTTTAGAGCCTGGATACAAAGTACATTGCCCACTTAACATGCCGCATCCGCAACAAGATAAGAAGGCATCGAACGAATACTATATTTGAAGTTGGATCTCAGAAGCGGGGTGGCGGTGGGTCTTCTTTGGGAGGTGCGTGTTCTTCATTGAGTTTCTGCGTGAAGGAATGGATGCGCGCGTCGGTATCATCGAGCAACCCCTCTTTTTTCTCCCGTGCAGCTAGAGCTTCCTCCGCGATGTTGAGCGCGGCTAAGATTGCGACATCGAGTGGTGCTCTGTGCCCAGCATTTTCGGATGCTTCGAGCATCTTTTCGTCGAGATAGGCCGCGGCGCGCTGTATGTACTCGGCATCGCGCCCTTGACTAGTTGCTAGGTGATAGGTCTGATTAAATATCTTAACAGATATGGCGCTCTCGCGCGGCATAAGAACACCCTCTAAAACAGATAATAAAGTGGGGACTCCCGTGATCTCCCCAGTCCCGGAAGCCCCCTCTTTTGTACGCTAACCACGTGGTCGGCAGACAATATATTGGGGTCGCAAAAGTTTGTCAACGATATCTTGATGTTTTTTTCTATTTTGTTGCAAAAGACTTTGGCGACAAAAGATTGGCGTTGAAAAGCTATGTAATTTACTAGGCATTAGCTCTAAGAGCTTCTCGCAGTGAGGCTCAAGTCGATATACTCTTTTTAATACATTCTTTTCTCTACGGATAGGGTATAGGTTGGCGGAGGCAGGCTACGATCTGGGTTATTTGACGCTCCTATAAATGCTCAGTAGATTTCTTATTAAGTTGATAAAAGCACTTAACATAATGATTTTCAGAGGATTGCGAACGGATTGATGATGGGAGATTTAGAGACAGGTCTGCGTGAAAAAATACGTGGAGAAGTTCGTTTTGATGAAGTCGCGCGCATGCTCTATCGAACGGACGCGAGTATTTATGAGGTCGAGCCGTTGGGGCTTGTAGTGCCGAGCAATGAGGAGGATGTAGTAGAACTCGTTCGTCTGGCTGCTGAACACGAGGTGTCTATTTTACCTCGGGGTGGGGGAACCAGTTTAGCTGGTCAATCTGTTGGGGCATCTATTCACGTAGATTTTTCCAAGTATATGAACCAGATTCTCGAATTAAACGTCGAGGAACGTTGGGTTCGGGTGCAACCGGGGGTCGTGCTCGATGAGTTAAACGCCTATCTGCGCCCGCACGGGCTACTTTTTGGGCCTGATGTGTCCACGAGTAGTCGCGCCAATATTGGTGGTATGATCGGCAATAATTCATGTGGTGCGCGATCCATTATTTATGGCAAGACCATTGATCATGTGCTGGGGCTGAGGGGAGTGCTGGCCGATGGGACGATTGTCGAGATGGGACCCGTTGACCAAGATGGCTACGAGGCAAAGGCGGCACAGCAAAGTCTCGAAGGGGATATATATCGCCAGGTTCACGCGTTGGCACGGGACAACGAGCAGGAGATTCGATCGCGTTTTCCCAGCGTAATGCGCCGAGTATCTGGATATAACCTAGACGAATTTATTGTAGGTGAACGTCCCTTTGATCTGAGTAAGATCGTCGTAGGATCTGAAGGCACGCTTTGCGCTATTGTCGAGGCGAAGCTCAGCCTAGAGCCGATGCCGGCCTGTAAGGGACTTGTCGCCATTCATTTTGCCGATCTGAACGAATCGCTGGAAGCCAATATCGAAGTGCTGGAAACAGGGCCGGCTTCCGTGGAGCTAACGGATCGCTTATTACTCGATTTGACTGGGGCCTCCATAGAGCATGCTCCGCGTCGCCGCTTCTTACAGGGTGATCCAGAGGCGTTACTCTTCGTAGAGTACTATGCCGATACGGAAATTGAACTGGCTACTAAAATGGACCAGTTGGAGGAGCGCCTGGGGCAAAAGGGCATGGGGTATGCATTCGTGCGCGCATTGAGTGCGGCGGATCAGAACAACATGTGGGCGATGCGCAAGGCTGGGTTGGGGCTGTTGATGGGCATGAAAGGGGAGGCGAAACCGACTTCCGGTGTGGAGGATATCTGTGTTCCGCCACAAAAATTACCGGAGTTTGTGCGGCGCGTGCAGGCGGCTATGGCGCGCCACGGAGTTGATGCCTGTTATTACGGCCACTGCAGCGTGGGCGTTTTACATATACGCCCTATTCTCAATATGAAAGAGGAGAGTGGAGTAGGAATCCTACGTGCTTTAGAAGACGAAATGAGTGACATGGCCTTGGAATATGGTGGGGCCATGTCAGCCGAACACGGCGATGGTTTGGCGCGCAGTGAGTGGATCCCTAAAATGTTTGGCGAACAAGTCGTGCGTCTTTTTGAAGCGGTAAAAGATGCCTTTGATGCAAAGGGTATCATGAATCCAGGGAAGATTGTGCGCGCTCCGCGTATGGATGAGAACCTGCGCTATGGAGAAGGGTACCGCACGCAGAAGTTGGAGACGTTTTTCAGCTTTGATAACGAAGGGGGATTTCAGGAGGCCGCGGAACTGTGCTCGGGTGTTGGGCAGTGTCGAAAGCGGCTTGTGGGTACGATGTGTCCATCTTATATGGCGACCCTAGATGAGGAGCATTCGACCCGCGGTAGAGCGAATGCGCTACGGGCTGCGCTGAGCGGTCATTTGCCCGGAGGACTTGCAGGGGAGCATGTGCACCGAGTGATGGATTTGTGTTTGGAGTGCAAGGCATGTAAGACGGAATGTCCCTCTAATGTTGATATGGCCAAATTGAAATACGAGTTTCTCGCCCATTATCATGGCGAACACGGGTATCCACTGCGTTCGTATATTTTTGGCTATATTGCAGACTTAGCTCGCTGGGGTTCCGCTTTTGCTCCACTCTCTAATTGGATTGCGGGCAGTGGGCTCAACCGCTGGTTTCTCGACCGTTTCCTCGGTATCGACCGCCGTCGCAAGCTGCCGCACTTTGCCTCGCAGCCTTTTTCTAAATGGTTTTTTGGCCGCGAGCGAAAGCCCGCTATTAACAAAGGGCAGGTCGTGCTCTTTAACGATACCTTTGCCGAATACGAAGAACCACAGATTGCCATGGCGGCGACCATTATTCTCGAGTGTGCTGGTTATGAAGTAGTGCTGGTTGAAAACAAGGTTTGCTGTGGCCGACCTCTGATCTCCAAAGGGTTTCTGGAGCAAGCGCGCGTCAATGCCCAGCATAATATTGCAGCATTGCTTCCCTATGCCGAACGCGGCGTTCCCATAGTGGGTATAGAGCCGAGCTGTATTCTCAGTTTGAGCGACGACTATTTGGATTTAGTCGGGGGAGAAGATGCCAAGAAAGTTGCTGAGCGCGTGATGGGAATTTGGGTTTAGAATTTAAGGCAACGCGTCGGCGCCTATTGCTGCATGGACATTGCCACCAGAAAGCGCTGGTCGGCACGGCGGCGACCTTGGAAGTGTTGCGTATGCCACCTCAGTTCGAGGTCGAAGAAATTGATTCGGGCTGTTGTGGTATGGCGGGTAGCTTTGGTTACGAAAAAGAACACTTTGAAGTCTCGCGTCAGGTCGGCCAAGAACGCCTCTTTGATGTAATTGAGGCGGCCGAGGACGATGTGGAGATTGTGGCAGTGGGGACTTCGTGCCGGCACCAGATAGCTGATTTCACGGCGCGTAAGGCGCGTCACTGGACTGAAGTCTTTGTTGAAGCACTTTAGCGTTATCATATAATATAAAGGAAGGTAGGAGATGGCTTTTAATATTAAAAAGCGCGGGCGGATAACATATTATTACGGCGGCGACCGTCCCACTTTATCTGCACTCGTTACGGAAGATATCGGCGATGGAGATCTAAAAATATACTTTGCCGGATTGACGGGGGGATACTCTGCCAAAGGGGTCTTAGGCAACGAGGAACTCGTTAGTATGGAACCTCTAAAAGAAGTTGAGATGGTTTTTCGCTGTTGGGAAAAATGGCTGCAGGAGGCCGATATTTGCGACTCGATTACCAAAATAGACTTTATTGAGATGCACGCCTTTGGCGCTCAGCCCAAAGATATAAATCCCATGGCTGATCCGCTGCGTTTCCACGAAGAACAACAGCGGATATACAAGGAATACACTGAGGCCTATAGCACCTTCTTTGCCGAACAGATGTCGAATACCGGCGTGCCTTCGCGTTTTACCGTCCACGTGGTAGATTTTCCAGACAAGGCGGCTTCGTACGAATTTTACAGCGTCGGTCTCTATCAGAAATCACTGCACGAATAAGGTGGCCGTAGGGGACAGTAGCTTAGTTGAGGGGGCCGGTTTTTCCGGCCTCCTTTTTTAATGGTGTTTTGGGTGCTGAAGTAAAGAGGTCGAGTTGTTCTATCTCTCTATCTGTAAAGCCCGAAAATACTATGTCGATCCCGCGTATACCATTCTCACACATTGAAGACTGTGTGATGAGCATAAGCATTGCTGAGAGCAGAGTTGAACCCTGGTCGGAGAAGTGGGAGAGTTGGGTTTCCGCAGTATAGACCTCGCCATCGGCACGGCGTATCTGTAGGGTCAGTTGGCGGCAGCGTAGATGGCGTCGGCGCAGTTGTCCAGCCATGTCATTGGTGAGTGGTCGCAATGTCTCAGATATCTCGTCTAAGGCATAAAACGGGGCAGGAAATGACACCGAGCGAACTATTGCTTTGGCTGTGGGGCAGACGGGTTGGTCGTCATGGCCGCGTGCCAGGCGCGATAGAAGGGCTGATTGCCGCCCACATAACTCGCGTAGTGCCACGGTGTCCATCTGCGCTAGTTGGCCAATAGTTTCTATTTGAGCTTGCGCTAGCTTTGCTTTAGTCCTCGCGCCTATATGGGGCAATAGTGAGATGGGTTTGTCTTGGAGAAAGACAGCAACATCGCCTCTGACGACTTCGCTTATTGCATCGCCTACTCCGCTTGTCGATGCGATTTTTGCGAGCATTTTATTTGGGGCGATACCTAGGCGAGCTTCAAAGCCAAACTGGCGGCGCAGGTCACTGCGGATGAGTTGGGCCGTGCGCCGACCAAAGGGGATATCCATCTTATTATAAGTTATATCGAGATAGGCCTCGGCCGGAGATACGGCTTCTACCCATTCGGTATATTCGCGAAATAGCTCGTTTATTTTGTCACCTATGTGAATATACTTTGCATAATCAGGCTTGATACACATGGCATCGGGGTAGCGCTTGAGCGCTTGGGCACGTACCATGCCTGGGGTTAACCCGACGGCTCGTGCTTCGGGGGAAACGGCTTCTACTTTGTTCTGCGGGTTGTCGCCGACGACCAATAGGGGGATTTTGCGGGCAGTGTGGTTTTCGTTTTGTTCTACGAGGGCAGATAGGTCATCGATATAGAGGTGAATTATTTTCCGCAGGCCATCGAACTGGGGAACCTCATTGTGCTTGATATTCATCGAAAAGGCAAGGGGCTAACCTGGCCGCTATGTGCTCCATCTGCCGTTTGCAGCGCAGTGCCGGGTTCACAGTAGCTGCGTCGTACATAAGCCAAGGCGATGGGGCCAAAGGTTGGAGACAACGCGCTAGAAGTGATACTACCAGCGCTGTGCCCATCACTTTTGAGTTCCGTACCTGGAGTGGGTGGCGACTCTTCGGTAAATTTTAGACCAATTAAGTGTTGTTTTATTTTGTCATAGGTGTCGAGGCGGGCGATGACTTCCTGTCCGATATAACATCCTTTATCCATGTGAATAGTGCGTTGTAACCCCGCTTCCCATGGATTGTGTTCTTCGTTCAGTTCGCTGCCGTACAACGGGATGCCACTTTCAACGCGAAGCACCTCCCAAACGTCTTCAGATATGATATGAGCGCCGGCTTCAAAAAATAGCTGCTGCAGTTCTGCGATAGCACTGGTGGGGCCAATGGCTCGCAAGCCGCTGTGCCCTGCCCAGGGAAGGGCACATAGCCAGAGGTCGTCGCTCGGTGTAACTGTGAGTAGTTGGTGGGGCTGGAGACCTGCTATATTAGAGCCGAGTACTTGACGGACAAGTGAAACGGCCTGCGGGCCGATGAGCTCAAACATCGCCGTTTTATCTGTGAGGTCGAGGAGATCTATCCTTTCGGTGAAAATATAGCGATCGAGCCATGCCGGTATCGTTGCACGCGCTGAAGGACTGAGCATCATTAGCGTATTGCCGTCTCTGTGATAGAAGGTGCCACAGTCGAGTATGCGTCCTCGGTTCTCCGTGAACACGGCCTCGATGCCGTAGCCGTGTCCAAGGGAGTTAAAGTCATTGGTCGTCATGCGGTGCAGAAAGCTCAGATGATCACTGCCACTAATCTGTAGACGCCCATACGCATCGGCGCGGCGCAGAGCGGTGCCAGCAGTTGCAGCTTGATATTCGCTCTTGGTTTCGTCTTTCGATGGCATATTTATCGTTTTGTCCATTATTGTATCCTCATAAAACAGAGCTCGGGATTAGTCGTGGTAATGTACCTCAAAGCGCGAACCGACGTCTGGGTGCTTGACGACATCGATCTGAACTGGAAATACTTTTTTGAGTTCGGGCAGATGGGTAACGACTAATACTTTGTCGAAGTCGCGGCTGATTTCTTGTATGGCCTCGACTAATTGGTCTAAGCCTTGGCTGTCCTGGGTGCCAAAACCCTCATCAATAATCAAGGTGCGCAATTGGGTGCCGGCGCGCATAGCGAGTACTTTGGAAAGGGCGATACGCAGGGCAAAATTAGTGCGAAAAGCCTCTCCACCGGAGTAGAGGTGATACGGGCGTTCACCGATCTCGTCGGCTATCTTGATATCCAGCGTTTCGCGCGTGCCACCCGTTTTGAGATCGCGTAGCGATTCGATCGATATTTGAATGCGGTTGTCGGTCAGACGGGCGAGTATGGCATTGGCCTCTTGTTCGATCTGGGGGACGGCGCTTTCAATAATGAGCGCCTGGATTCCATCTTTGCCAAATGCTTCATCAAGTGTTTGATAGATCCAGGCATCGCTCTGGTCGCTCTTCGTTTTCGTGCGCAAGACATCGCGCTCCTCGGAGAGGCGGATGTCGCGTTCACTAAGCGCGCGCAATGTGCCGCGCCGTTCTATGAGTTGGTTGTGCTCGTTGCGATCTACACTTAGTTGTTGAGTCAGCTCGGTGAAACGCAGCTCGATTTCATCCGCATTCTTCAGAATGTCCTTTAGTGTCTCGCGCTGGTTGTGGCGCTGCTCCTGGAGTTGGTGCAACTCATCGATGCTCTTTGTCGTGCGGGTAAATGCTTCCCGGTTACTGGCGCGGCGTTCGCGCGCGGCCTGTAGGTTGTTTTGCAGCGTAAAGACTTCGCTCAAAGCGTCGAGGCGGTTGCGCAATGGGCCGTGTAGTTTGCTGTCGTAGCCCAATTTACTTATCTGACCTTCGACGGTGGTGAGCTGTTCCTGGTCTTTGGGGGCATAGAGTTTGTCCGCGATATATTGCTGCGCTACTGCCATTTTTTTGCTGGCATCATCGCGTTCCAGAACCAGTCGCTCGGCTTGTGCGCGCGCGCTCTCGAGGCGAGTATGAGTTCTTTCCGCTGGCTGTAGCTCGACGATGCGCTGTTTGAGTGCACGGTGGTTCTCTGCCAGGTAAGAAAGGTTCTTCAATTCACTTTCTACGACTGAGAGGCGAGTGTGTTCGTTGGCGGCGGACTTTGCAAATGCTAGGTCGAGTGCGGCAATGCGCAGGTGCAGGTCTTTGGCTTCAGTATGTTGTTGCTGCAAATTTTCTAAGCGGATATGGCATCCGTTGAGGCTTTTGCGTAGACCGTCTAAGGCGGCTGTTTTTTGCTCCAATTCGCGATAGTGCGCGCGCATGGCGGTCATTTCATTTTCGAGCTTGGTAATGGCATCGCCAAGTCCCTCGATACGCCGTTCCTGCTCGCGTTCATTCTTCTGTAATTCTTCGCCGAGTTGTTGGCGATGGGTCTCATCTAGGCTGCTGCCGCAAAGTGGACAGTTGGCTTCATCGCGCTGCTGAGCTTCGAGGATGTGTTTGCGTTCGCCGTCTAGTAAATCGCGTGCGGATTCGATCTGTTTTCTCAGTTGATCGATCTGCGCTCGCTGTGCGCTGCCCTGCTCTTTGAGTTGGTCTCGTTCAGCGGCGAGTTGCAGGAGGAGTGCAATCTCGGTCTCTAACTGGCTGCTTTGTTCTTTAAGCGCCGTTTCCGTTTGTAAAGACTCATCTATTGCATTGAGCTGTTTTTGTGCCGTTTCGCGTTGAGCCGTTAGGTCTTGTCTCTCCAGGGCGACCGCGTGCTCTAGTTGTGTTCGTTCGTGGAGTAACGCTTCGTGGCGCACGCGTTGATTTTCTTGTAATTGGTCCTGGTTTCGCAGGTCGACCAATTGGGAAAATTCGGCTACTACCTGTTCTTGTTGGGCGAGTAGGCTTTGAATGTCCTGCAACTGCTTTTCCCTATCATCGCACAGTGCGCTATGAGTTTGTAGTCGTTGTTCGACTTCGTGGCGTGCATCGGTGATTTGCGACTGGAGTTGGTTGCGTCGGTTCTCTAGTGCGCGCAGGCTGTGCATTTTCCGATCTTGCTC
>JBLHGI010000025.1:0-31460 GCA_047616505.1 Planctomycetota bacterium
TAGGCCGGTACGTAGAGGCCGAGTGTAAAGAGGCGCAGTAGGGAGTCTTTGAGGTCAAAGCTGTTGGCTTGACCGCGCCGCGGGTTGCTCGGCCCCGTGCTATTACTGCCCATCGCAGCGCCGAAATCGATCAAATAATGGCGGACAGTGCGCGTGTTCTCATCGAATATATCGAGCGTGTTTTCCTCTTTCATATCGGCGTGGTTTAACCAAGATGCAATGACGTACAAACTGCGCAGCGCGCGCATATGCTCATGCGGATAGCGGTCGTTGGCGTCGCCTGTGCGCACGCCGATATAAGGCCAGGGGCCGATGGGGCGACCGGGCAGAAAGCGACTGGCTAGGACGCGCACGCGTTTGGCGCCCGATGGATTGGCGCGGGCGACAATGAGCTGCAGGTCTTCGCGCGTTAGTGGGCGTTTTGCGCGCGCTGGGCGTTTATCTGCCTTGGCTAGCGCTAGCCGTGCATTATCCCCCGGGACTAGGCGCTCGGGGTTTAAATAGGCGATATAGTTTTCCGGCACATTATAGCCGCTGGCGTGCAGTAGGCGGGTGGCGATCACTTCTGTGGCGCTGGCTAGTTCGGCGTAGGCAGGTGGGTCGAATTTGATGATATAGCGATCGCCGCGCGCATCGACAATAGTCATACCCGGGGTAACGCCCGCCGTCTTAAGCGAGAGCACGGTCCAGAGGCCCGTTGTATCTGGGCCCGTGCTGCGATTGGGACCGCGGCGTATCTGTTCTGGGCTGAATGTCTCGTAGCCGATGCGCTGGGTAAACCAACTCGAGTTGTGCACTTCGTCGTAGGCGTCTACGTCGAGTGCTTCGTACGGTTTGCCGACGAGTCGGCGAACCTGGCGCGGTAGGTCCAAAATCTGTTTGATCTGGTAGTCGAAGCTCTTGTCTACTATTTCTTCTACTAAATGCGTCGAACGCGATGGGGGGATCGACGCTAAGGGAGCGTCGTCCGGTTGCTGTGGCGGGACGTGGGGAGCACAGGAAATTAGCACGCCGGTAATCAGCATGCTATAGAGAATAAGGTCGCGCATCAGAAATCGGACTTGAAGTTGAAATAGAGCTTGGTGGATTCTGAGCCAAAAGCTATGAGCTGTTCAAAAATTAGCCCCTGAGGCACCCATAGGCGTAGGCCGGCGCCGTAGTTGTGATGCCAGCCGCTCAGTGTAAAGTCCTGCGGTTGGGCGAAAACTCTCCCAGTCTCTGAAAATATATGCCCATCGATCATTTTCCACACAGGGTAACGATAGTGTAGTGCGGCAAAGGCCGCGCCGCGATCGCGGAAGCGGCCACGGCGCTCAGCGCGCAAAAAATCACTACCGCCTAGAGGAGATAATTCGTAGAAGGGGATGCGATTGGCGCCCGGTGCCCAGCCCCAAGCGGAACCTAGTTGCAGTGAGAGGGTGCGCCGATAAAAGAGCTCGAAAAAATGCTCGCTATTCAGCTGCAAAGCCCAGTGCGAGAGTTTCGCTTTGTCGAGCGAATGGCTATAGCGCAAGCCGGCGCGCGCGCGGTAGCCGCGCGTAGGGCTGCCGGGTCTGTCGACAAACTGTGCGCGTGCATTGATATGTGCTTCGGCAAAGTCGGCGTGTTGGCCCCAGCCTAATAATCTATTGTCAGAGTAGATGAGATCAGCCGATGGCGCGCTACTACTACGTCCCGCATCAATGGCAACGCGTCGATAGCCCAGACCGCTATTCCAGTGGAGCATACTTCCATGGCGGTGGTTGAACTCTAGGCCCATCTGTGTTTGGGTGTCGCTAAAGGCGCTTTTTGATGCGCTGCGCGTGTCGTTGCCTATTCCGAAGAAGCTCTCCTTGGGTTCGCGATCAAAGCGGGCATATACACGGGCGTACCCGCCGGCTAGGCGGTGGTGGGGCCATGCGAGGGAAAGGGCGTGGTGCTGGCGTCCCTGGCCTGTACCCCAACTCGACGTAGCTCCGATATGGCTGGAACCTGCTATGTCACGTGCAAAGATACGTAGGCCAGAGCCGATATCGGTGCTCGAAAGAGGGCGAATACCCAAACGTCCGTCCGCCGTTGTCAGATGTGCTTTGATGCGGTCTAACGCATGCTGTTCCCACAGGGCACTGGCCGCCAATTTGCTGACTGAAAAGAATAAATGGAATGGTACATAGAGTAGATATCCCGGAGCATAGAGCGCTGTTTCTAACGGCGATCTATACGATATGGGGCCTGCGGTGCTGTCGATAGGTGCCACCGAAACGACAGCGTGCAACTCGGCGGCTATCGCGGCTTGGCTAAAAGGCGCGGCAATGCAGATGGTCAATACGAGAGAAAAAATGTATATGCGCATGATAAGAATCAGTACAGGTCGATTGTTATGGAGATGCTATCACTACGATAAGTATTCTTCGGCGCTATCGACGTCGGTGCCGTTGCCTATAAAGAGCGGCGTGCGCTGGTGTAGATCTTTGGGGGTGATGTCCATGATTCGGCGCGCGCCATCGGAGGCCTTGCCGCCGGCTTGTTCGGCAATAAAGGCGAGTGGAGCAGCCTCGTAAAGAAGGCGTAGCTTGCCGCGTTTTTCGTTTGTATCGCCCGGGTAGAGGTAGATCCCTCCCTTGAGTAAGTTGCGGTGAAAATCGGCTACTAACGAGCCGATATAACGCGCCGAGTAACCGAGGCCATTGGGCGTTTTGAGGTGTTCGACGAAGCGTTGTACCTCGGCGTCCCAGCGCTGGTAATTGCCTTCGTTAACGCTGTAATAGGTGCTCGTTTCTGGGAAGGTAATATTTTCATGCGAAAGCAAAAATTCGCCCAACGTGGGGTCTAGCGTGAAGCCATGCACACCATTGCCCGTGGTGTAGACTAACACGGTGCTGGAGCCATAGAGGATATAACCGGCGCAGAGTTGTTCGCTGCCCGGGCGCAAGAAGTCCCCTAGGCCGACACCGGATGGACTCTTTTTGCGAAAGATAGAGAAGATGGTGCCAATGGATACGTTGACGTCGATATTGGAAGAACCGTCGACCGGGTCAAAGACGAGGATATAATTGCCTTGGATGTGTTTTTCGGGGATGGGAAAGTGGTATTCCATCTCCTCTGATGCCATGCCGGCGAGATGTCCGGTGTGGTCGGTGCCGCGTATAATGGTTTCGTTGGCGAACTCATCTAGTTTTTGCACTTCTTCGCCGTGTACATTGCGGCGGCCCGTAATACCCATAATATCGGCCAGTCCGGCCTTGTTGACTTCGCGGGCGATTATTTTACCGGCAATCGTCAGTTCGCTGAGTAGGCTGGTAAATTCACCCGTAGCTTCTGGATAGCGGCGTTCTTCTTCGACAATAAAACGGGTGAGGGTCGTGCCTTTTTCCATGACATGCCTCCGCTAGGATTGTCGAGTGTGCGTACATAGCTGCGCAATATACCGGAAAATATTGCAGTAATTAAAATGAACCGTTTAGTCGCCTGCGTATTTCTCCATCAACTGGGGGCCCAGCTCCAATTCGTCGAAAGCACCGTAGTCGCGCCAGCCAAAGTCGAAGCGGATTTTGGGAATCTCGAACTCGTAGAACCAGCGTATGCTCATGGGCAGCTTTTCTTCGCCCCAATAACAGTAGAAGAGTGCGCAGCGGCCCGGGCTGGTGGCGAATACGCCGACGGGGGTCAACTCGCTAAAGCGAGCGGAATCTTCTTCTCGGCGCAGATAGCGCTGCAGCTGTGCTAAATGGGTTTCGGCGGCACTGCCGGCACCGGGCCGCAAATGCAGTGGTCCATCGTCGTTCCAAGCCGGTTCATCGTTGGCAGTGGGTACTCCATCGGGGTGTTCTATATAGATGGGAGTCGTCCAGGCGTATTCGCCGTCGGTCTGCTGGAGACGAAAATAAATCCAGTTGCCGGGCAACTGAGCGGGTTCAAAGTTTTGCTCGGCGGAAAAATCGAGCGTGCCCGGGCGCCACGTGTGCAGGCGATAGGCGCCGCAGATCAAATCGACGCGTTCAATGGCGGTGCAGGCATAGGCCGTGCACTGTATGCGCAGTGTGTCGCGCGCGGGGACTTGGGCACCCATCGGCTGGCCATTGACGCTGGCATCGATATAGATGCGGGCGCCGGATGTGGCATAGGTGCGCCGAGTCTCTAAGGCGTGCCAGAGATAGTCGCGCGAGAGTTCGGACGAACAAATGGCAGTGAGCGGCCCCGTGCCATAGGCGGCATCGCGCTGGCGCATGGGATATTTCTGACCGAAACGACCGCGAAAGGCCTCGACGGCGCGCGGACCGCCCATCAGGCCAAGGTGGAGGTCGGAGGCGCCGCAGATGGCTGGTCTATAACCCAAGTGCAGCGCTTTTTGTAGTAGCCACTCGGCGTTGCCGAACCCCGAGCTTATTTCGAGCAAGCGCTCGCGGCGCGGGCGATGCAAGTCCCAGCGCGGTGGCGCGCCGCCGATGTGCACCTGGAGGATGACGTCATCGCGATGGTCGTAATACTCTTCTAGTTGGGGCAGCGGCAGGCGCATGGAAGGGGGCGTCGGCTCGTCGTAGTTTTTGAAAAAAATCTGGCGATCACCCTCCTGCGGGTGAGCCTCATAGGCTAAGAAAGGCACATAGCGTCCGGGCTCATCCATTTCGTCGCAGGCATCGCGATAGGGCCGCCAGATCGAGTCGCGTTTTTCTGGGTCCATCGACATGGCCGCTGGGCAGGAAAAATCCAAGCGGCCAATATCGCGCGCTTGGCGGTGACGGCTCAAGGGCGTCAGTTTGGGCGAGGGCAGGTGCATCAGATGCATCGTGGAGTCGCCCCAGCCGTGCGCGTGGACGTCGCCCCAATAGACGCGTATGCGCGGGTTTTCCTGCACGATAATGGGGTTGCTGTGGAAGTTACCCGCCTCGCCGTGGCACGGTATGCGATAGATCCCCGGTTTCTCTATGCTGACTTTTTCAAATATTTTTAGGCCGCCATCTCCCGACGAAAAAGAATGGGTGTCGGGCAGTCTCCAGACGTGTTCTGGAGGTATAAAATCGACGTGTCCTTCATAGTCTTCGATCAGATTGCGGTTGCGGTCGAAGACGCCTACATGCATGGAAAAGGGCTCACCAGGGGCAACGACCGTGGGGCCTAATAAGCGCACGAGATGGGCTATGGGGTGATGGGTGATATGCAGCGAGTGCGGGTTGCCCGCCACGCCTTCAAAGAGCTCTTGGCCCGGTTGAGCTACGGCGAGTAGGAATTGCGCTTCGGTGCTCGACCAGAATACCTCAGAGCCAGCACCGCCGTGACTGCGGTCGCCAATGCGTATGGTAAAGGTTTCTCCCTTGCGGAAGATGCCCGACTCGATATGGACCGTGAGTAGGTTTACCGAGGTGCGGCCGGCGCTTAAGCTGAGTTGTGCACGACTCTCGCTTGCGAGTAGGCAGTAGTCGCGGCCTCTGGGTAAATGCGTTTGTAAGTCGAAGGCGATCTGTGCATCAAAGCGCACGAGGCCAATAGCCGCACCAGCGGCCAAATCGGCCTCGTGGTTGGTTACATTTAGGACCCAGGTGCCGCGTGTGCCGGAGACCAGTGGTTGTTTGAATGCATCGATGCGCTCGCCCGTAAATGTTTCAAAGTGAGTTTCAAAGTGCAAGGCGAGGCGCCCGTGGGCGTAGTGCTGTGGGTAGACGGTGCGGCGTTGCAAAGTGGCGTGCTCCTACATTTGTCGGCGATGGTATATCTTTTTAGTGGCCCATATAAAAATAGCGATCTCTAGTTCTTATTGGACTGCGGGGTCTTCTCTAATGCTTGCTTAATTGAATGTATTGGTAGGATTGAAGTCAACTGTGGAGTGTGGTAAAGAAAGGGGCCATGTCCGGGATCGATGGTAGAATGTAGCGCTCATAGGTCATTTTAGCATCTCAGAGTTCGGAGCCACAGTACTTGCAGTGTTTGGCATCGTGGTCGTGGCCTTCGCCGCTGCATTCGGGACAGCATTGGGTGGTCACTCTTTTTGAGCGGACACTGGCGGATAGCTCGGCCGTGATGATGCCGGTCGGCACGGCGAGTATGGAATAACCGACGATCATCAGTATGGCGGCTAGGGTCTTTCCCATATCTGTCTGTGGCGAGATATCCCCGTAGCCGACGGTCGTTATCGTGACGATAGCCCAGTAAATGCTGTGCGGGATGCTGGTGAAACCGTTCTCTCCTCCTTCGACGAGATACATGGTAGCACCTGCGATGATAACGATATTGAGCACCGTGAAAAGAAATATAGTAATTTTGCGGCGGCTGGAATGGAGCGCTTGTGTCAACATGCGAGCTTCGCTGACATATTGGGCGAGTTTGAAGATGCGAAAAATGCGCAAGACACGCAGCGTGCGGATGATCAAGAAATATTGCGTGCCGGGCAAAAATAGACTCAGATAAGTGGGGATGATCGAGAGCAGGTCGACGATGCCGTAGAAGCTCAATGCATAGCGCCAAGGGCGGCCGACGCTCATTAGGCGCAGTGCGTATTCGACGGTAAAGAGCAGGGTGAAGCCCCACTCAAAAGTGTGGATCCAATCGCCATGGGCCCTACTCACTTCCTGCATGCTGTCGAGCATGACGATTATAATGCTAAGCGCGATGCCGACGATTAGGCCAACGTCAAAAGCTTTGCCCGCTGGTGTGTCGGCTTCAAATATGATTACATGTAGCCTGTGGCGCCAAGTGTCGTGAGTGGGTTTTTCAGTAATATGTCTCATATGATATGGTTTAAAGATATAATAGTATGGCTCAGGGCGAAATGCAGAACTAAACAAGGGGGGAATATAGATGATTGAATTAGCTACTATGAGTAGCGTCTGTCCAGACTGGGATTTAGATAAAATTATAGCCGGTATGAAGCGCCACGGCTACAAAGGGTTGGAGCCGCGTGTCGAATGGGGTCACGCCTGCGGTATTGAGGTTGACTTAAGCGCCGAGCAGCGCAGTGCAATAAAGACGCATTTGGCCGATGAAGGGCTCAATATCTGTTGTATCGCCACGGGGGTCCGCATGGCCGCCCCCGATGTGGATGAGCGCGCCGGTCACGTCGAGGACCTAAAGAAATATATCGATTTAGCGGCAGATTTGGGCTGTGATTATGTGCGCACTTTTGGCGGCCAACGCGCCCGTGATCGCGAGTGGCAGCTCGTCGTCGATTATGTGGTTGACGGGTATGAACAGGTGATGGGGCAGGCCGCAGAGCGCGGGGTTGTAGTGCTGATGGAGACCCACGACGACTGGAGTTGTTCGGCTCCTGTTCGCGCGGTAGTCGAGCAGGCGGAGCATCCCAATTTAAAGGTGTTATGGGATTTTATGCACCCGCAGCGCATGCTGGAAAAACCGGAGGAGAGCTTCGCTGCGTTAGCGGACCATACGCGGCATCTGCACGCCCATGATGGGACCTACGTCGATGGGCGAATGCAGGTGGGGCCTTTGGGCACAGGCGTGATCGATCACCAGATACCGCTGCAACTGTTATTGGAAGCGGGTTTTGCGGGGTATCTTTCGGTGGAGGTGATTCACAAACCGGGAAGCGAACACGATGCCGACGGGGTGTTGCGGCAGTATGCCGAACAGTTTGCGAAGATCATGGCGGAAATATAAGGGATAGATCATAGAAAGAACAAAGGTCCGGCGGCTCAAAAGAGCTGCCGGACTTTTCTATTTGGTGGGTTCAGTGCTTTTTAAGCCGCCGAGAAAGGTGGCAAATTCATCGGGTAGATCCGCTGTGAAATGCATGCGCCGGCCCGTTGCCGGATGCTCTAAATCGAGCTGAGTGGCGTGTAGCATCATGCGGGGTGCGCGCTGAGCTTTTGCATGCGGTTCGCCGTAGACGGGTTCGCCGAGGATGGGGCAGCCAATATGGGCCATATGGATGCGGATCTGGTGGGTGCGCCCTGTTTCCAAGCGGATTCTGAGTTCGCTGGCGTTGTCGAAGTGCTGAACGACCTCAAAATGCGTGACGGCGTTCTTGCCGGGATGATTGTCGGCTACGACGGCTCGGCGGCCATCGCGGCCACGGCCAATGCGGCCCGTTAATGTATCGTGCTCTTGGCGCGGGCTGCCCAATACGATACAGCGATAGCGCCGACGTGCTCCGTGTTTGGCAAATTGCACGGACAGCGCTTTTTGCGCGCGGCGATTGCGCGCAAAACACAGACAGCCGCTGGTCTCTTTGTCGAGACGGTGTATGTAGCCGGTAAAGGGGCGCTTGTCTCCCTGGGCCCGCAGCCAGCGGCGCAGGTATTCGCTGACGGCGCCGCGCTCTCCCTTCTCTGTTGGTGCCGAAAGTACGCCGGCGGCTTTGTCGAGGATGACGATGTCCTCGTCGTGGAAGAGGATTTTAAATGGCAATTCATCTTCGGGAGGGGCAAAGCGCGTCAACTGGTATTTTTTCTCGATACCCTGACGGAAGTCACAGCGTATCGCTGTTCCGGATGCGAGAGGTCGCTGTGGTTCACTGCATGGTTCGCCATTGACTAGGACTAACCCCGCATGCACTGCCTTGCGGGCCAAGCTACGGCTGAGCCCGGGCAAACTGTCAGCGAGTACGGAAAAGAGGGCGAGATCGCCGTCGGGAGCTTTTAGTTCGTGCAGGCGGTAGAGATCTTCGTTGCTCATTGGGTCACCTGCTCTTCGCTCGTTTTCATGCGCCGTGGTGAAGGGACAGAGGCGCCGGAGTTGGCCAGTGGGTCAAAGCCGCGCAGCATAGTGCCCTGACCGCGTGAGAAGTGGCTATCGATGTTGGGTAGGTCGGCCGGATCGCGCATCTGTACCAACATGGTCGTGCGTGCCTCTTGACTGGTATTGAGGCCAGAACCGTGGATGGTTAGATAGCTAAAGAACAGCACGTCGCCGGCTTCGGCGGGGCAGGGTGTAGCATCTGAGACAGGATATTGTTCGGGGTCTAAGTGGTGGCCGCCGTCGTGCAGGTGATCGATCATGCCCAGTTTATACGAGCCGGGCACGACGCGCACGCAACCCTTTTCTAAGGGGGCGTCATCAAAGTGAATAATAGCGGCGATCATCGAGTGGTTTTCGTGTGGAAAATAGGGCGCGTCTTGGTGCATGGGGAAAGGAGCGCCTTTTTCCGGTGGTTTGATAAACATTTTAGTGTGGTGCAATTGTATATTGTCGCCAACGATATCGGCGGCGCGATCGGTCAGTCGCGGGTCGCTGATCAGGCGAGCAAAGGCGGCGGAGTGAAACTGCACATTGTGGCAGTGCAATAATTCGCGCGGCAGGTCCGTAACTTTGGCGCCGCTGGCCCACCCCTCATTGATGACATCGGCCGCCTGTGTGGTTAGGAGGCGCTGGGCGAGGTCGTGAGTTTCGGCGCGAAAGTAGGCGGCTTCTTCTGCGCTAAATAAGCCTTTGACCAGCACGTAGCCGTTTTCTGTGTAGTGTTCTTTTTCGGCTGGTGTAAGGCTGTGGGTTTTCTGTGGCAAGATCATCGTTGGGTTCTTTCTGACGTGCGTGGTCGAGGTCGTGGAAGCATCCCCTAAAAGAAACGATTGAAACTTGGCCCGTTGGGGCTCAGACAACAATCGTTTCTTTTAGGGGACACTCCCCCGACTCTTATAGCTCGATAATAAACTTATAATAAAATAGGGAAAATTGGTGTAGATGTGGGGAAATAGTGGGATTGGGTATAGGAGATGGGTTATTTATAGATGCTGAGGTTCGCTGGTAGAAGAAGGGGAGCGGCCCACCAACCACTTGCCCTGTACTTTTCCGAGGCCGACGTCGTGTGCGGCAAAGCCCACTTTTTGGTAGAGGCCCACTAATTTTGGTTCGGTGAAAAGGTAGATGTGCTGGCCCTCTAAGGGGGCGATCAGTAGCTCCATTATACGTGTGGCGATGCCTTGGCGGCGGAAGTCGGAGTGAGTCCAGACGTCGACGATATAGGCGTTACAGACGTCGTCGGAGAGGGCGC
The DNA here is from genome assembly GCA_047616505.1 of Planctomycetota bacterium. GTDB lineage: Bacteria > Latescibacterota > UBA2968 > UBA8231 > UBA8231. Next base: position 9,920 of record JBLHGI010000025.1, read on the forward strand.
GCGCTGTGCCGATAAGGCGGTTGTCGGCATAGGCTAAGCAGACGGATTGGCTGTTGGTAAAGGATATTTTGAGCTGGGCGGCGCTGCGGCCATTGTCGAAGCCGTCGGCTTTGAGCGTGGCTTTCATGTCGGGCCAGTCGACGCCATCGAGATTTGTTTTGTAGGTGATGTGCATAAGGTTAAAGAAAGAGAAGGCAGGGCGTTTTGGCCAATTTGAGGTGCGGCGGAATTCGCTGCGTCGATCGCGCGGGGTGTGATCACTATAGGTTGGCCCGGCGGCGTTGGCGCCGCGCGCGCGGGGTGTCGATGCCGTAAAGTCGGCAGAGACGGCTGAATGATCCTGGGGCGATGCCGAGGGCACGGTTGGCGTCCTTGTTGCTGGGATATATACGGGCGGCGCGGTCTTGATGCGTTTTTTCCGCTAGGTCTTCTACGGCTTTTTTATAGCGTTGTTCCAGCTCTTTTAGTGCCTTATTTGCAGCCATACCCACCTTAGATAGATGTTATTCATGGCAGTGAACATATGTTCAGTTGCCAACCGTTGGTTTCAAGATACGCGCACGGCCGTGAGGTGGCCCTTTTCCAAGGGAAGTAGCATCGTGATAAAATCACTGTCTGCCTCGAGTTGCCCCTTAAAATCGCTCCATTCAGGCTCGCTGTTCCAGCGTTCAATCTGCCCCCAACCATCGACAAAGAGAAAGGCATTTGTCGCCATTTTTTCTTTTATGAGAATGCCAGTGCCCTGCAAAAGAGGGCACGCCGAAGTCGAAGAAGGCGAAGTCTATTGCAGTGGGCAGTTGGGCGATGAAATCGGCAATGTCGCCAGTAAAGAAATCAACGTAGTCCGCGAGACCACAGAGATGGATATTTCCGCATGCCAACGCCGTTTTCTGTGGATCGCGATCGAGCGTGTAGACGCGACCACCACAGCGCCGTGCCGCATGCGGTAAATGGGTGGTTGAATAGCCGGCCGATGTTCCGAATTTTGCGATATGACGACGGTGCGCGTCAGATCGGGGAGCGCGTTCAAGGGGGCGGTGTGTCCTCGTGTCGTGCGCGGTTATTTCTGTGCAATAATAAGATGTTCGCCGCGCCAGCGGAAAAGGCCGTTCTCGGTTTTTTTTGCTCCTCTTAGCTGTTCTTCAGCTTCGGCAAGGCTCGCGCCGTTTTCTAGGGCGCCACCGACAAATTCTCGATCTTCAAAAGAATAGGGATATTGCCAGCGGTGGTATTGGGCGCGGGCGAAACCGTTGTCGGTATAGTGGTCGCAAGTCGTCCCGTAATCGTCTTCCCAGCCGGCGAAGAGATAGTGGCCACCCGGAGCGAGCAGGTCGAGTATACGCTGCATCTTTTCGCCGTTGTCTGCACCCTTGGCATTAAAGGGCGCCAGGCGTTGTAGGATGATATCAAAGCTCTCTGCAGCGAAGGGCATGGGACCGCGCGCATTGGCTCTAAAGAGAAAAACGCCGGGGTGCCCTTCGACCTTCGTCTGGGTTTTTCTCAGGCAGGGCCAGGAGTAGTCGAAAGTATAGAGCTGGGTGCCCGGTTGACAGACGTCGCAGATCCAGCGACTGAAATGGCCTGTGCCCGCGCCGACTTCTAAGATGCGGCATTTGTTATAGCTCAGGCGACTAATTTGCTCTAAACAAAAGCTCATGCCCTCCCACTCGCGGCAGCGTTCGTAATAGAGGTCGCGACCATCGACGGCATCAGTTTCGAGCCATTTGCGGTTGCCTTCGTCATCGGTGCCGGCGGCACCGCCTCCATCTATATGGAAATCCGCTACGCCATCGACGATTTCATAGCGATGTTCGCGGTCTGTGCTATAGGCGGCTGTTTCGTCCTGCATAAGTGCTTGCCCCGTATGTGGGCAGCAAAAAAAATCGGAGAGTATCATGGCTTTTGCTCCATCAGGCGCAGACGGACCACTAGCAGTGGCGGCAGTTGGCCAAACTGGGACCAAGACATCGTGCGCGCCCCCGGCGTCGGTCGTGAGAAGGTCGGTTCTTCGAGGCCATCGATGACAAATCCCGCTGCAAAGGCCTCCGCAAAGAGCACGTGCAGGGGACGATGAAAGTAGTTCTGCGCGACGGGCGAATTGGTCACGGCCGATCCTTTGTAGTGCATGGGTTCGATATAGTGGGATATTTTGGTGGCGTGGCGCAGGGATAGACGGCCTTCGCGTTCATCTTGTTCTACCATGCGGGTGGCACCGGGGTTTTGGAAGCAGGGGTGCATTAGCGAGAAAACAAAGTGGCTGTCCGCTAAGAGCAGGTGCGCTAGGGCGCGCATCAGCGGCGCTATGCTGGGCATGTCCATCAAGACATTGCTCGAAACGGCGGCGGTAAAGCGCTTTTCTCCCAGGCCTTGCAGTGCTTCTTCATCCGTGGCATCTAGCGCGTGGTACGCGATGTCGTCGCGGTAGTTGCGCGCGTAGTCAATTAGGTCGGCGCTGGCATCGATCCCCGTCATTTGTGCGCCCTTTTTTGCCAAGTGGCGGCAGACTACGCCGTTGCCGCAGCCGATATCGAGGATCTCTTCGCCACGTCGAATCGATAAGAGGCGGTCGAAGGCCGGCAGAATGAGTTCGTTGTGGAAATCGTTGCCGCGTTCGCCCATACGGCTGTCCCATGCCTCGGCATTTTTATTCCATATCTTGCGCGTTTCTTCGGCTAATTCGGGCCACTCTCCCGGGCGATTTTTCATTCTGCTCCTCTCGGTTGCAAATGGGGACTATCAGTACAAGTCGCCATAGGCTGCATATTTGTCGGCGATAGCTTCGTGGTTTGTATCGGGCGTGAAGGCCGTGCACCAGCCGTAGCGATTCTGCGTGCTGACCGTGGTGGCAATAGCACCTGCGCGCAGCGTAGTTTCTGTCGGGGTCTTGCTCGGGAATCTGCCATAAGCTCTCATGGGAAAATCGTAGCAGTAAGTGCGGGAAGCATTTTGATAAATTGCCGCCGCGTGTGCGTTCAGTCGGTTTTATTAGGCGGTTGATGGTGTTTCATTTTGTCTCTCGTTGCGCTGTGCCATGCACAAGATAGATAAAGGCGTTCGACATAACTGCCGTATTCTCTATCTATAATTTCGCGCTGTGCCGCAAAGAGTGCTGTGCGGGTATCATCGTGCAATAGGCGATGGTCGGAGAATGTGGCAAGTAAATCTATATAATCGTCGGAACTCATGCGATGGCTCTAGTATTTATCGATGACGAGTGGGTCTATAAAAAAATTGCTGACGAGTAACTCGTCGCTCATGGCGAGCCCCCAGCGCTCGGTCTCGCTGCCGCTGGTATCCTCTGTTCTGGCCTTTTTCTGGAACGATGCGATCGCAAACTTCTTGCCCGCGCGAAAAGAAGCCTGTGTAGGGAGTTGGGTGCGCGTTGATGAGTATGGCGAGAGTGCCTCCTGATCTGAGTGCGGCGGCTTTAACCTGGGGGGCAGCGGCGAAATTGTGCGCGGCTAAAGCGGCAATTTCACTGCTGGGTTTGAGCCCTTTGATCGCTGTTTTAGAGCGCAGCAGTGACCGCGTCAGTTGCCCCGTTCCGCACCCTATTTCGAGGATGCGCGATGTGGTATTGATACGAGCTTGCGCCAATAGGTGGTCGATCAGTGTCGGCGGATAGCCGGGGCGGACGCGGTCGTAGGCGCCGGCGGTTTGGCCGAAGGTGCGGCGGCGCCGTTGGCGCTGTTCTTCATTCACAGAAGGCTCCAGTTGTCAGTGAGATGTCGCATCATTTTACAATAGCTCCGTGTGGAAAAAGTCTGTTCTACCACAGAGAGCTAGCGTCCGGAGTACGGCTCCTTCAAGTCTCCAAAGAGTTTGGAACGCCTCGACAAGAGCTTGATCTGCCAGCTGAAGTCGCCTTCTTGATCTTGGCCGAATCCATTCTTTCGATCCAGTTCTTGACTCCCGTTTAAAACCCAACGAACAATGAAGTGCGTTGGATAGAGGGTTGTATCCGAGCCGCTATGATCGTGTTATAGGAAAGTGGTAATTTTGGACAAAAGGTTGTCACTATACGAGGAGATTCGCACGCTTTTTCTCACCTGTGAAGAGGTGGGGAAAGTTGAACTATATGGCAGTTTGGCTAACGGTGGCTTTGATCGCTTTGCCGATATCGATGTGCGGGTCGACGTAACGGGTAGCGATAACGCCGCTTCTATATGGAAGGCCGTCGAGTTGTTCAAAGGACATTTTGATGTGCACTTTCACGATTGGGCCGGCAGTCTATTGCCCGACGAATTTGTCGTCTCGTTCTATCTAAAAGATTTGCCGATCTACTGGAATATCGACCAGAAGTGCCCAACGCTGACGCGTGCCCAACTCGATAACGACGAAGTGGCACACCGGCTCAAGCCCTGGGCGATTACCTGTAAATACCTAATGCGCGGTTGTGTTGGGGATAAGCACGTGCGCTCATTGGCGGGGCGGGTGATGCCCGAATGAGTGTTGGTGGGACTCTCTACGCTTGAGCTGATGGGGGCGATGCTCGACGATTTAGAACGCCGTGCGGCAGGACGTTATAGTGCATTTTTTGTCGATTGCCGTCGAGTGTATAAGGAAGATCTTTCGTCTTTGGATTTGAACTGACTAAGGTGGCACGTCTGTCTGAACGCTGCAAAGAGAGATCATACGGGGTCTAGGGGTTTAGGATGCCCCTTATGATACGCACCAATTTTTCGGCGCGCACCGGTTTTTTAATGATCGCCTCCACGCCTTCGAATTCCCCTTCTTTTATATCAAATCCCGAGCAGACGACGGCTCTTATGTCGGGATTTATTTCGCGTAGCTTGGGTAAGATTTCGTCCCCCCACATTTCGGGCATTACTAAGTCGAGCACGACGAGGTCAATGCGTTCGGCGTGGCGCCCGTACAAATCTATGGCATCGCTGGCCTGGGCGCTTTCGAGAACGATAAACCGGCGTGGCTAAGTGCTGTGGACATGGCTAGGCGAACCATTTCCTCATCGTCTACTAACAGTACGGTCAATTCGTTGGCTGTATTATTCATGCCTTTTGTCGCTGTTGGTTTTTGTTGCGCCTTAGCACGAAATATGCTGCTGATACCCCTAGCGTATGCGGTGCTGCACCTGGCGATGCGGACGCGGGCTCAGGAGCGCATGCCGCTGTGGAGTGAGATGGCGTTGCTCTTTACGATCTGGGCCATCATCAATTTTACTGCTATTAATTTGTTCCAGCTCTTTAGCAAGTAACATTTTAGAAAGGGAAGGGGGCCTGTGCTCTGGACATAGGCCAGTGGGTATTAGCCCTTACCATATAATCTTACCATGTCTTCGTAGCGCAGCGCCTGTCCGCCGAAGAGGTCAAGTGCGCTACCCACGGTGAAATCGAGTTTGCCTTGCCCCAAGCGCTCGATGGCATCGATATCGCGCTGTGAGCGCACGCCGCCAGCATAGGTCGTAGGCAGCGGCGTGATCTCACCGAGCAATGCGACTAACTCGTCATCTATGCCCTGTTGCTTACCCTCTACGTCTGTCGCGTGGATGAGAAACTCGGCGCAGGACTCGGCGAGGTTTTCGAGGTTGGCACGGGAGATTTCGAAATCGGTGGCCTGCTGCCAGCGATCCGTCATTACGACATAGCGGCCGTCTATGCGACCACAGCTGAGGTCGAGGACGAGACGGTCGGGCGTGGCGGTCTCGACTAGGCGTCGGAGGTTGTCGCGTTCTAATTGGCCATTGCGAAAGACGTAGGAGGTGACGATGATGCGCCCGGCTCCAGCTGTAAGCCAGTGCTCGGCATTCGCCGCATCGATACCGCCGCCCAGTTGTAGCCCTTGTGGAAAAGCAGCCAGTGCCTCGCTGGCTGCTTTTTCGTTGCCCGGTCCGAGCATAATGACGTGGCCGCCTGTTAATGCATCGTGGCGATAGAGCTCGGAAAAATAAGCGGGGGAATGGTCGGCGACAAAATTGGTTTCGGGCGTCTGACCTTCGCGTAAACTCGATCCGACGATCTGTTTGACCTCGCCTTGGTGTAGGTCGATGCAGGGGCGAAAGACCATCAGTCGATCCGATATTTTTTGAGTTTTTCCTCGTCGAGGCTCACGCCGAGGCCAGGGCCGGATGGCGGATAGAGAAACCCCTTTTCAATGCGCAGTGTCTCATGGATAATATCGTCGCTGTGGTAGACGAAGCCGTTGACGTCGCAGGCATAACCGATATTACTCATGGCGAAGGCCAAGTGCGCCTGGGCGGCGGTGCCGATGCCCAGTTCGGGCATGCTGCCGATAATGCAGGGCAGGCGCGCTGCTTCGGCGATGGCGAAGATGCGCGCCGCTGGACCGATACCACCTGCTTCGGCGACATAGACATTAAAAACGTCGACGGCGTTGGCGCGTATGCAGGCCATGGCATCGGCTGGAGTCCAAACGCTCTCGTCTGCCATGATCGGCATTTCGACGTGCTCGCGCACAAAACGCATTCCCTCCATATCATCATAGTGTAGGGGTTGTTCGACGAGTTCGAGATCAAAAATGGAGAGTTCGTCAATTTGGCGCACGGCTTCTTTAGCCGAGGGCCAACCCATATTGGCATCGACGCGCAGGGTGATATCTCCGACCTCGCTGCGAATGGCATCGAGGATTTGCAGGTCGGCACGCAGGTCGCGGCCTATTTTGCATTTGAGCGTCTGATAGCCTTCTTCAACGAGGCGCGTGGCTTGCTCGACAATATCCTCCGGATCGCCCATAGATAGCGAGTGGCTGAGCAGGATGCGTTCGTGGACCTGGCCGCCGAGTAGATTGTAGACTGGGGTGTCGAGCATTTTGCCAACGAGATCGTACAGGGCCATCTCGATGCCGGCTTTGGCCGGGTAGGAACGGTGCAAGAGCGAGTCCATGACGGCGCTAATTTCACTGATGCGCGTGGGATCATGACCGAGCAATGCTTGGGCTAATAAACCATTAATCGTCTCGCTTTCGCCGGTGCCACGACGATCCCAAATACTGGAGACTTCGCCTAGACCAACGAGCCCTTCGTCTGTATAGACGCGCACTATGGCATTTTCGCTGGCCTGTTGGGTGCCAAGGCTGCTTTTGAACGGGCGCGGACGTGGCACGCGCACGGGGATCGCTTCAATTTTGGTGATTTTCATAAGGGGCCTAGTATAGGAGTGTCGCTGTCCATCGTCAAGCAATGCCATAGATGCTAAGACTGGTATTGCCGTAGTCGCGGCTGCGCAGAAGTTTGAGGGTTCCCGTATCTGGCGGTAGCTCGAGTTCTTTCTGGTGCTGTGCTATAATTAACCCCTCGGGATTGAGCAGCGGTATTTCGCCCAGTCGTTCGAGTAGGCTCATGCAGAGTGGGGCGCCGCTGTGGCGCGCGTGGTAGGGTGGGTCGATGTAGATGGTGTCGAAGCGGCGTGCTTCTTCGCCTAGCCGGGGTATGAGCATTTCGGCGCGCACTTCATGCATTTCGGCTCCGACGCGCCATTCGCGCAATAGCCCGCGCAGGTGGTGATAGCGTTTCCGATCGGGTTCGTTAAAAACGACGTGCGAACCCCGACTGAGTGCTTCTAATCCCATCTGTCCGGAACCGGCACACAGGTCTAGAAAATTAAAACCCTGTAGGTCGGCGCCGAGCATGGAAAAAATAGCTTCTTTGAGGCGCGAAGAAGTGAGGCGGAGATTGCCTAGACGACCGGAGGGGATACGCCGCCCCCGGAGGTCCCCGGTTACGATGCGCACGGCGCGGTGTGCTCCTTTGGTCTTGGGTTGTGTTATATAGGGAAGTATCGCCGCTGGCTGTAAACGCGTCAATAGCGCCAGATATTCAGGTCTATACTTGGGTTGTGACGGTATTCCAGACCACTTTGCCCAAAGACGTCTGGAAACGCAGATCTTCTAGGTCTTCCGAACCGACATTGCGGACCTCTTTGTTGCCTTCCGTATCGACGAGTTCCAGATGTAACTCGTCGCCTGCAGCTGCTGAAACTTTGAGGGTTGCGGCATGGTCGATGAACTCGAACTGCCCTTCGCCCAAGCTGCGCACGCGCGGCAGTGCAAAGCGTATCGTGTTTTCGGATTGGACGCCACCCTGCACGTAAATAGCTTGTTGCTGGTTGCGCAATTTTTCGATCATTTCCTCTAGCTGCTCCTGGTCTATTTTTTGGCGACGCGCTAGGAAATCGCGTTCGGCGACGAGTTGAAAGAGCTCACGCAAGTGTCTTAGTAACTGCAGAAATACTTTCTCTCTCGCTGGATTCCCGTCGATATACTTGCGATTGGCACGGGCTAAGTAGCCGACAATACCCTTGGCAAAGAACTCCATGAGTGCCAATTTGCGCTTGTCTTCTGGCAGTTCGCCGAGCGATGTGTAAAAGCTAGAGAGGTTGATGCGCACCTGGTTGTTCTCGTGCGTCATAATGCGGCTGATATTAAAGTCGAGTGGGATGCGGGTAGCCTTACAGGAGCGATCAACGCGCTTTTCTTCTTGGCGTATTTGGCGTTCGAGCGACTCGCGATCCTCTTGGCCCTTGGCATAGTCGCGATGGCAGTTGTCTATATACTGCTTTTTGTCGCTATAGTCGCCAGTCGATAGCTGTGAAACCATGAGTTCGCCGTTGATCTGTACATCTTCAACGGCAATGATGCGGCTGTGCTGGACATCGCCGCCTGCGTAGAGTTTGCGGCAGCGGATTTGCGCGTGGTAGATATTGCCGGTAACGACTAAGTCGCCTTTGACCTGGACGCGACAGGGGTCGCTCTGAGTGCCATTGAGCGAACCCTGTACGGCCATAGAGCGCTCGCCATTGATTGTGGCACCGCTCGGCATATCGGATTGCAGGACTCCATTGGCATCGCCGGCTTCGAAGGTGTTGCGATTGGGCATGAGGCCCTTGCACTCGGCGGTCTCGCCCTCTTCGAGTATTGTCTTTTCAGCTGATTCTATGTCGAGTGTGACAGACATGGGGAAATAGCCTTTTTATCTTACGGTAGAAGGGACCACGCCGAGGCTGCGTATCTCGTTCATGGCTTTGTGTATTTGTTCGGCGTTAGTAAGTAATTTGTTGAAGGTTTCGATGTTGACCGGCTTGGGAATCATCACGTCAACACAGCCTGCTACATCGGTTGAAATCTCCTCGGGTATGAAGCCCGAAATGACGGCGATGATCGCATGTGGGCACATATTGCGCAGCATGGCAATGATCTCGAGGCCACTGGCGCCGGGCATTTGTATATCGAGAGTGATGATATCGTAATTTTTACGAATCACCTGGGTCATGGCTTCCTCGCCACTGCCGGCAGAATCTATCTCTTCAAAACCACGTATTTCAGCCAACTGTGAAAAGTAGTGGGCGATAGTCGGTTCATCATCGACGATGAGGATCTTCACGAGCTGCTCCTTGGACGTAAATCACATGAGTTTAGCGCTATTTGCACTGTTTTTAATATAATAATTTCATGTGCTGGGTACATAGGGCTTGTATAATTTAGATGTCATTATTTTTTTTTGTCGCTCGCATTTTTTTGCGTAGTGCAATGGGGAAAGATATGCGAAAGGCGGTGCCGACTCCCTCTTCACTTTCCACGCCAATGGTGCCGCTGTGTCGCTCGACGATTGTCTTGACAATGGCTAAGCCAAGACCCGTGCCCTTGCCATTTGGTTTGGTCGTGAAGAATGGGTTAAATATTTGCGCTAGATCATCCGGTTTAATGCCTTTACCATTGTCTCGTACGCACAACTCGACGTGGTTATTATCGCTGGTCAGCTCTAACGTGAGATTGCGCTGTGTTACGTTTTCCATCGCATGGAAGGCATTGATGATGAGATTGCGCAGCAGTTGGTGGATTTGAGGGGAGTCGCCGTCGACCAAAGGTAACTCGTCGGGAAAATCGCATACGACATTGACATATTTTATGATACCAAGTGGCTGCAGATAGGTGAGTGTTTCTTTGCACAAGTCGCGGAAATCAAGTATTTCCTCACGAGCATCTACAGGTTTGCCCAGATGCTCTATTTGGTAGACCATGTCGGCCATTTGGCGAGTGGTCGGAATGATGTGTTCGACGCTCTCCTTGGCCTGGTCGGGCAGCCCTCTCTCAAGCCATTTTAAGGCCAATTCGCTATAGCCAGATACGACCTGTAGTGGCACTTTGAACTCGTGCGCTATGCGAGGGGCCATCTCGCCGAGAATGGATAGGCGCTGGGCGTGCAGCAATTGATTTTCAAGTTGAATGCGTGCTGTCTGATCCTCTATTACGTAGAGGTGGGCAATGGTGAGTAAGCGCTCATCTACTATGTCGCGTTGGTGGATTAATGCGGGAAACTGCTCGCCTCCTTTGCGCACGTGATTACGCATTTCGTGCTCCTGTGTTGGGAGCTGGCCAAAGAGATCGCGCAGGTCGCGTCGCAACATCTCGACGTGACTGTATCCGTACAGGCGCAGACCTGTATTATTACAGGTGAGGACGCGTCCATCTGCATCGGCTGAGATTATGGCAAAGGGGGCAGCATCCAGTAGGTTGTTGAGGTAACGCTCGCTGCGCGTGAGCCGCTTGTCTTGTTCGACCAGGCGTTGTTCGAGATCACTGCGCGTCTGTATAAGGTCTCCGATGAGCATGTGCGTATTGATCATATGCCCGCGTTCGCGCTGCGCAGTTTCTAATTTCTCTCTAAGCTCTTTGCTCGTAAAAGGTTTGCGTAAGAAACTGCGTGCGCCGCATTCGATGGCGCGGATAGCTGTTTCCTGGTCGCTGCGCGCCGTCATAATGATCGGAACCACCGTTGGGTCTGTAGAGCGCATGCGCTCGAGCATCTCTATGCCATCGATTCCCGGCAAATTTACGTCACTAAAAACAATGTCGAAGACATTGTGGGCAAAGTGATCTAGCCCCTCGTGTGGATCGGGCGTCAGCTGTGCGCTATAACCCATGGAACTGAGCATGTCATCCATCAAACTTAGGATAGCTTGATCATCGTCAACTACGAGAATATTAGTGTCTGGCATAGAGGTTCCGCTTGATCAAAGACAGGTCAGTATGCGTCTAGTTATAGAGGGCAATGGTTCGATATGATCTACGGCATTGCGTTCTATTGCCTCTTTTGGCATACCGAAGACAACGCAACTCGCCTCGTCTTGGGCAATATTAGAAGATCCAGCATTTTTCATGTTGAGCATGGCGTCGGCACCATCTGCGCCCATGCCCGTGAGCATGACGCCGACGGCATCGGCACCGGCGTAGCGGGCTACGGAGTTGAAGAGTACCTCTACCGATGGGCGATGGCGACAGACCAGAGGGCCCGCGCTGACTTTAGCTAGATAGAGTGCTCCGGAGCGGCGCAGTTGCAAATGCTGGTTGCCGGGCGCGATAAGTACTTTGCCGGGAACGACGTGCTCTCCGTCTTCTGCCTCTTTTACTTGCGGGGCGCAAAGGCCATTAAGGCGGTCTGCAAAAGCCTTGGTAAAATGCTCGGGCATATGCTGAACTATTAGGGTGCCGGGCGCGTCGGCTGGATAGGTCTCTAATAAAACGCGCAGTGCCTCCGTGCCGCCGGTCGAGGCGCCAATGGCAACTATCTTGTTGGTGGTGCGCGCGAGCGGAGTTGGGAACGGTGGAGGGTTAGTTGCCTGGACGTTCGTGTGATTCTTCATGTTGACTAGAGCGGCGGCCTTAATTTTATGCGCGAGATGTACGGACATGTCGCCGACGGTATAGGAAGCTCCCGGCTTACTCAACACTTCAACTGCACCGATATCGAGCGCCTCTAAGGCCAGCTGGCTGCCTTTCTCCGTTAGTGAAGAAACGACGATCACGGGCATCGGATGGTGATGCATTAATTTGCGCAGAAAGGTAATGCCATCCATGCGCGGCATTTCTATGTCAAGCGTGATAACGTCGGGTTTTAGGCGCACGATTTTATCGCGCGCGATGTAAGGGTCCGGTGCCGTGCCGACTACTTGTAACTCGGGGTCGCGCGCGAGTTCTTCAGAGAAAATCTTGCGCACGACGGCTGAATCGTCGACGATGAGAACTTTGATAGGAGACACAGTTAGCATCCTTATAATAAAAGCTCAAAGAGCACGGGTTCGTCTTCCACTAGGAGGGCCGTAGTCTCTTGAGTGGCTAATTGTGTGCGCCACTCTTCAGGGCCTATTTGTGCAACGGAGGGTGCTTCGAAGTCAAAGACGAATGTATGGCCGAAGGCGGCGGCTAGGAATTTGCCACAGACTATATTGAGCAATTCTTTGAGCGCATCAGCAGCATCATCCTCTGAATCAATGTCTTCGGGGTCTATACCGAGCATATTGGCGATTAACTCTATGCTGAGTGCATGTGAAAAGACGAGACCGAGATGGCCGTCAAAGGGGCCGTCGAACCGTATGCGCGCGTGTATGAAGGGGGGCTCGGGCATTTCGGGGTCGTCGCCAAAATGTTCGGCGAACATAAAGGCCTGCTCCTGCAAGACATTGGAGAGAATATCCTCTAACATCGTTAGAGAGACGGTCTCGCCTTCGCTGCCCAACTCGATCGATTCGCTCATTGCCCTGCCCCCAAGATACCTTCAACTGCGCTCTTGATGTGCTCTGGGCGCACGGGTTTGCATAGATAATCGCGAATGCCCTGTTTCTGTAGATCTTCCTTGCGCGTCTGGCTGGCATCGCTAGATATAACGATGACGGGGACCGTTTCTATAAGCCCATCTTCGGCCATGGAGCGGACCATTTCTACGCCCCCCATAACCGGCATATGTAGGTCGGTCATAACTAGGTCGATCCAGTTGTTTTTGAGTATGTCAAGGGCTTGAGCCCCATCTTCGGCCAAGAAGACCTCGCCTACCTCAATGCCGCTTATTCTTAGCGTTTTGGTTAGCATCATACGCGCGGTCTTGGAGTCATCAACAATGAGGAAATTATAGCTCATCAGAGTTCCTTCTCTCCTGTTGGCGACTTGATAAGAACCTTGCCGTTGCCCATATGCAGGGTCATAGTGCGCGATTTGTTTCCCCCCACGTCTTCACTGGTGATGAGCAGGTCATTTTTCCACATGAGTTTGCGTAGTACGGTGAAGTTGCGTTCGCCTATTTTAAAACTGTTTTCGGTGTCGAGTACTTGCGCACCTCCAGCGACTTTTAGCTCAATGTTCTCGCGATGAGCTCCCGCAGCGAAGAGCTCTTTAAAGAAGAACGGAATCCCGCTATCGACGAACATGGGTGGGTTGGCCTTCGCTTTTTCTGGGGCGATTTTGGACATGGGTAACATGATATGGATAAGCCCACCTATACAGGCGACTGGGTCGTAGGCGGTTACGCCAAGGCAAGAGCCGAGTGCGTGTGTGATGAGTTCGGCTCGCGGGTCTTTCGAGATCGCCATATCGGAGATGCCGACGGTCTGTCGGTGGAGTGTTGTATCAATGCCAGTATGCACGCTTCGCCTTTCCCATAGAATGCACGTTATCGTCTGTACACGGCAGGTTGGACATAATCAAAAGAGTGCTGGGTGCTGGAAAGACTTTCAGAATGCCCTATAAAGAGGTGCCCTCCTGGGGCGAGCATATCATAGTAACGGTTTATCAGGCGCTCCTGTGTTGGGTGGTCGAAATAGATCATGACATTACGGCAGAGAATGAGATCGAAGGGCCCTTTCATGGGCCATGATCCCATCAGGTTTAAACTGGCGAAGCGCACCAGGTTGCGCGCTTCCTGTTTTACGGTGAAGAGCGGAGGCTCTTCCGGTGCGCTACTTTGCAAGTATTTAGTTTTGTAGGCCGTGGGGACATCGGCGACTTGATCTTTGCGATAGGTGCCTTTGCGCGCCGCACTCAGGATTGTATCTGAGATATCAGTTGCCAAGATACGCACTGCGGAAGGTTTGCTTAGCTTCGCCAAAAAGAGCATGGCGAGTGAATAGGGTTCTTCACCCGATGAACAGCCGGCGCTCCAAATGCGCACGCTCGTTTTTTTAGACCACGCGGGTAGCAGGTCCTTTGCGATATATTCGAAGTGAGGTGTCTCGCGAAAAAAGCTGGTTTTATTCGTGGTCATGGAATCGATGAGGATGGCCATCTCATCGTGGGAGGCGTCCTGTTCGATATAGCGCAGATAGGCGTCAAAACCGCTCAATCCAAGTATGCGCAGTCGATTGGTCAATCGGTTTTTGACCAAGCTTTCTTTGCCTGGCTTGAGATCTATGCCACTGGCTTCGTAAAGCCATGTTTTTATTTGGGCGAAATGTGCCTCGCCCAATACAAAATCACTGCTCGGATTGGTCTCAATACTCATTGTGTACATCTCTTGATGAATATGTTTTACTTTTGTGTAAGGCAAGAAGTATGCCAATGTTCTTATATGTTATTAAATTATTGTAAAATAATAGCTTATAGTGTTTTACGATCTGTCTTTTCGCGCGGGGAAGGGAATCGGGCCGCGAAATACAGCAACTGAAGTCGCCTTTTGACGATTGCCGAAATAAGTGTGCTAAAACTCTTTTATAAAGTAAGGTGCTCGAGTTAGTTCTGTCTCGTTCTCCGGAGCAATTTTTCGGCAGAGCGCATAGCCCGGTTGCGCGCCCCGTTTTGGCAAAAAACAGCGCGCAATACCTTTCGATACTGCACGCTGAAAATATTGTTGTCAAAAGGGGAGGGCTTTCGCGATATGGCGATTACATGCTCTGCGACTAGGCGGCAACCTCTTGGACTTGAGAGATATTGGACATCTCTGTCCGCGAGAGAACCTTATCGATATTGAGCAGTAATTTGATGCGCTCCCCCGTCTTGCCGATGCCGAGGATATAGTCGATGCTGATGGTCTTATTGCCAAAAGTGGGTGGAGGTTGGATATCGCCCGTCGGTATATCGATGACTTCGGAGACGCGGTCGACCACAATACCCATTTCTAGCTCTTGTGCCTGCACGACGATGATACAGGTTTCGTTGGTTTGCTCGATTTTTTGCATGGCGAATTTCAGACGCAAATCGACGACAGGTATGACCTTGCCGCGTAGGTTTATAACACCGCAGATAAAGTCGGGGGTACGTGGCACGGGCGTAATATCCATTACCCCTATGATTTCACGCACCTTGAGAATTTCTAGGCCATATTCCTCTTGCTCGAGGAAAAAAGTCAGGTATTTACCGCCTAATTCGGTGAGGTCTGCAACTGGGGTAGTTTCGGTCATAGGGGTCTCCGTGTTACGGTTTCACACTTTTATTTGTATGATGCTTTATTTGTATACTGTGCCAATAGCGTCGCGACGGTGAGATACTAGTCCATTGGCATCTAGGATGAGGCCGATACAGCCGTCGCCGAGAATCGCACAGCCCGAGAGACAGGGGTCTTGGCGTAAGTCCTCGTCTAAACCTTTAATTACGACCTGTTGTAGGCCGATTAGTTCATCTACGAGTAGGCAACAGCGTTCGCCTTCGGATTCGATTAACATGACGAGACCTTCCCAGGGATCGGTATAGCGGGGGGTTACGTCGAAGCGCTCGTGCAAGCGCAATAGCGGGTAGAGATCGTCTTGTACCTTGACCATTTCACCCTTGCCCATTACCGAGCAAATTTGGTCCGGGTGCGGGCGCAAAGAAGAGATAATAGAAGTGAGAGGTAGAATATAACGCTCTGGACCAACGCCAATGATCATGCCGTCAATGATAGCTAAGGTCAGGGGTAGTTTGATGCGAAATACGGAACCCTTGCCCGGCTCTGATTGCACTTCAACTTTGCCGCGCAGCATTTCGATATTGCGCCGCACTACGTCCATGCCGACGCCGCGCCCCGAAACATCGGATATTTTTTCGGCCGTAGATAATCCGGGGTGAAAGACTAGGTTGTTAATCTGGTCGTCCGTCAATTCTTCACCCGGTTGAACGAGTCCACGTTCCATCGCTTTTTTCAAGACTTTTTCGCGGTTGATGCCGTCCCCATCGTCACGCAATTCTATAACGACATTGCCGCCTTTGTGGTAGGCATGCAGCGAGACATGGCCTTTCTCGCTTTTGCCGGCAGTCAAGCGGTCGCTACTATGCTCGACACCATGGTCTACGGAGTTGCGTATCATATGAGTCAGTGGATCGACGATTTCTTCTACTACATTCTTGTCCAACTCTGTATCGTCGCCCGACGTGGAGAATTCGACCTGCTTGTCGCATTTTCGCGCTAGATCCCGCACCATGCGCGCCATGCGTTCAAAGGTGGCGCGGATGGGAACCATGCGCATGGACATGGCAATTTCCTGTAAATCGCTGGAGATCTTCATCAGCTGGGACATGTCCTTGACCAACTTTTGGTTCTCGGTTGCAACCACGTCTGGATTTTGGCTGACCTGGGTTTGTGCAATGACCAACTCGCCGACGATATTGACTAATGCATCGAGTTTTTCGGTGCCGACACGCACATGCAAGTCGCGGTGTTTGGCGCTGCTGGCCTGCTGTTTTTTATCAGGGCTTGGGGCGGTTTCTTTTTGGGCTGTAGGTGCGCTAGCCGGTGTAGAAGCCGCCGGTCCGGAAGGCTGATCCGATGCCGGTGTTGGAACTGGGACTTCCTTGTTGCTGGCGACCAGTCCGACTTTTTTGGTGAATTCGGTCACGGGGCGCGGGTGCACTTCTCCCGACTCTATTTGAGCTGCTAC
Source organism: Planctomycetota bacterium (assembly GCA_047616505.1). GTDB lineage: Bacteria > Latescibacterota > UBA2968 > UBA8231 > UBA8231. The sequence goes on from JBLHGI010000025.1 coordinate 26,509, forward strand.
ATTCTGGAATAGCTCCTTGAGCAAGTCGATGGCTTCGAGAATGACATCGGTAATGGCTTGGTTGAGTTCTAGTTGCTTTTTGCGCGCCGAATCGAGCACGTCCTCAACGGAGTGGGCTACGCGCGTGATGTCTGTCAGGTTGAGGAAACTGGAGGCCCCTTTAATCGTGTGGAAGGCGCGGAAGATCGTGTTGAGCAGTTCATCATCGTCTGGATGGCCTTCGAGAGAGATTAGGGCCGTTTCTGCATTGTTGAGATGTTCTTCGGCTTCGGAAGAAAAATCGGTGAAAATCTCTTGGTCAACTTCGACTCCAATCGTCTGTTCTTCCTCTGGTGGATCGCTATCCTCTTCGAGCAGATCGTCGTTGGAAAGGTCGCCGCCGGTAGCGACGATTGCTTCGGGTCTGAGCTCTTGTGATGCAGTATTTTCTTCTATACCGTCCCCTTCAATCTCGGCAAGGGCGGTGAGTTGATCGAAGATTACGTGGTCGTCGATGGCTTCGCCGCCGCTCGCTTCAAAGTCAAGGCGCAGTCGGCGCAGCATGCCGCAACCGTAGGAGAGCAGGTCTAAAGCCTCGTCTACGGGGCATTCGTCGAGGATGAGTTTTTCGAGGATCTTGGCCATCGAAATCGATACGAGCGAAGCCAACGGCATTTCTTGTGCAAGCGCTGTGGCCAGATCTTCTAAGTCGCCATTGAGAACGCCGAGTGTGCTAAGGTCGTCGATGTTCATCTGGTTGAAGCTCTCTTCGATTTGGCCTATCGCGATGAGCTCGGGGCTTTCAGTCGCGTGAACCGTCTCGTTATTATCTTCAGTAGAAACGATGGATATAGAGTCTACTTCATCCATATTTGTTACTGCCTTCGGGATTGTTTCTTCCGCGTCGGAATCAGTTTTACCTACGTCTACCATTTTTTTATTCTCTTCTTTTTCCACTTCTGGTGGTATCGTTTGGCTGTTGCTCTGGGAGGTGGGGCCGTGTTCGGTTATTTGGGCTAGTTGATGCGAAAAATTAGCGAGAATGGGCGCGTCGGTTTGCTCTCCATCTATCATGTTGCGGACGTGGGTGATGAGTGCACGCAGTAGGTCAACGGATTCGAGTCCCATCTCGATGACTGGGCGCTGCATCTGCATCTGGCCACTGCGAATGCTATCGAGTATCCCCTCGACGCCGTGTGTCAGCGCGACGACATCCGAAAGGTAGGCATAACCAGCGGCCCCTTTGAGCGTATGGTAAATGCGGAAGAGCGTATCGATCTGCGAAGTGTCTTGTGCGTCTTTTTCTAAATCCAACCAAATCGTTTCGGCGTTGCTCAGATGTTCTTCGGCTTCTTCTGAAAAATAGGAGAACGCCTCTTGGTCTATGGCTCGGATGTCCGTTGGAATTATCGCGGGTGCTTCATTGTCCATCAATTGCTCGGTGGTGCTTGCGACGATGCGGTCGTAGAGTTTGGGGTCGTCTATCTGCTCTGAGCCGCGCTCGCTGGCGGCGTAGAGACGTTGTAATAGGCCAATGCCAGTGGTCAATGTTTCTAAGGTGGTCGGGGAAACCTCATCGTTGAGCTCAGTGGTCATACTTTGCAGGCCAACAGCGAGCTGGGCGCAACGTGGGTGTGCGTCTTTTAGTAGGGGAATAATAGCTATTAGATCTGCGTCTAAAGCTGATAAACAGGCATGAGGGTCGTCGTCGGCCATCATTACGGCACTGGCTAGTTTCTCTATCGCTTCGTGAATCGCAGTCATGTCAGCTTTTTTTTCTTAGTATCAGTGTATCAAACGGGACCATGTATAGAAGCCTATGCAACTTATATGCCAATTGTGTAGACTGTTGTCCTGGATTTCTTAAAATATTGTTTTTAAAAGATGTTACGATGTTAATATTGATGCAGTTATAAACGGCCGTTCAGTGAAATGGCGATATGGAATGGGCAAAGGGCGGTGTCACTGCGCGTTAGCGCGCTAGTGGCGGACCCCATATAAGTAGTGGGCTATTGGTTCGAGGGAGGGGTGTTTTCTCCTGCCTTGGGAGTTTGATGCACTACCTGGTGTATGCGTTCGCTATCCCGCAATAGTGATTGAACGATTGTTGGGATACTCTCAAGTAGGATGGCAATGGCATCTTCTTGCGCTAGGTGGCGCCGCAGTGCCGGTTCGGTCTGCTGCCATAGGAGTTCAAACTTCTGCAAGTCATCGCGAAGAGCAGTATTGGCATGGTCCACATCGCGGGCAATTGCGGCCGTTTCTGCTGGCTGTTGCGTGGAAGATAGAGATTGGCTAATGCGGTTGTTTTGCTCTATAAAGGTCTGTTCGAGCTTATGGCGATTTTCTATGCGTTCAATAACTGCGACCAACTCATCTAGTTTCACCGGTTTGCGCAGGTAGGCGAAAGCGCCATTGTCGAGTGCGGCGATGGCCGTCGTTATATCGCCGTGGCCGGTGATTAGGGCTACGGGCGTAGTGGGAACGCGCATCCTCAGTTTTTCCAATAGTTCAAGGCCGTCTATACCGGGCATTCTGATATCGCTAATAATGAAGTCTGGTTTGCATTCGGAAACTAGTGCTAACCCTTCGTTGCCATCGGCAGCATGATGCACCTGATGCCCGGATCGGGATAAGAACGGTCCGAGGGCTTGGTGTATGATGGGTTCGTCATCTATGAGCACTATATCCACAGTGAGTTGCTCCGTTTAGAGGGCTGTAGCCACGGCTGTATTGGGGCGGCACTGCTCTAGTTGGTTGTTGATACTCGCGGCGATACCCTCGCGTAATTCTCTTACTTGCTGTGTGTCGATGGCAAAGTGGCGTAGCGTTTCAGCGGCATATTTCCCTCGATCTTTGGGGTCATAGCCCATGCCGATGTCTTTGCTCAGCTGATTCGCCAAGTGGATCAAATGGACCAAAGGCGGCGAAGAAGCATTTAGGTCGTGGTGAAATCCAACGGCTTCTACTAATTCGATGTTCACACCCGATTTGAGCAGCATGAGACGACCTAGGTCGTCATGCGCGGCGATATTGCCCAATTCCATCTCGGCTTTGCGAAAACTCAGTTGGGGGTTGGCTTCTATATGGTGGTGTACTTCCGCGCACCGAAGGGGGAAAAAGAAGCCGAGAATCAATTTGCCGAACAATACTCTCGCGCAAAGTAATTTCACCTCTGCGTATGGCGTTGGGGGCAAAATCGGGCGAAGAGACGACCTGCTGAATTTTCAGTAGTAGAGCAGGATCTTTTAGCAGCCAATTCTCCAGATCATCTATCGTGCTCGTCGGGTCATCTATCAGTTCCATGATGCGTACGACTACGGTGGGCAGGGTGTGCAGGGTGTGCAGCTTGCTCACGCGTTGTGCTATGCGCTGGTGCTGTTGGGCATTGCACGAGGTCTCTGCGCCTAAGAGATCTTCTATACCACAGCTGAGAAAGGCTTTTTTTACTTGTGAGGTAAGAGCCTTGGGTCCTTGGGTGAAAGCGTGTTCCTGTGGACAAATAAAGATGGAAGATTGGCCATCTAGTAGGTGGACATGCCGACGTGCCTGTTGGTCTGGCAATACCAAGAACAGGGGTATGTCGGGATTGCTTAAATAGGCGAACTGTTTTGGTTCGATGTCATCCAGCGTAAAGATGCAGCGAATCTGACCGGGGTAGAGACCTAGGCGGCGCTGGGCTTCATCGGGTGATCTCGCTAGCATAACCTGCAGTCCATATTGAAAATTGAGCAATAGGCGCAATAAGCTGTTGAGTACGAGTTGCGCTCCAGATGAACGCTGTATGATAAGGGCGTATTCATCGAGCGTGATATTTTTGTTCATAAGTCTGGAGTGTAGGTCCGTGTGTTTATAAGTGTACGAAGGGATATGCAACAATTATGCCAAGAGAGTTAAATCGACCTAAATGGTTGAAAAATTGGAAAATGGCTGATATAGCTAGTGTCGTTTAGGGGGCATATCGTACGAAATAACGGAGTGGAATCGCGCTTTGGCGATATGTATGGAAGCGGGGATTGGAGCGCTTTAGTCGCAGTTTATATTGTATTTTTTCAGACGGTAGCGAAGAGCGTCGTGACCGATACCCAAGTAGCGGGCGGCTTCGGTTTGATTGCTATCGGCTTTAGCAAGTGCTCGGCGGATGGCGCGTTCTTCTAATTCGGCTAAGTCGAAGGACGTTTCATCATCGCCGCTGGTAATTTCTCCGGGAGAGGCCGTGGCTAGCTCAGCAAAGTCGCGGCTGCTTAACTGGTCGCCTTCGCAGAGGATTACCGCTCTTTCCATCAGGTTGCGCAACTCGCGTATATTGCCGGGGAATGGATAGCTCTTGAGTAGTTTCTGCGCTCCCGAATCTATGTGGACGATATCCTTGCCCAATTCGGTGGCAAATTGCTTGAGGAAATGATAGGACAGCAAGAGTATGTCGTCTCCGCGAGATCTGAGCGGGGGCAGGTCTATGGTAAAGACGTTGAGACGGAAAAATAAGTCTTGGCGGAATGTCCCCTCTTCTTGCATCTGCTGCAAGTCCTGATGGGTTGCTGTGACTAGGCGTACATCGATAGGTATTTCTCGCTCCCCGCCGACGCGACGAACTCTGCGCTCTTCCAGAGCACGTAGGATTTTGGCCTGTGCCGCAACGCTCATATCGCCTATTTCGTCTAAGAACAGCGTGCCGCCGGCGCTGAGTTCAAACATGCCCTTGCGGGCACTCTTGGCGTCGGTGAAGGCGCCTTTCTCGTGGCCGAAGAGCTCGCTCTCGAAGAGCGTTTCGGGCACGGCCGTACAGTTGAGTGTTACAAAGGGCTTATCGGCGCGCGGACTGCGTTCGTGCAGGGCGCGCGCAAAGAGTTCCTTGCCCGTGCCGCTCTCGCCGCGAATGAGTACCGTCGTACGTTCGGCTTCGGCCACTTTGTCGACCAGGTTAAGAGCTTTCTTAATGACCAGGCTTTCGCCGATAATTCCACCATTTTGGA
>JBLHGI010000026.1:0-31144 GCA_047616505.1 Planctomycetota bacterium
CTTGTCCACAGCCGCTTCTATAACAGCTCGCGCTTCTTGCTGCAAAACGGGATCTTCAGCGCGCTCGGTCCAATCGCCGACATTGGCAGCAATCATGCCCTTGTCGTCGAAAGCAGGCATCACCTCGTCGAGCGACACGCTGCGATCGGCCTTCTTTTTACGCCGCTGCATTAGCGCCGCATTAACAGCAACCCGGTGCAACCAAGTAGTGAAGCTGGCATCGCCGCGAAATTTGTCGATCTTTTCAAAGACCGTCAAAAATACTTCCTGAGCCACTTCCTCTGCATCCATCGGTTCTTTGACAATAGAGAGCACCACGCGCAGCACGCGCTGTTGATGGCGCCCGAGCAGCCATTCAAAGGCATCGAGATCACCAGAACGCGCCCGCCGAACGAGTTCGACGTCTTCTATCTGTGCCCTGTCCTCACGCTCTTTCATGTATATGGATGCATTCGCCGGGATAGAGGATACAAGCTTAGGTGGATTTTTTACGGACTACTAATTTGTCTCTTTAAGCATTTTTGGGCAAATGTGATGCAACAACCACGTCTAACGCTGCCATATGAGCATTCACTCTCACCGCCATATCGAGCCCCGTCGGCGACTCTAAGGTCAGCAAGTGGTCCGTATAGCCATTATATAACTCAATGGGAATTCCCTTTCCCCTCTCGGCTTCGGCTTTGGCCGTATCCGCACTGACTATGCCACCTGCCGCTGCCATGCCCTCGATCTCATCTTGCAAATTGAGCGGACAAATTCCCCCGACTGCAGCGACGACCTCCGCGCTGATATCCGCGGCCCCACGCCGCAGTTCGTAAAGATAAAAACCCGGACTCTCCCAATCTTCATGACAGTCAAAAATAAATTCGAAGTAACGCCCTCTGACCCATTCTTTGACCACCTGCACTTCGGGCACATCGTCGCGCGCCCAGGCCCAATTTACATCTATATCCTGAAAATTGTGACGCGTATTGTTCACATATCCAAAGGCGTTGAGACAAACCAAAACCTCGAAGCTCAGGTGCGGCAAAAACGCCGATACATCGCGCTGCAAAAAGGCCATTACAGCCTCGACACCAGCGGGCTCGTCGCCGTGGGTGCCCCCCGTGATCAGCGCCGTCGGACCACCTTCCCGCACGGAGCGCCGCACCAACAGAATCGGATATCCCGCAATTTCAGCTAATACCCGATGAGAATACTCGGCACCTACGAGCGACTCGACCCGCTGCACCAAATCGCCATAGTCTCGCTTTGTACTCATCGCGCGAAATAGTCTTCGGCGTCATCCTGCGCCGTATACCCCAGCTGCGCCTGCGTTTCATCTAAATCAAAAACTCGACGAGCATTATTACTGACGACATAGGCCAGCATATAGCGCGTATCTACTTCCAACGCCCGCTTATGCGCTGCGATACAGTCGCGGTGGCTCAGAAACATAGCGCGCATATAATCCTCTGCCGGCGTGCCGCGCATAATGGTCGGGTCGTCTTCTGGAATAGTCCAGCCAATGCGCAGGCCGACAAATCTTAAGCCGTGGCGCTCGGAATAGAGCTTACCAAGTTGCTCGCCAAAAAGCTTAGAAACGGCATAGAGCGAATCCGGATTCGGCATATCCGTCAGCTTCATGCGCAGCGTCTTCTGTGGATCGAGTGTTTCTGGCGTGCTGAGAATACTATTGCCGTGCATCGTGTGATTGGTCGAGGCGAAGACCAGCCGCTGCACCCGCTGGCGCACACACTCCTCTACCACCTGATACATCGCTTCAATATTGTGCTCGCGCACACTCTCCCACGGTGCCATAGGGCTAGGATCGGCCGCCAGATGAATAACGGCATCGAGCCCGGCAAAAGCTCCCTTTACGTCGTCTGCCCTGTCGAAATGCACAATACTCGTCGGAAATTCAACTTCGCGGCGCGAAAAAGCCTTCAACTCGTAGTCGTTGACCAATCCCTTCATCAGCACGCGGCCAATACTGCCGTTGGCCCCCGTAATACCGACGCGTTTCTTCTCTGCCATGCGACACTCTTTCTATAACATTAAATATTGCTGGTATGATGGACAGTAAATCATATAAAAAGCATGCTCTCTAGCAACACCCATCTCTTGACCCTCTCCTCTGCAAAACATAATTTAGCGACCACTCTGCCGAATATACTCGAGCGCAAGGACACTAAAGAATGCCCGATACCTCTCGCCCCAACCTACTTTATATCCACTCCGACCAGCACAGCCCCTATATCAGCGGCTGCTACGGCGACCCCCTAGTGCGCACGCCCCATCTAGACGCCCTAGCCGCAAACGGCGTCGCTCTCGACAACACCTATTGCCCCTCTCCTATCTGCGTCCCTTCGCGCATGTCCATGTTGTCCGGCCGCTACCCGCACGAAAATCAAGTTTGGACCAATAGCCAAATCCTCGATTCGGGAATTCCCACCCTCGCCCACGCTATGGGCAGCGGCGGTTATAACCCCGTGCTCATCGGCCGCATGCACTCCAACGGCCCCGATCAATTACACGGCTATGCCGAGCGCCTCGTCGGCGATCACGGCCCCAACCATATCGGCGGGCGCGGCGCCGACCACGGCATGCTCTCCGGCACCGCTGGGCCAGCGCGCGTCAGCCTCGAAAAAGCCGGACACGGTCAGAGCGCCTACCAAGTCCACGACGAGGACGTCACCGCAGCCACGGTCGACTTTTTTAATCGCCTGGGGGTCAAAAAACGCGCAGGACAGTCGGCCGAACCCTTCTCGCTCTCCGTCGGTTTTATGCTGCCACACCAGCCCTTTGTCGCCCGCTTAGAAGACTACGAATACTATTACGAGAACATGTTCCCGCCCCACACTACAGAGCCTTTCGGCGAGCACTTACATCCGCATATAAAAATGTGGCGCGAGGGCAGCAATATTAAAGAAGTCAGCGACGAAGAAGTGCGCCGTGCACGCGCCGCCTATTGGGCTCTAGTCGAACGCATGGACATCCTAATCGGCCAAATCATAGCGGCCCTGCGCGAAAACGGCCTCGAAGAAAATACGCTCATCATCTATACCTCCGATCATGGCGAGCAGGTCGGCGAGCATTCTCTGTGGTGGAAACAGACCTTCTACGAAGACTCCGTCAAAGTACCCGCCATCCTCTCCTGGCCCGGCCACTTACCTACGGGCACGCGCTGCGATCGCGTCGTTTCCTCTCTCGATCTCAACGCCACCATGCTCGACGCCCTCGGTTGTCCCGCCCTACCCAATTCACGCGGGCGCAGCCTGCTGCCCGTCCTAACAGACCCCGCACACGCCATATGGGACGACGTTGCCTTTTCCGAACTGTGCTACGACGCCTCGGGGGGAGGGGGACCTTTCCCAGAAGAAGGCGTTTTCCAGCGCATGATACGCCGCGGCCCGTGGAAACTAAACTACTACCACAACCAACCCTGCCAGCTCTTCAACTTGGCAGAAGACCCGCGCGAAACAATCGACCGCGCCGCCGACCCAGCCTGCCAAGATACCGTCGCCGCATTAACGGCCGAAGTGCTCGCCGGCTGGGACCCCGAGTGGATTTCCTCGCGTTTGGCGAGCTGGCGCACTGAGCGCCCCATCTTCGCCGGTTGGACCCGCACCGTACAGCCCGAGGACCAATGTCGTTGGGACCTGCGCCCGGAAATGGACTATTTAGACGCAGAACAAATGGGTGACAAAAAATGATCCGTGATCATGTCAGTGAAATGCTATGAGTAGGCGCAAACGCCTGCTCATACTCGGTAGTACGGCTTTCCTCGGCCGCGCCTTAGTCGAGGCGGGGCAGAAACGCGACCTAGAGATAACGCTGTTCAATCGGGGCAAAACCAATCCCGACCTCTTTCCCCAGCTATAAATGCTGCGCGGTGAGCGCGACGGTAACCTCGGCGCTCTCGAGGGCCGCCGCTGGGACTATTGCATCGATACCTGTGGTTACGTGCCGCGCATCGTCGGACAATCGGCCCAGTTGCTCTCCGCGAGTGTAGGCCACTACCTAGTGGAGCGCGATGTAGGCCCCCGGATGGAATTACCGCTGTGGATACCAGAGAGCGAAAAAGACATGGCGGGCTTCCAACAGCGCAATATCGACAAGGCGCTCGCAGCTGGGCTAAAAACGCGAGCACTCGCCGACACGCCGCAAAGCACGCTGGCATGGCTTGCCCAACGCCCCGTAGACTATCAGTGCAAAGCAGGCATGGCAGCGGACAAGGAGCGCGAGCTGTTGGCAGACCTCAAAAAATAGAGGCACATGGCCCTGCGCCCCTTACGACCATTCTGTCTGGACAATGCCAATATCACTTCCCTAACTTGTAGCTGCCCCATAAAATATCCCTCCTATCTATAAAAGCGAAAAAGACTCTTAAAACTATTTTACCGGTTAAAGAAAAATGCCGCCGCCGTACCGCCGAGCAGTTGCTCGCGTTCCTGTTCAGACAAGAAGTCCAAGCGCTTCTCAACCAGATCGACACTCGCCGCATAGCTATGTTCGTCCTGCACTTGATAAGGACAATCGCTGGCCCACATCAAACGCTCCGCTCCAAAAGCCTCATAGACGCGTCTTATCAGTGGGTCTAAGTCGGTATACGGTGGCTTTTTTGCCCCCAGCGCATAAAAAGCCGACACCTTCACCATCACCTGCGGATACTGCGCTAACGCACACAGCGCGTCGATATCTTTATCCACAATCGGCTGCCCGGCGCCAATACGACAGAGATGATCGACGATCACCGGCGTAGCGGCAAAACGCTCACACATGGGCCCCAGTGCCGCTAACGCATCGGTGTTTATCAGCGGACAGATGGCCAGGTTCTCGTCGGCAGCGCACTGGAACACGCGCTCATAGCCCGTTCCATCCAACCAGCGCCCCATATCGCCACGCGGCTGCACGCGAAAACCGCGCACGCCTTCTTTAGATAGACGGCGCATCTCGTCGTCGGGGCGCTCCACCTCTACATCAACAACCGCAATACCCGAAAACACCCCGTCGTAGTCGCGCATGACGTCGAGCATATAACGATTGTCGAAACCGTAGTAGCTCATCTGCACTAAAACCACGCGCTCGACCCCACAAGGACGCGCATGAGAGAGAATATCCTCGGGCAAAAAGAGCGGTGGGCGCACGTCTTCTACGCTATAATTACCCGCCAGCGGATATTTTTCCGCGTCCTGCGTCCACACGTGTACGTGCGCATCGATATACCCCATAGCGCTCTCCTTAGTCTCTTTGTGCAAAGGGCTCGCGCCCGTCGTCGTTCCACGCTGCGCCAATCGGCCGCATCTGCCCTGCGCCACGCACGTCAAAATCCCGGCCGTCTTTGTCGGCGACGACATAGCGCGCAAACCACGTCTCCAGCTTGTCCCTCAACGCACGCACGCGCGCTCTCTGGTCTTGCGCACCAACCAAATTTTCTCGCTCGTCCGGGTCGTGGACCAGATCGTACAATTCATGCGGTCCGTCTGGATAGCGGTGCACGTATTTCCACTCGCGCGTGCGCACCATACGCGTACCGCCGTACTCGTCGTAGACAACCACTTCCTCGCGCCCCAACCCCTCGCCTTCCAAGAGCGGTGCAAAGCTCTGCCCCGGTAAATTATCACCCGCGGGCAACGGCAATTTAAGCCAATCCAAGAGCGTCGGCATAAAATCGTAAGCGCTGACCATTTCTTCCTGTACGACCCCTTCGGCAATGCGCCCTGGTTGGCTAATAATAAAGGGCACCTTGACCGAGTTCTCATACATATTGGGCGGATAGGTACCGTTGCCCTTACCCCAGAAACCGTGCTGGCCACAGCTAAAGCCGTTGTCGCTGGCAAAGACCACCAGCGTATCCTCGCGCACGCCCATATCCTCTAGCTTATCCACCAGACGACCTATATCCGCATCCATCGCCGTCACGGCGGCAAAATAGCCTTTGAGCATTTCGCGATTGCCCAGACAACTCTCGCTCAGCGAGTGCCCAACCGCCCACGGGTGAATTTCCTCCTGCGGACACGAGTCAAAGGCACAGTCGTCATACGAATCGACCATCTCCTGCGGATGCCCCGTCCACGGGCTATGCGGCGCCGTGTAGTGCACACTCAAATAAAAGGGTTCTTCGCGCCCGGCACAGTCGTGCAAATACGCCAGCGCATCGTCCGTAATCGCGTGCGTCACATACCCCGACGCCGTCACTAATTCTCCATCGCGCACCATCGGCGCATCGTTATACGGTCCGCCGCCCTGCGCGTGCGTAAACCAATGCGAAAAACCGTGCTGCTCCAGTTGGCTATTGCCCAAGTGCCATTTACCGCTCAGCCCACAGCGCCAGCCATTGGCCGCCAGAATATCCGTATACGTCGTTTCGTTTTCTAAATAACTCGCCGCATCCGGCCCCGTATTGCCCTCGCGAATCCAATCGTGCACTCCGTGTTGCGACGAAATCCGCCCCGTCATAAAAGTCGCGCGGCTCGGCGAGCACACGGGCGTGGCCACAAAGAAATTGATAAAACGCATCCCCGTCGCCGCCAGGCGATCAATATGCGGCGTGCGGATTTCTGGATTGCCATAACAGCCCGCCGCCCAGAGACCTTGGTCATCGCTGAGCACAAAGACTACATTCGTTTTTTTCGTCATGTTAAGACCTTTGTTTTCCGCTGCGACCACAGCCAGCGAAACACGAGTAAATGCCCCAATAGTGCCGCCTGCACTAAGACAGTAGGTAACCATATAAATGGTGGATAGGTCACAAAAATATTAGCTGGCTCATTCATAAAAATGCGAAAGGACGTGGGAAAAGACAGCACGGCAATGCTGACGATATTGATCAAGAGAAACAGACAAAAAATATTCCATACAAGCAGCAGCGGCCGCCCCGCTCTACCGCGCCACACGAGCCAGGCCATAGCCGGTGCCGTCAATCCAGAAAAAATATCGAAGTTGAGCCCCGCATAGGTCATCTGCACGGGCGCAAATCCCCCTACATAGAGATCGTGTAAAAAGATCTCTACCGGCACGCGAAAGACCTGGAAAGCCACTAACCACACCGGTCCAGCTCCATCTATCAGCCGCAGCCCCAAACGCGAGAACGCCAGCACACAGGTCAATACCGTCGAGACGAGAACGAGTATCATGATATTGGGCGGCATATCGTCGAATTTGCGCAAAAAACCTTCGTGTGCTATCTGCCCTGTCAGCGCCAACCATATCACACAAGCCAAAACCGCGCGCGCAGTCCACAGGTTCAGCCTAGTTTCGGCCGGTGCCCCAGCGCGTATCCCGAGTACAAAAAACGCCACTATAGCCAGCACGATCGCCAAGAAAAAATATTCAGTCGACTCGGGAATTCCCATGATAAATTCTTTCCCAGCACCTCTTTGTGCCGTTTGCCAAACTCAGTTCTCACCCTTTTTCTTCAGCTGTCCCCAGGTCGAGTCTTGCACGGACGTTTCGGCCGCTAGCGGACCGATATATTCCGTGCTGATTACAACTTCATCAAAAAAGACGCGATTGATGCGCTCACTCTGATGTACATAGAGCATGAGCCAAAAATCGTTGATCTTCAGATTCGCATCTTCGCGCCAGCGCAGACCATCAAAATGAGCCACTTCGCGACCATCGATCCAAAACGCCTGTTCGCCGTCGCTTTTGCCCGGCGCGTTGGCCTTTACCATCATCTCCATACAGTACCAGCGCCCGCGCTCCAATACGAACGGCTGCTCGGGCCGCATCATCTCACCCCAGTATTTGTTCATCTTGGGATCGATCGGCATGTCCATGTGATAGGCGTAGAGCATCATCTCACCAGGAGCCGGATACTGGCCCCAGGCCCGCCACGGTTCCAAACCTGTGCTAAAGAAATCGTCGCCAGCGGGTTTTTTTCCCGCCTGGCCAAAAGCCGACCATTTATTGTCTGCCCTATTCGCTAATAGATGCGAAAAGTGCATGTGATTGCCCTGGTCGAAATCCTCGTCAAAACGGCAGTACCAGCGCGCGTAGACCTGGTCATAGCCGGGCATAAACCACTTGTTGAGCTTGGCCCCAGCCCCGGAACCGGGCCGCGCAATAACCTCCACTCCGTACTCACCTCGATAGGCTGCTTGCGCACTCAGACGCAGCCTGCTCTCATCGTCGACGACTGAATCGTCATCCCAGGCCGCGAGCGAAGAATCATCAAAGCTCTCGGCAAAAACAACGTTCCCAGCCGTCGCATCAACCACAGAAAAGGCGCACAGCACAGCAAGTAAACCCATCTTCCAACAAGACCTCACCTCGATATCACCCACCCTTCCGTCATTAATCCACCCAAGCCTCCACTCCGATCGTCTTCTTCACCTTCGCCGACTCGAAAGCCGCATCCACGACCGCCTGCACTTTGTAGCCCGTCAAACCATCGCAAACCGGCTCGCAGCCCGCGCGCGCCGCCGCGACAAAATCATCGATCATCGGCAAATCAAAATAGGGTGCGACCAGCGGCTCAACCACGATCTCTTCGATGCCAGCGTCCGTCTCCAGCTTCAACGTCGGCGAACCAAATTCCAGCGCGTCAATCATAATCCGTCCATCTACTCCATCGATATGTGCCATATCGCGCCGCGGCTTTGAGCAGAGCAGCGTAGAGTGAATGCCTACGGTACCGTCGGCAAATTTCAGCAAGATCGCATCGGTATCGTCCACAGGCCAATCGTGCTCTACCGTTTCGACTAAAGCACTAAGTTCCACCGGCTCGGCGGCAAAGTGAAGCAGCACTTCCAAGCGGTGCACCGCCATCTCCATCATCGCACCACCAATATCGGGTCGCACGCGCCACTCGCCGGGCTGCACGCCCATCCAGCCACTATAGTGGGTGCGCACACACACCACGCGACCAATGCGGCCCTGCGCTATCAACTCTTTTGCTTTGAGCACCTGCGGAAAAAGTCGCCGCCGATAGGCCACGCCCAGCGCAACGTCGTTCGCCCGGCAAGCCTCTATCATCTGCCGACATTCGTCGCGATTATGTGCCATCGGTTTCTCACAGAGCACGTGTTTGCCCTTAGCGGCCGCCAGCAGTGTAAATTCACAGTGGAAGTCCGTCGGCGTCGACACGATTACGGCGTCCACGCCGCCTTCTTCCAGCAGTTCCTCTGCGGAACCAAATGCTGCACAGTTGCCAAATTTTTCCGCAAACTCTCTGGCTTTGTCCACATCCCTGCGACACACGGCAACCAATTCCGCTTGTTCCGACTGCAGCAAGCTCGGCGCAAAGGAATTAGCCGCAATATCACCACAGCCAATAATGCCAAATTTCATTTTTTTCATATCTATTTTCTCCATTTAAACTGAGCCTATTTTTGGCCACTCCAACTCAAATCCCTGCGCGCGCAACAAACCCTGAAACGACTCCGTCAATTTCATACTCTCGTGTACCTGCTGTGATATATGTCCCTCATCTAAGCAGAACGCCGCTAATAATCCCGCCGCTTCACCGATATTCCACTCGAGCGGATGCAGGCGATAACAGCCGTTGCTGAAAGGCAGCAGCCACACCGCCGGTGCCACCACCTACTACGAGTATGTCTGTATGCGATTCTGACAATTCACACATCCTTCTGTTGAGCAATTGCTATCAGTGGAGCTGGGGAAACACCCTACGTCAGAGCTCTGATGATCTTCTGCACGGCGCGCGCAGCGGCCTTGGCCTCTGCTACCGTATTGTGCTGGGTCATGCGTATGGCGCCAACCTTTGCGGCGGCCTTCTGGGCAATGGGCGCTACGTTGAGCGGGTAGCGTCTCTTTTTTAACCGCCCCGGTCTATAGCTGGCAAAAGCGTCCGGATCGTCGTGCAACGTGCGGAATACTTGCCAGCCTGGCACGTATTGCTGCACGCGGGCACCCGATGGAATGCCCTCGGCATTCAGCATCTCACAAAAGCGCGCGGCATCGACACCTAACACATCGGCATCTACCGCGAAACTCACCCACCAATAGCTGGGGTTGCTGCCTGTGGGCTGCGGCTCAGCGCGAATGCCAGCTACGTCTTGGATCCCAGCCTGAAATGCTGCAGCAAAGCGCCGCCTCTTCTCGATCCACTTGGGCAGATGCTTTAGCTGCACCGAAGCCAAGGCCGCATTGATTTCGTTGAGACGCACATTGAGCGCCGGAAAGGCCGGTGTCGGCGGCGCACCGGCAAAACGCGGATAGCACTTGTCGGCAAAAAGATCGGCCGCCTCGGCCATCGCCTTGTTATTGGTCAGTATAAACCCGCCCTCGCCGGCCTTCATGTGCTTGCTTTCGTTGAAGCTCCAGGCGCTGATATCGCCGTAGGTCCCCAAGTATTTTTTGCCTAACTGTGCTAAATGGGCCTGCGCACAGTCTTCCAAAACCTTCACACCGCGCTTCTTCGCCACTTTCATCAGTGCCCGCATATCTACCGCATAGCCGCCGTTATGTACCGGCATAATCACCTTGGTGCGCGCGCTGATTTTCTTTTCAATCGCACCGACATCCAACAGCAAGCTGTCGGGCAACACATCGGCAAAGACCGGGATCGCGTTGAGCTGGAAAATGCCAATAATACTTCCATAGTCCGTCAGCGGACTGACAATCACCTCGTCACCGGCGCCCACACCCGCCGCGTAGAGAGCCACGTGAATAGCCGCACTGCCCGAACTAACGGGCACGGCATAGCGCATGCCATAACACGCCGCGAGCTGCTCGCGCAACGCCATTACACGCGGCCCCCTTGCCATAGGCAACGCCGGACCAGCGAGCACCTGCTCTAAAACTTTAATTTCTTCTTTTACGTGAAATGCCCCCGTCTTCCACGGCTTGTCATGCAGTGGTTTCCCCCCATTAATCGCCAACTCTTTCACACCTCTTCCTCCAGATAATAGTTGCTCTCCGACCACGCATAGCGCGGCTCAAAACCAAAGACCCGCCGCGCCTTTGCACAGCTCAGCGGTGAATCAGATCCCTGTAACTCTTCGCAAATCTGTGTTTGCGGGCAATATTTTTCCAACAGCGTGCGCGTCTCTACATCCAACACAATACGCGATCCCGTAATATTATAAGCCCCCGATTCCACTGCGTCGGCCTCAATGGCCAAACGACAAGCCAAGGCGATATCGCGCGCATCGCTGCGCGTCCACAGCAAATTAGCCGCAGCGGCTGGATCGGCTTTTATCGCCGCAATATCCGCTGGTATCTGCGCCGGCACGCGCGCACCCATTATGCGAAACGAAAGAATTTCTAAGCCTCTGTTGCGCACAAAATAATCCGCCGCTGCTTCCCCTGCCACTTTCGATAGGGCATACGAATTAATCGGGCGCACAGGATGGACTTCGTCTACCAGCACATAGTCCGGTGCCGCAGCAAAAAAACCGTATATCTGATTGCTCGATGCCGAGACCACGCGTTTGATGCCCAAGTCAGCGCAAGCCTGAAAGACATTATAAGTCCCCGTGACATTGTCGCCGTAGGTGCGCGTATCCGGAACCATACCCGCGTTGGCCCACGCGCCCATATGCACGACCGCTTCGCAGCCAGACAGAGCGCCGTAGACTTGACCAGCATCCGTTAGGTCAACTTGCAGACCGCTGTGGGCTGTGATATCCATCGCCTGCACGCTGTGGTCTGCCGCGCGCAGATCCTTTATTATGTAACGACCGATCCGACCGGCCGCACCCGTAACAGCTATATGCATGTGAACCCCTCGTCTTCGCAAAATATTACTTAATGATTCCAAGCCTATACACGCGCCGAAAATAACACGCCATACCCCACCACTCAAACTCAGTGAGTCTTCCATGCTCGAATCGACCTACTCCGACCAGCACTACTGGCCCCCGTTTCTCTCTCTCGAAACAGCACACAGCACACCACTCATAGTCGAATCACTCGAAGTTCGCTGTCTCCACGGCACCTATCTAGTGCGCGCCACCAGCACCGATGGCGCCATCGGTATGGCCACCACCAACAATCGCCTGACTTATCTCGCGCCTATGTTCAACCAACTCGTCGCCCCCGCCTTTATAGACCGCGATGCCCGCCATCTCGAAACACTCGTCAACGAGGTCTACACGTTCCGCAACAACTACAAATATCAAGGCACGGCCTTCTGGAACTGCGTCGCCTACGCCGAAGCAGCCATCTTCGACCTCATCGGCCAAGCCAGCGGCCGTTCCGTTGGCGAGCTTATAGGCACGCCATACCGCCAGCAAATCCCCGTCTACCTTTCCAGCATGCGCCGCGACACGACGGCCGAAGAAGAAGTCGCATGGGTAGGTGACCGCCTCGAGCAGACCGGCGCCAGCGCCGTCAAAATAAAGATCGGCGGCCGCATGGCCAACAACGCCGATTCCCTGCCGAGTCGCACGGAAAACCTACTGCGTCTAGCGCGCGAAGCATGGGGACCCGATATCACCCTCTACGCCGATGCCAACGGTTCGTACGATCACAAAAAAGCCATCGAAGTCGGACATCTAATGCAAGCCCTGAACTACGCCTTCCTCGAAGAACCCTGCCCTTTCGAACAGTACGAAGAAACACAGGCCGTCGCCGACGCACTCGACATCGACGTGGCCGGTGGCGAGCAGGACTGTAATATGGGCCATTTCCGCGCCATGATCCGCAAGTGCACCGTCGACGTAATCCAACCCGACCTGATGTATAATGGCGGCCTCATCCGCGCGCTGCGCGTAGCCCAAATGGCCGCCGAAGCCGGTATCAACGCCACGCCCCACAGTCCCAAACACAACCCCGAGTTAGCCACGCTCTTACACTTTGCCTCCGTCGCGCCCAATACGGGCCCCTACCTAGAATTTTCAGCTCGCCCCGCGATCTACGAAGACTGGTACGAACCGCATTTCAAAATTCGCGACGGTGGTTATATAGACGTTCCGACAGGACCGGGATTGGGTATTCGCTATGAAGGAGGAAGCTGGGAAAAGGCGAAAATAATAGGCAAGACAAATCGGCGGGATACAACCGCCTAACTGCAGCGGGCCACACACAAAATTCCGTACAAAAATATAGCGACTGCGACGGTGCGAGATCTTGGATAACCTCGCAACCATCACAGCCGCTTTGTTTCGTTCGGCGGCATATGCCCTCCTCTTGTGCCTTAGTTTCGGTCCGTCAACTAACGACCGCGGCCCCTTTACTCTCTTGCCCCTGCTTTTAAAGTCACCCATCGCTGGCGGAAATTACTTTCCCTATCGGTGCATCCGGGGGGGATCAATGGGATGCGAGCCCGATCTATTTCATGCGTTCGATGTAGCTTACAAGCAGTTCGTGGACCTTGTCGGCCGGCGACCGGTGGCGCGTCGTCCGTCCTTTTTAACTCTTACCCTAACGATACTTTATTTATCCCCCCCGTGTCAATAATATTTTTGCCGATTTTAACAACAAAAATTATACGGCGACGGTATCACTTTATCTAAGTAGCGAAAAAGTCAATGCTTAGCCTCTACGCTCCTTCTGGATTTTTTTCTGGCTGCCGACTCGCCAGATCGCGATCCATCAGAAAGAGCCCGTCCTTGCTTTCGATTACTCGCTCGATATCACTAACGATATCGCGCACAATGGACTCCTCTTCCACCTGCTCGTTAACAAACCACTGCATAAAAGTGTGCGTCGCGTGATCGCGCTCGGCCAGCGCCATATCAACCACACCGTAGATATCTTCGCTCAGTTTGCGCTCGCTAGCCAACGCAAACTTAAAAGCTTCTAACGGCGATTCCCACTCGTACTGCGGTGCGCCAATAGGCTGCAACTTGACCCGCCCATCGCGGTTATTAACATAGACATAGATCTTGTCGGCGTGCACCAACTCTTCCTGGTACTGAACCTTCATCCAGTGGGCACAACCGTTGAGGTCGAGGCCCTCAAAATAGGAGGCCAGCGCCAAATAGGAATAGGCAGAATAGAACTCGGCATTAATTTGTTTGTTCAGTGCAATCTGCACCTTTTCGCTCAACATGTATCAAACAACCTTCCTAGCGGTTTTCGGCCGCCTGCATGAGCGCGCGACTGCGCTCGTAAAATTCTTCTAAAGCCATTTCTTTTAAATAAACAAAACCGCGCGTCGCGCGAATCAATGGGCTCGGATGCTCCTGAAACCACTCGCGTCCCAAGCACGTCTTTAGCTTCTGGTATTGATCCACCTGCACCCGCCGCGCCAGTTCGGAAAAAGGACCGTCGTGTTCGTAACTGGGAAATGATGCATCGCGCTGCGATATAAAAGTATTCATAAAAGCGCTGTGCATAACGGAAAGCATATTGAGCGAAACGGGCACAAAGATCTCGGCCTCGCTGGGATGAAAACGAAACCATACATTGCGATAACCCCAGACCTTAATATCGGAACGCCCGCTCGTTTTTTCGTAGCGCCGCAACGCCTCAGTAATGGCCTGCAACACCTTGTAATGCGTATCTGGACCGCTGGCCTCAGGGTCGAGCGCCACGCTTATAACGTCGGGCTTGACTTCTTCTAACAGCTCAATTACCGGCATCACATCACCGGCCAATGTCGGCTCCTTCGTAAATATATCGCCCGTGTAAAAACTCAGCCGCAAATGTCTAACGTTATCGCAGTTCCAACCGAGATAACCCCAGATGCTCTCGGCCTCCCACTCGCGACACATGCCCTTGAGACGCTGTATCTCCGCCTCGTCCTTCTCGCCGGGATAACGGCCTACAAAATACGCCTCCAACTCACCAATGCGATTCTCGATAGCCGCATGATCCATTGCGCCATATAGGTCGACTAAATTGCGCAGAAAACGTCGCGCCATGCCCTCGTTACGCAGATCGTCATCATCGGCGGCAACTCCGTCCAAATACTGCCAGAGGTCGCGATTGCGCCCTTCGCCATAACCAGGATCGAAATAGCCCTCGGCCATCAGCCCATCAAAATCGCGATGGCGCAGAAAGCGCCGCAACCTTTTGAGATGGTCCACAATAAACTGATTAGTCACCGCCGTAAAACCGCCTGTCAGACAGACGAAATAATGCGTATTACTAGCGGGGCGCGTATGGCGCACGATATAGGGCCAATAACCCAGCATGAGGTCGTCGTGATGAGGTTCCGTATGCAAAAAACGCGTATCCGCCATCGTCTGCGTCCCGCGTTCAATCTTGGCGATCAGGTCGCCGCGTACGCGCTTGGTCAACGCATCAACATCCTCGCTCCGCCGCGCCACCAGCGCGGCACCACTCTCGTCGGCTGCGAAGTCCTCCTGCGTTAGTTCGATCACCTTCTTGTTCAATTTCAACGCTAGATCGACGACGACTTTCTCCATCGTTTCATCATCAATCTCTTTCTGCCGCAACAATAAATCGAGCTGCCGTCGCTCGAGCCGTTTGGCTGCTCCAGTCGTTATATAGAAGCGTGCATTGGGCAATCCATGCAGCGCCGTAGCCGGGTAGTGCACATGTTTTTCCAGCTGCACTGCATTGGCGATAATACCCGCTTTGGACTCGCCTGCCGCCATAATTAGAGCGCAGGCATTCTCGTTATAGGCGATCGTCCCCAGCCCGATCGTAATGACCAGCCGTTTGCGCGCCACTTCGATACCACCCAAATCACCGGCAGCGGCGGCCTGCGTCTCGTAATTGACCTCTGTTAACCGCGTCGTGCTGTAGTGGTCGGAACCGCGCACGTTAAAACCGATATGACCATCGGGGCCAATCCCTCCCAAGAAGAAACCAATGCCACCCAAGTCACGAATCTGCTCCTCGTAGCCCTGGCACCATTGATCGACACGCATCAGCGCCTGCTGCTGCCTCTGTTCGCGCGCCGTCTGCGCAGCCCGGTAGCGCAGAGACAAATCCACCTCGCCGTCGGGCCATACCCCCTCCAGCGTCTGACCGGGCAACAGGCCGACTTCACTGCAGTTTATCAACAATGCCTTGTCGCGATCCATGCCAAATCCATCGATATAGAAGCGATTGACATAGGAATAGAAACTGTTGCCCTGCTCCGGATCGATGGGATAAAACTCATCGATCTGCACAAAGTGCAGACTGGCCATATCCGGTTGCAGATCGGGGGTGATATCGTAGGCGGCTAACTCGCGCACCACTTCAGCTTCGCCCCAATGCTCTACGATATGCATCACCCAATGAATAAAATACTCCGGCGTCTTACCCGTCGGCAGCGATACGACCCCACCGGGATTCTGCTGCACCCATTCGATAAAACGCATCGCCGCCAGCTTGCCCAAAGACGGGAAATTATCGACGACGATCGTGCGGATCTTTTCAGTCGGCGCATACAAGTCCTCAAAGGGAGAGGTAGTTAGTACTTTGCGCTCTACCGGAGTCAGCGTATCGTTGGTCATGATCTATCCTTCGTTTTTTCGCGAGATCAAATCGCGCGCCTCACGCGCAATAACTAACTCTTCATTGGTCGGTATCACCAAGATCTTCACCCGTGCTCCAAAACTCGACACTTCCCCCTCACTACGGCTATGAGCGCGATTGCGCGCCGGATCCAACTGCAAACCGAACCCCTCCAGTCCATCGATGATACGCCGGCGCATAAAAGCGCTATTCTCGCCGATACCCCCCGTGAACACCAGTGCATCCATGTGCCCAATTACCGCATAGAGCGAACCGATGGCCTTGCGCACTCTATAGGCAAAAACGTCCAGCGCCACCTGCGCGGCTTCGTCGCCCTCTAAGGCCACTGCCTCCAACTGACGCACATCCTGCGAGTGCCCAGAAAGACCGAGCAAACCGCTCTCTTCCACCAGCAAGCGCTCTATATCAGCCAACTCCATACCGCTGCGCGCCAAATGAAAAATAAGAGCCGGATCCACATCTCCCGAGCGCGTCCCCATCGCCACACCCTCTAAAGGCGTCAAACCCATCGTCGTATCTATGGAGCGTCCGTTCTCTATGGCCGCCAACGAACAGCCATTGCCCAGATGACATGTGATACCGGTAAATTCTTCGGGATCCATGCGCAGCACCTCCGCAGCGCGCTGCGCCACATAGCGATGCGAAGTGCCGTGAAAACCATAACGGCGAATGCCTTGTTCTCTATACAGCGAACGAGGTATGGCATAGAGAAAGGCACGCTCGGGCATGGTCTGATGGAATGCCGTATCAAAAACAGCGACCTGCGGCACGCCAGCAAAGAGTTGCCGCGCCGCACTAATACCCGCAAGAGCCGCCGGATTGTGCAGCGGTGCCAGTTCAGCACAGGCGTCGATCCCCTCCTCCACCTCTTGGGTTATGAGCGCCGATTCGACAAAACGCTCCCCACCGTGCACTACGCGATGACCAATAGCCTTTAATAAATAGGCTCCCTGGCCGCGCTCTTCTAGGGCCGCTCCCATAGCAGCCATAGCCTGACTGTGGTCGGCCGCAACGACCGAATGCTGCTCTCGACGACCGCCAGACCATCGCTCCATCGACGAATCTGTTTCGCCAATGCGCTCGATATGTCCGCCAGCGCGCACGCGTTCACCTTCGTCAAAAAGGCTGTATTTTAGCGAGGAAGATCCACAGTTGAGCACCAATATCACGGCATCACCTCGACAGGTGAGTAGCCGCTGCGCGATCCAGCAAAAAAGTGCAGTCCGCATGCTCTTGCAAAAAACTAGCCGGGCACGCTGAACTAACTTCCCCCTCTATCGCAGCGGCGATCGCAGCGGCCTTGCTCTCTCCCGTAGCCAAGAGCAACAAACGGCGCGATGCCATGAGCGTTTCAATTCCCACCGTAAACGCCCTACGCGGCACCTCATCAGCATGGGCAAAGAGGGGGCTATTACTCTCGATGGTCGCCGTCGTCAGATCGACTAAACGCGTGCGGCTATCCGCAGCCGATCCCGGCTCATTAAAGGCGACGTGTCCATTGGTGCCAATCCCCGTCAACCACATATCGACTCCACCGAGCCCCTGTATGCGTTGCTCGTAGGCGCGGCACTCGGCCTCCGCATCGACCGCCACTCCATCGGGCACGAGCGCATTCCACAGGCGAATGTCTATATGATTAAATAAATGTCGCTGCATATACTGGCGATAACTCTGTTCGTGCTCGCCATCGAGCCCTGCGTATTCGTCGAGATTAACGCTGCGCACGCGTGCAAAACTCAGGCCCTCTTCGCGGTGTAAACGCACCAATTCGGCATAGGTCGCCTCCGGAGTGGATCCCGTCGCCAACCCCAGCACGGCGTCCGGTCGTCGACGCACTTCATCGGCTAATAGAATAGCCGCTTCCGACGCCACGACGCTCCCATCCTCCACCACCCGCAATTTGATCTTACTGGCCATGATTTTCCTGTAAAAATTGAGATATAATACGCTAGTGTATGGGGTTGGAAAAGTATAGAAATAGGCGGCATAAGTAAAGATGTAGGCGCAAAACCAGTGCCTGACAGGCACCTCTGACAGACGCCATAAATTTGCCGTTTGTCAGAGCAGGTGCGTTTATATATGTTACGAATCTGTTACAGTTACATTATAAGAAAACTCCCAACGAAGCTGAGATCTTCTATGAAACGCGACACCATACAGCTCTGGGCCCAGCTCATCGGCCTAGTCTTAATTCTGTATATATTCCTCGTCAGCATCGGCCTACTCGGGGCTTCCTTTAAGCTCTTCGGCAAGGACTTGGCACATCAGCTCATCGAGATGACCTCCAACCCATTAGTCGGTCTCTTCGCCGGTATTCTCGCCACTACGCTGGCACAGAGTTCGTCGACGACGACTTCCATAGCCGTGGGCATGGTCGCCGGCGGTGCGCTGACGATCGAAGGAGCGATCCCCGTAGTTATGGGAGCCAATATCGGCACCAGCGTCACCAACACGCTCGTCTCCATGGGTCATATCACCCGCAAGGAAGAATTTAAACGCGCGCTAGCCGGTGCCACCGTGCACGATTTTTTCAACCTAATTGCCGTCGCCATTCTGCTCCCACTAGAGATCGCCTTCGGTTATTTGCAGCACTTGTCCGAAAAAGCGGCCGTCATCTTCCAAGGCGTCGGCGGCATGAAATTTGCCGACCCGCTCAAAGCCATCACCAAACCCATCGTATCTTGGCTAATTGAGCTCTTCGGCTCGAATCCCGTCATCTGCCTAATCTTTGCCCTCATCATTATGTATGCGGCGCTCAAGTTTCTCGTCGACCTAGCGCGCGGCGTCGTTATCAAACGCGCCGAGCGCTATTTGCACCGCTACCTCTTCGGCGCGGCCCCCGTGGCCATGCTCTTTGGCATCATCATGACGATCATGGTGCAGAGTTCCTCGATAACGACTTCGATGATCGTGCCCCTTATCGGTGCCGGCATCCTCACCTTAGAACAGGTCTTTCCCTTTACGCTCGGGGCCAATATAGGCACCACCGTCACCGCCATGCTCGCTGCGCTGGCCACCGGTAATATCGCCGCCGTCACCGTCGCCTTCGCCCACTTCTTTTTTAATGTAACCGGCATAGCCATAGTCTATCCGCTCAAAGCCATACGCCAAATTCCATTAAAAATGGCCCGTGCTTTGGCCGAAATGACCAGCCGCTCGCGTCTCTACGCCGTGGCCTATATAGTGCTGGTCTTTTACGCACTCCCCCTCTTGCTCGTCCTCGCCTGGAGATAAGATCATGTTTAAAGAAATTATAGACTCTCAAAAGCGCACCACCCTACTCTACGACGCCATCCAAGAAGTCTTGGGCATGATCGAACGCGCCGAACGCATGTACGAACTAGTCTGCGCTAGCCTGATGAACCCGCAGCCAGAAATCGTCGACATCGAGCGCGATGACCGCGATATCAACGCCAGCGAGCGCCTAGTGCGGCGGATGGTCTTTGAGCATTTAGTGATGAACCCGCAGCAGGACCTGCCCACCAGCCTATCGCTGTTGAGCATTGTCCACGATATAGAGCGCATCGGCGACTACGCCAAGAGCCTAATCGAACTCAGCGCTTGGTCCGGTCTCAACAGCGGCGCATCGGCGCATAGCGAAGAGTGCCAGCAGTTACACCGCGCCATCGCGCCGCTCTTTGCTCAGGTTTTGGAGGCGTTGCGCGAGAGCGATATCGAAAGAGCCCGCCTGGTCATGCGCCAACACGAAGAGATCAAAAAGCAGAGCGACGTGCTCATAGAGCAAATCGTCAAAGGCGAGGGCCAGAACAGCGATGCCGTGCCCTATGCCCTGGCGGCGCGCTTCCTGCGCCGCATCAGCGCCCACTTGTCCAACGTCGCGTCGAGCGTCGCCAACCCATTCGACCGCGTCTCCGGCAAAGAGGCATAACTCGGGACGCAGATCAGCGAATACCTAGTCGCCATTTCGAGTGCCAACCTCAGCGAGGACCAAGCAGCCGAAACCGTGCGCCTGCTCAATATCACCAAAAACCTCGAACGCATCGGCAACTTAGTAGAGCACAAACTAGTTGGCCTGCCACATCAAAAAACCGCGGCCAGATCCCTTTTTCTCAGGAGGGCCAGCAGGAGTTTATAGATAGAGACGAGCCATATCCACCTAGCGCTAATCGACCAACTCAGACGCATCCATTCATATATAGAGTCAATCGCACGTACCATCGCCGAAAAAGATGAGGTGCCTCCCCTAGAGAACGAGCACCAGTAGGCGCCCCCCCTAAAACTCAGCGTATTTCCGATTCCGCAGAGGACTCCAGCGCAAAGGAAATATGATACGCACCGTCTTCCATCTTGCTCTGAATCGGCCCCGGCGCACATTCGTGAAAAACGTGCAGCATACGCGTATTATCGACGAGTACATCCGCCGTGAAACCAGCGATCCCCTGACTGCGCGCAATTTCGATCAAGCGACTGACTAGATAGCGCCCCACACCGCGCTCCTGCCAATCGTCGCGCACCATAAAGGCGCAGTCTGCATACTGGGTAGACGGCGTTAAATAATAGCGCCCCACCGCAATAATGACCTCGCGTTCACCCTCGTTCACCGTACCGACTAACGCCAAATGACCCGCATTATCGACCGCCGCCAACTGCTGCGCCTGCCGGTGTGGCAATGCCTTTAAATGCGAGAAGAAGCGCAGATAGATCGTGCGCTCGGAGGAGCGATAGAACAAATCCTGAATCAAGGCCTCGTCCGTTGGTTCGATAGGACGAAAGTGCACATGCTGACCATCCTTGGCCTGCCACCTGCTCTCCAACTCCTCCAGCTCCAAGCTGCCCGTGCCCGCCACCGCAACCTGGTCGGCATAGACAAAGTGCCGATCGCGCGCCACACGCATCAAGGCCTCTCTAAAGTCCGGATGGGCAATGTGAATCAACGCCAAAGCGCGCTCGCGAATGCTCTTGCCGTGCAGGTCGACGGCACCGTATTCCGTGACCACATAGTGCACATCCCCGCGCGAGGTAACCACGCCAGCCCCCTCCTTTAACGTCGCGACAATACGCGAGACCCGCCGCCCTTCGACCACGGCCGTCGAAGGCAGCGCAATCATCGGCTTGCCCCCTACAGAACGCGCAGCACCGCGAATAAAATCCACCTGCCCGCCGATGCCACTGTAGAAGTTGGTGCCCAGCGAGTCCGAACAAACTTGCCCACTCAGATCGACCTCTAACGCCGCATTGATCGCCACCATACGCTCGTTCTGGGCAATGACAAAGGGGTCGTTGCTATACTCGTTGGGATAGAACTCAAACATCGGGTTATCGTCTATAAAGTCGTATAAGCGGCGCGTGCCCAGCGCAAAGCTCGTGACGACCTTCCCCCGATGCAGCGTCTTGCGCGCACCATTTACCACGCCCAACTCGATAAGCTCCACAATGCCGTCGGAGACCATTTCCGTGTGCACGCCCAAATCGCGATGCCCCTTTAGCTCCAAGAGCACCGAGTCGGGTATCGTGCCAATGCCCATCTGCAGCGTGGCCCCATCTTCGACCTGCTCGGCGATATGTCGACCGATCCGCCGCGCTATCTCGTCGGGAGGATCAAAGCTCATCTCGGCAATAGGCGCGTCGTTCTCGACGATAGAATCAATTTGATTTATGTGTATAAAAGAATCGCCCAGCGTGCGCGGCATCTGCGGGTTGGCCTCGGCAACGACCCAGCGGGCGCTCTCCGTAGCCGCTTTGACGATGTCGACAGAAACGCCGTAGCTGCAAAATCCAGAGGCATCCGGCGGCGTCACTTGTATGAGCGCCACGTCAATCGGCGCCTTGCCTTTGCGAAACAGATTCGGCACTTCGGAGAGAAAAATAGGCGTGTAGTCGGCGCGGCCATCCCCGACGGCGTCGCGCACGTTGTCGCCAATAAAGAAAGTGCTGTAGCGGAATTTTTCCGAGAAACGCGACTCGGCATAAGGCGCGACTCCCAAGCTGCGAATATGAATCAGCTGGTTGTCGGCCAGCTGGTCTCCACGCTGCGCCAACGCGCTGACCAGCGCCTGCGGTTCGGCCGCCCCCGAGCCGATAAAGACTCGCTGACCCCGGCGAATTCCAGCCACCGCTTCCTCAGCCGATATCAGCTTGTCGCCACAGCGCTTCTGCCAATCTAAATCGCAGCGCATGGCTCAGCCCTCCAAAATAATGCGGGCATCCGCCGCCACGGCGCCTTCTTCGTAGGCGATGAGCGGATTGACATCGATCTCTTTAATCTCCGGAAATTCGATTACTAATTGTGAAAGCCGCTCCAGACACTCCTGCAACACGACAAAATCGACCGGCCCCTGTCCGCGCGTGCCCGTCAATATCTTGCTCCCGCGTATCTGCTCCAACATATGCCTCGCACTCAGCTCGCGCAGCGGCGCCAAACGAAAGGTCACATCGCCCAGCGCCTCCGTATAGATACCCCCCAGACCAAACATCAGCATCGGGCCAAAGCGCGCATCGCGCGTTGCCCCTAAGATTACCTCGCGCCCCGGAGCCGCCATCTGCTGCATGTGCACCCCCCAAACCTGCGCGTCGGGGCGCTGTTTTTTCACCGAGTCCATCATATCGACAAAGGCCTTTTCAGCCGACGCCACCTCCTCGATACCCAACACAACGCCCCCCACATCCGTTTTGTGCAAGATATCGGGTGAGGCAATTTTCATAACCAAAGGAAAACCGAGCCGTCCACAAATTTCCTCTATATCGGCGCTGCTATTCGCCGTCTCGGCGCGCAACGTCGGAAATCCATAGGCCGCCAACACCGTCACCGCCTCCGACTCGGGCAATTGCGTGCGCCCCTCGGCCCGCGCTTTGGCAAAAACCTCGTTGACCGCCTTGCGATCGACGTCAAAAATGCGCTCTTCTGTGCGCGGTCGATCGAGCCAACACTGATAGCGCCACATGGCGGCAAATACGCGCGCGGCCCCTTCTGGAAACGGATAGTGCGGCACGTTGTTACGCCGTAGAATCTGCACGCCAGAAGCGATGTCGACCCCGCCCATAAACGAGGCGAAGAGCGGCTTGCTGCTCTCCTGCGCCAATTCGGCTAATACGCGGGCAATACCGTCGATATCCGTCATATTCTGCGGCGTGAGAATGGCGATCAAGCCGTCGACCCCTTGGTCCTTTAACACCGCTTCGACAGCGGCGCGATAGCGATCCGAGCGCGCATCCCCTACGAGATCCACCGGGTTGTGACAGCTCGCTGCCGCCGGCAATGCCTCCTGCAACGCCTGGGTCGTCTCCGCGCTAAACTCAGCCAAATTCAAGCCTTGGTACACACAGGCATCCGTCGCCATAATGCCCGGTCCGCCGGCATTCGTAACAATCGCTATGCGATCGCCGCGCGGGGCGGGCTGGCAGCCAAAGGCCATCGCATAATCAAAGAGCTCCTGCACCGTATCCACGCGCAGCACCCCAGCCTGCGCCATAATCGCATCGTAGGCGGCATCGGCTCCGGCCAACGAACCCGTATGCGAAGAAGCGGCACTGGCCCCCTGCTGCGTGCGCCCCGTCTTGATCGCCAGAATGGGCTTGCCAATAACGCCCGTAATCTCGCGCGCCAGATTAATAAAGCGCGGCCCCTCGCTCAGCTCCTCGACATACATGAGAATGGCACTCGTCTGCGGGTCCGTAGCCAAATAGCGCAATAAGTCGATCTCGTCGATATCCGTCTTGTTGCCAAAGCTGATAAACTTGGAAAAACCGATATGCTGCGCGCGCGCATAGTCCAATATAGAGGTGCACAGAGCGCCCGACTGCGACAGAAAGGCAATATGCCCCGGCGCGGCCATCACCCGCGCAAAGGTCGCATTCATCGACACCGCCGGATCCGTATTGATCAGCCCCAGACAATTGGGCCCCAAGAGCGCGATACCCGCCGTCTCCGCCTGGCGCCGGATCTGTTCTTCAAGTGCATTGCCCTCTGCCCCCGTCTCTTTAAAACCGGCCGAAAGCACAATGGCACTGCGCACGCCTTTTTGCGCACACTCGTCCAATACCTGAGGAATAGCCGAGGCCGGTACAGCAATGACAACTAAGTCCAACTCGTCATCTACTTCTAGCACGCTGGCGTAGCTGCGCACGCCCAGAATACTGTGGTGCTTGGGATTGATTGGATATACCACACCCGTATAACCGCTGGATAATAGATTGCGGAAAACGGACTGCCCGACGCTTTCGCTCCGCGTGCTGGCACCGACGACGGCAACCGCGCGTGGCGCAAATAAGGGCTGCAGGTCTCGCGTCTGCTGCGCCCAATCGCGCGCATCTTCGAGTGCTTTAGATTTGAAAACGGGAGTGCGGGGGGGATCAGCGACTGCTCTGGTATTCATTTCGATGCCTCCTCTGTTCTTATCCAACGCAGACAGTGCGCAGGGCATCTTAGCAACAGCAAATCATTTGCCAGCCAAAGGTCGAGAAGGTCTTAGGAGTTAAGACACAGCCAAAAGTTGAGACAGCTATGTCACCAACAGCAACAATGAGACAAATAAGTCGCTATACAATTCCATGTGAGACAAAGATGTCCATCCTATCCCGCAGACAGCGCCGCCGCCCGCAGCGCCCGCAGTTGCCCCACCGCATAGGACCAGCCGATCTGCGAGCCCGCCGCATCGCCCGTTATGCCCGGCGTGTGGTCCGGATCAATGCTGCCCTTATAACCGACGGCAGCAAAGGCGCGCATGCACGCGACGATATCACAATCGCCCTCGTCGACAAAGGTCTCCGTGTATTTGTAGTAGGGCTCTTCTACGCGCACGTTGCGGAAATGCACCGTGCCAATGCGGTCCCGAGCGCCAAAATAACGAATGGCCTCCGCCGCATCTTCGCCGTATTCCGTCATCACGCCCGTATCAAAGAAGATGCTATTGGCCGGACTATCCACCACCTCAATCAAGCGCTTCATTGCCGCCAGGTTCCACAGCGGCTGCGCCACGCCCCGGTAAACGGGCACCGGCGGGTCGTTGGGATGCAGCGCCAGTCGCACACCCGCACTCTCGGCTACGGGCACGATGGCCTTTAAAAAATATTCCAACCGTTCCCACATCTCATCCATGCCGTGTTCACCCACTTCGTCAATTGGCGATAACTCTTTGATGCGCGCATAGTCAAAGTCTCGCAAATGCACGCCACCGCGCCCGGCCCCTGTCCGAGCTGCATAGCCTTCCGACGCACGCAGCGCCGTAAAATTATAGGTGAGCACCTCTATGCCAACGCGCACGGCCACCTGCACGCGCGCCTCTATATCACGCAGATCCTCGTCGCGGCCATCGCGCCCCAGCAGAACCGCCCCCGAAAGCGGCAAATCCATTATGGTCGGCTCTAAATCAAAAGCGCGCACATGCGCTGCAATGCGCTCTAACTCCTCTTCATCCCACATCGGCGGCAAGGAACCAGGTGCCTTTAGCTGCGCTGGGGGCACCAAGGGTCGCAAATTGACATTCTCATTAAAACGCGCAGGTACGGCCACTTCTTCGACGCCGATTTGGCTGAAAAAACGCAGCGTCTCTTCGGCCAAATTGCCCAAGCCTTTGCTAATTTTAAACATGTGGTATCCTTCGTAGTTTAGCTAGATTCCAAGACAAGTCAGCCCAACCGAGATGAAGCAGTTCCTATGCGCCTGAGTGCATCCGGCCTTCTTCACTCATGCCGGTAGAAAGCGCTGAGGGAGGGAGCTAAAGGAGTGTTCCCGAGGATCTGATCGGCCGTCTTCTCGGCAATCATCATAGTCGGTGCATAGATGTTGCCGTTGGTCACACGGGGCATCGTCGATGCATCCACGATGCGCAAACCGTCAACCCCGTGGACCCGTAGACCGACGGGGTCGACCACCGCCATCGGATCGGTTCCCATGCGGCACGAGCACGATGGATGATAGGCCGTCTCTCCTTCCCGGGCGACCCAGTCGAGGATCTGCGCCGAGTCCTGCACCGACGGACCCGGAGAGATCTCGCCGGCGCTCAACGCCCGCAGGGCCGGCTGGTCGAGAATCCCCCGAGCACAATCGATGGCTTCGACCCACTCGGTCCGATCCCTATCAGTGGACAAATAGTTGAAACGGAGAGCCGGTTTGCGGTGGGGATCTGCTGACACGGCCGCGACCGATCCGCGCGCGTCGGAGTTCATTGGCCCGATATGCATCTGGTATCCATGCCCACCCGCCGGTACCGTGCCGTCGTAGCGGATCGCTAGGGGCAGGAAGTGAATCATCAGATTCGGGTAGGCCACATTCGAGTTACCGCGCACAAATCCACCCGCCTCGAAGTGGTTGGTGGCAGCCGGACCGCGGCGAAACAACAGCCACTCCAAGCCGATCCACGGCTTGTTCCACCAACGCAGGGCCGGCTGCATCGAGATCGGCTGCGTGCACGCGTGCTGCACGTATACTTCGAGATGGTCCTGCAAATTCTGGCCGACGCCTGGTAGATCGTGAACCACGTCGACCCCAAGCCCCTCGAGATGGTCCGCGTCGCCGATGCCAGACAGCTGGAGCAGATGGGGCGAGTTGATCGCGCCCCCGCAGCAAATCACCTCGCCGCCATACACGTGTTGCAAACGCCCCCCGTGCTCGAAAGCCACCCCGGTAGCCCGCCGGCCCTCAAACAAAATCGAGTGCGCAAAAGCGCGGCAGCGGACGTCGAGATTGGGCCGGCTCAGGACCGGATGCAGGTAAGCCCGGGCGGCGCTGAGACGACGTCCTCGGTGGATATTGCGATCGAAGGCGGCGAAGCCTTCCTGCCGGTAGCCGTTTACGTCGTCCGTGCGGATATATCCCGCCTGCTCCACGGCCTCGAAGAAAGCCTCGAAGAGCCGACTGTCGGCCGGTCCCCGTTCTAGGATCAGGGGGCCATCGTTGCCGCGGTATTCATCCCCCCCAGCCAGGCACTTCTCGAGACGGCGAAAGTAGGGAAGACAGTGGGCATAGTCCCATGTCTCCATGTCCGGCTCGCGGGCCCAGCCATCAAAGTCCATCGGATTGCCACGCTGGAAGATCATCCCGTTGATGCTGCTGGAGCCGCCCAGCACCTTGCCCCGCCCGTGGTAGATCCGGCGCCCCTGCATATGCGGCTCGGGCTCGGACTCGTAGATCCAGTCGTAGCGCGGATTCCCGATCGGCACCGAGAGCCCCGCAGGCATGTGGATGAAGATATCCCAAAGCGAATCCGCTCGGCCCGCCTCCAGCACGAGCACCCGGGTCGCGGGGTCGGCACTAAGGCGCTCGGCCAAGACGCAGCCGGCAGAGCCGCCGCCGACAATAATGACGTCGTAGGTCTCGCTCAAACTGCCTCCACTCCGACCTTATCCAACACCGTCCGCAGCGCAGTCACCGCCTTGGAAAAACGCTCCGGCCCCGTACCACCGTGCACTGGATTGTCCGCTTTGAGATGCGGCTCTATCGACAGAAATCCGTCAAAACCGCTGGCGATCGCCTGTCGCAGAATCTCCTCTATGCCACCGTCGCCATAACCAGCTGGCACCACCTGCCGTGAGGAAGACAGCGCGTCTTTGATATGAAAATAATCGCTATAAGACGCCAAGCGCGGCCAAGCATCATTCAATGGATCGACACCCACTTGTATAAAATTGGCCGGATCAAATGCCGCGCGCAGCACCGGACTGTTCATCGTCTCGAACAAGTCCACACAGCGCGTAGGCACGTCGCCGTAAATATCGCTTTCGTTCTCGTGCAAAAGGGTCAAACCCGCCGCCGCTGCCGCATCGACCATGCGGCGGAACATGCCCATAACCCGCTCGCGGCACGAGGCTGCTTCCTCATCTTCGCAATAGAACGAAAAGATGCGCACATAATTCGTCTCGAATTGCCGCGCGCGTTCTAACGCAATTTCAAAACGCGCAAAATGCGCATCGAGATCAGAGCGCACCTGCACTTTACCTATAGGCGAACCAATCGCCGAAACGCCGATGCCCGCGGCGTCCAAGTCGCGCTTAAACGCCTGCGCCTCGCCCGCATCTAAATCGAGTACGCCCTTGCCGCCGACACCGCGCAACTCGAGGAACTTCACCCCCGTCTCCAACAAAATTTCAATCTGTACCTGCGGGTCCGCATCGATCTCATCGGCAAAACCCGTCAACTTTACACTCGACATTTAGGCTTCCTTTTTGGGTGGGAACGGATCCAAACAAGCGCCCGCAGGAAACGGGCCGCGCGGCCGCCACTTAAAGTCCTCATACGAGCGATAGTGCACATCGAGCCACGGCGTCTCTATACGCACGCACCCGCGATGGCGCGAATCCAGCGCCGCTTCCAACATACCGCTGGCCAGCAGCGTGCGCTCGACGGGATACTGCGGCTGCCCCGTGAGAAACATCTCCTCGCAGTTGAGCGACAAATAGCTAAAGTGGGCATAGGCCCCATCGCCGCCGCCGTGCCCCTGTGCCGTAAACTCACAGGCCTGCACCTGCCCGTCGATCTTCGTCGCATACGACAAACTCTCGATATAACCATTGAGCATCAGCACGGCCCCTTTCGTGCCGTCGTTATACTCAATGGCAAAGAGCGCTGGGTCTGCACAGTGATCGCGCATCGACCCCTCTGGCCTATCGCCAATCGCCGCGCAGGCCGCCTCGGCCAGTTCCAACGAATAGACGCCCTCGTCGCCGGCGCGCCACACCGCATCACCCTCGTAATAAGTCACGGCCTTTACACCCGTCTCGCCGCCTTTGCGGCGCTCCGTCATGCACTGTAGCACTTCCAAGGTGTGGAAACCGTAAATATCCAAACCGGAAAAACCGATGGCCACCGCCTCTTCGATCGGACTGTCCAACTCGTGCTCGACCCAGGGGTTGCGCCAACTCACCGTCAGCGAAGACCCCGCCATAAAAGGGGCACCCAACTCCTTGGCTCGATTGTACATCCACATGCAATCCGTCCAGTTATAGGACAGGTGCTTGTCGTTAAAGATCGGCACCGCCCTACCCGCCGTCGCCATGGCACCACAGATCTGCTCCATAAAATAGCGCCGTGGATAGAGGTGCTGCTCCTTCTCGTTCCACGCGTAATCGCCGTGTTCGCCGATCAATAACACGCCGTCCACGGCAAACTCCTTGCCGCCCAAACACAGCGCTGCATTAATACTATCATAGACCGGCACCCCGTGCTCAGCGGCAATGTCAACACCCATATCGATATCGGGTATCTGGTCCAAGAACAGCGAGGCAATCTCCACCCGCGGCTGCAACAAACCGTCATCGGTGGGAAAACCTTGCAGAAATTTTCCCACGACCACATCCGCATGCGAACCCGGGCGATACTCCGTAACAATAGCAGCTATCTTCTTCAATCAATCACCGCCATCGCCGCAAAGAGCGCTTTCAAATAACCGACGCTATAGGCCATGCCCTTCGTCAGTGCCCCTTCATCGCCTTCTAAACTCGGGATATGATCGGGGTTTATGCAGCCATCGAAACCCACCCGCCGCAGCTCCAACAGAATCTTGGCCGGATTCATATCGCCATCGTCTAATAAGACTTCCTCAAAACCGCCCGCCGTCGCCAGCGAACCGCGCACATTGCGCAAGTGGATCATAAAGAGCCGCCCCTTGCGCCCATAATTGTGCAGCTCGTCGAGCACGAGTGGCGAACCCCCGGCCTGCGCCCGCGTGCCACAGCAATAGAGATAACCCACTTGTTTACTGGGAAACGCGTCAATCACCCGATGATAGCCCAAGCCCCCCAGGGGCGTATCGGGAAAAGGCGCATCCGACGGATGAATCGCCAGCTTGATATCGCCCTCCTCGGCTATGGGCACCAACTTTTCATAGACCGCGCGAAAGCGCTGCCACCACAGCTCGAGGTCTTCGGCCGGCGGCGGTCCCGAATTATCTTCGGCCAAAGCCACGCTCTCCGAACGATAGCGATAACCGCCCCGGTGCTCTGAATTCCAGCGCTTGGCCATCCACGGGAACGTATCGCCCACCAAGCGCTGGCGCGCAATGGGCATGCCGGCTTCAGCAAAGACCTTTAGCGCATTACACGTATTCTCCAGCTCTTTTTCGCCCCCCTCTTCGTCCTTCATAAACTTGGTCGTCATATCCGGCAGCGTCACCCGATTAAAACCCAACCCCCAAGAGCGCACCTTCTTCTTGACCTTTAACAGCTCGTCTAAGTCGGGATACCCCTGCTCTTTGACGCCGGGAAAAAAATCGCCCTGCCCAAAGTCCAGACAATCCACGCCCAATTGCGTCACAAATCGCAAATACGACTCCGACAGGTCGCCGTGCCACACGGAAATTTTAAACATAGGTATACCTCTCTTTTGTTTACGAATTCGCAAGGCTCACAAAATAGCCAAGCCGGGATCGGCCAACAAGCGCAGGTCGAGATAGCCGTAGTATAACGTCTGAGAACGCGTGAGAGCTATGGGGCGGTTGGGATATTGCTCCGCCACGGTTTACCCAAACCCGGACCTTCCTCCATCGCTCCGCTAGCGCTTTTACACCCGGAGGGTGACGACTCCCGACCACCCACCCCGCGGTGCCTGTCCCCCTACCAAACCCCAGCAAACCGCCCTGGAGCAACACCCCAACCTTAGAACCATCTCAAAAGATCCACTTAGAAGCCCCCTATACACCCCCCTCTCTGAACCTTAGATTCCCTCATTACTTAGGAATCCTCCCCTCCTCAACACGGAGGCTCACTTGAGGTGGGTCAGGGGGTGTAGCCGTAGCGGATTTATATGCCCTGAAGCCACAGGATGTGGCGTAGGGGCATATACCTCGGAGCGGCACAGGATGTGCCGCGAGAATGAGCACAGGCTACACCCCCTGACCCACCGTAAACGAGCTGACACCCCTAT
>JBLHGI010000027.1:0-30522 GCA_047616505.1 Planctomycetota bacterium
TGGCGACTAACTCGCGGCGCAGCGCGTCGTTCATTTTCATCTTCGCCATCGATTCGACGAGATGGTCTGCCATCTGGTTAAAAGTGCGCCCGAGCTGACCAATCTCGTCATCGGAGCCCGGTTGTACTCGCTGCTGGTAATCGCCTTCGGCAAAGCGCGAGACCGTGGCCGTTACGGAGCGCAGGCGCTTGGTGAGAAAAAAGAACAGGAGCAAACCGGCTAGCCCGGCGGCGACAAAGGCCCAGCCTAATATGGAGGCACCGGTCTTGGCGATATAGCTGCCGGCCAGCATAGACGAGACCGAGTCGTATTGCTCGCCGCCGAGGATTACGTAAAGGTAGCCAGACTGCGTGCCGCCGATTTTTACGGGCGTGGCCGAAAAAGGTTTGCGGCGCTCGGGGCTGCGTGGGTCGTCGCCGTAGAGAGGTAGGTGGAGCTCGCCGTCACCCAAGAAAGTGTGCACCGGCTCCATATCGATGCTCATGCGCTTGATTTTTTCGGGCTCGGCGAAATAGGCTAAGAGTTGGCCCTCTTCGTCGACCAGGTAGATTTCGACGCGGGGGTTCATGACCATCAGCTCTTGGAAAGTGTGGCCGATGGCCTCTTTGTCGAAGCGCTCTTCGAGATAGGGTTTGAAGCGTTCGGCTAGGTTGACGGCGAGTTGGCGGTTGAGCTTCTGGTCCGTTTCGGCTGCAAATTCTATCGAGGTCTGTAGGTACAAGTATAATTGTACGCCGCCTAAGCCGAGTAGGACTAAGAGAAAGATTCCCGATACTTTGCCGTAGAGGCTGTTGAGCTTAATCGCCATGTTCCCACTCCTCGGCTTCGGCGAAGCGATAGCCCACCCCCCAGACCGTTTTTATAAAACGCGGCTGCGCGGGGTCTTTTTCAATCTTGGAGCGCAGTCGATTAATATGTGAGTTGACGGTGTGACGGTAGCCGTCAGACTGGTAGCCCCAGACACGCTCTAAGAGTTGTTCGCGGCTGTAGACGCGGCCGGGTTTTGAGGCGAATAGAGCGAGTAGGTCGAACTCCTTACTCGTCAGATCCAGGCGCTCTTCGGCGAGTGTGACCTTGCGTTTGTCGAGGTCGATTTCTAAGTCGGCACAGACAATCGTGTCGGTGTGCTGTGCATCCTCTTCTTCGCCCGCGTGTGCGCGCCGCATGAGTGCGCGCACACGAGCGATGAATTCGCGCACGCCAAAGGGTTTTGTCACATAGTCATCGGCCCCTAGCTCCAGGCCGAGGACTTTGTCGAACTCTTCACTTTTGGCCGTGAGCATGAGGATGGGTTGCTGCGGTTTGTCGGCGCGCAGGCGTTTGCAGATTTCTAACCCGTCGAGGCCGGGCAGCATTATATCGAGTATGACGAGTTCGTAGTCTTCGCGCAGCGCCGTCTCTAGGCCGCGTGCGCCATTGGCGAGGCGTTCAACGGTGTAGCCCTGGTCACCGAGGTGCAATTGCACCAACCCGGCTATTTCGTCGTCGTCTTCGACTAGCAAAATGCGTTCTGGCATTAGCTGCGTCCAGAGTTTAATTGGCCCGTATCGAGCATGGTTAAGAGCCCTGAATCATCCACTTCTAAAGGCAGTAGTACGCGTCCGCGCCGCCGGCTCGACTCATAGGTGGCAAAAATGAGTTCGGTGGCCTGTAGTGCTTTGCGTCCGGAGAGCATGGGCTCACGCCCTTCTTCTATGGCATCGACGAGGTCGAGTCCGGACAGTGCGGTATCCCCTCCTTCGAGTACGACGTTTGCCAAGTCTTCATCGAAAAAATTCTCCCATTCAGTGGCTCCCTTGCGCCAGATGCGCAGCGGGGGCCGCTCGCGACCGCCTATTTCTATTATGCCATCGCTGCCGCGCAAGAGGTTTCGCGGTCCCTGGATCATGGCGTTGCCGGTGGCTAATAATCCTTCGACGCCGTTGTGCCAGCGGATCCAAGACAGCCCACTGGTCTCTAGGGCGATGCCAAAGACCTGAGAGTTTTCCTCGACGGCAAGTTGTCCCATGACCCATTCGGCCGGAGTGTCATCATTATAAAAAAAGACCATGTCGAACCAATGTGTGCCCGAGTTGAAAAGGTTGGAGCAGGCGCCTTCGACGCGCAGCAGTTGGCCGATGGCTCCTTCGTCGAGCAATTGCTTAGCCCGGACGAACTGCGCGCCAAAACGGCGCTGGTGGCAGAAGGTGATGACGACCTGATTCTCTACGCAGGCTTGATAAAGCGTCTTGGCGTCGCCCTAAGTGGGAGCCATGGGTTTTTCGCTATGGATTGCTTTGATGCCCTTTGTGTTCGCCGCGGCTTCTATCCTCTCGCGGTGCCGGCCGGTCCAGGTGCAGACGCTGACAAAGTCGAGTTGTTCCGCGTCTAACATGGCGCGGTAGTCTTCGTACTGACTGGTTATACCAAAGGTGCGCGCAAAATTGCCGCGGGTCGACTCGATAGGGTCGGCACAGGCGACGATCTCGACCTTAGGTGAAAGCAGATACCCTTCAGCGTGAGCGCAGCCACGCCCGCCGCAGCCTATGATGCCGGCTTTGTAGGTCGTCATGGAGCGTGTCCTCTGTGGTTCAGCGGAGATGGGCGTGCGTTAGCGTAAACGCGATTTCCAATATAGGGTACGACTCGGCGCGCGAAAGGTCCAACGAATACAGTAAGTAGAATGACCGCAGAAAAAAAGTTCCCGCCCTAATGGTCCATTCTCAGTTCAAGCTCTGCGCTTTGTCTGAATTTATGTGGGTAGAATCGCGACTTTAGTAGATGTTTTCTGTGTTTGTCGCAGGAGTTCTGGGTTGGCAAGAGTTGGCAAGAGTTGGCACCAAACAAGAGTTGGCAAGAGTTGGCACCAAATATATCGCGCGCGAGGGAGCAGTATGGTTTTATCCAGTATAGAAGAAGAGAATGATCGGGCTGTGGCGGTGGGTGATGCTTTGCAACAGGCGCTCGATCGGATTGTGCTCAACGCCTTTCGCCCAGTATTAACAGTACTGGGCGGACTCTATCTCATTTTCTCTCTCAGCCACATGCTGATACTGCCGCCGGCCATTGCTGGGCCGATGGCGTTGCTCGCTCTGTTTTCAAGCGCCGTTTGCTTGGTGCTGCGCTTGGTTTTGGGCCGGGAGTTAGTCGCCGTGCGCCATGCTCATTTGTTGGGAGCTGGTGTGACCGGCATTATGCTGGTCAATATTTCGGCTCATCTTTACTTGTCGGGCGACCCGCTGCAGACAACGAATTTTCTGCTGTTGATTATCGGCATAGCGTGCTTGTTTCTCTCGTTTGCGTGGTTTGTTCTGCTCGAGACCTTAGTGGTTGGGGCGTGGGGGCTAGTCGTATATGTATTGCCGCCGCCGCCGGCTTGGTTACACTTCGGTTTTGCTTTTCTAACGACTCTGTTTCTGGCCGCTACGGTCTTTTTCATTCGCCTGCGCAATTTTCGTCGTTTAGAGGAGTTTCGCCTGCGCGACGCGGCGCAAACAAAAGAGCTGGAAGCTATGCCTTTTGGGGTGCGCTAGGGCGTGGATACGGTGTGCCAAATCTTTCTACTCGCCGCCCGCGAGAAGGGGGTCGCGTTGCGCAGTGTGGTGGCAGAAAACGTGCCCGGAAATATAGTGGGAGACCCTGTGCGCCTGCGATAGGTCCTGTTGAACTTAGTGGGCAATGCCGTAAAGTTTACCGGCGCGGGAGAGGTGTCGATTGCGGTGGAGTGTCGTAGGCGCACACCGGGGCGCGCGCTCTTGCACTATGTGGTACGCGATACGGGGATCGGCTTGTCCGCGGACAAGTGCGCACACATCTTTGAGGTTTTTACCCAGGCGGACTCGTCGATGACGCGCCAATTCGTTTCAGTTTGAGGTGGAGTTTGAGGTAGCGGAAGAAGTAGCAGTAGAAACAGACGGAAGTGCCGAGTTGGCCGCGTCGCCACGGCGCATTCTGCTCGCCGATGACGGCGTGCGGACCTTGGACGGTTTTGAGGTGGTAGAGCGGGTTCGCGCCAAGGAAAGCGCAGCCGAAGGGGCTAAGCATCAGATCATTATTGCACTGACGGCACACGCCAGCACAGAGGATCGCCAGCGTTGTCTGCAGTTGGGGATGGATAATTATTTAACGAAACCGTTGCGTAAAAACGAATTGGTCGCCGCGCTCAGACACGTCGTTTAGCGACGGGTAATCTGAGCGCGGCGCCGTGCGCTCGAAAAATTTATTTATTCCATTTTATGGCTGCTACCTGGCCTTGGCGAGCGTAGTCGGCAGCTTCGCCGAGAATGCGCGCTGCTTCCTGCGGTGCGTGAAATCCCATCGAATTTTCCGCGGCAATGAAGTCCAAGCGCCACTGGGCTTTGCGCTGTAAATCGAGTGATATTTTTAACTGCTCGACCGTGGCGCCAGCGGCCTTAGCCTCAGCGATGGCATCTAGCTGTGCCATGAGGGCGGTCCCGGCGCGCTGCAAGAGGTCGAAGTTGCGCTGCTGAATTCCATCGACGCGTGCCTTGAGCTCCTCTTCCGAAAAGTGATGACAGGTCTGGCAGGCGCGGTTGATATTGAGCAGCGGACTGCGCACCCAATGGTCGGATACTTTAGTCGCCCCATCGCGCATATAGGGCATGTGGCAGTCGGCGCAGGACACGCCG
Organism: Planctomycetota bacterium; assembly: GCA_047616505.1. Lineage (GTDB taxonomy): Bacteria > Latescibacterota > UBA2968 > UBA8231 > UBA8231. The sequence continues at coordinate 4,629 of JBLHGI010000027.1, forward strand.
CTGCGCGCGTGAATGCCCTGGCTCCACAGCTCGAATTCCGGATGCTGCGCCTTGAGTATCTCGGCCCCGCTCTCCTTGTGTTTGTAGTCGTAGAATCTTCCGCCTTTCAGTTCCGTCTCATCCCAAAACTTCTCGGCGTCTTCCATCTTGAGCCCGTTGCCCCAAGGAAAAGTCAACTTCATGCCGCCGGCGCAATAATATTCGACGTGGCATTGAGCGCAGGCAAAGGAGCGCATCTCGGTGCGCGTGGCATCCTCGTTGGGGTCATAGGGTTCGCTGCGCGTGCCGCTGCGCCACCGGTCTATCGAAGGCAGCGCTGCTACTTCCGCATCCGAAGCGGCCAGTGCTTGAATGCCCTGGATAAAACCGGGACGGGTGACGCGCAGTGCCATGGTCTTTGGCTCGTGACAATCCACGCAGGAGACGGGGTGGCCGTTTCCTCCCTCGTGCAGCATCGTGTTGAGTTCTTTATAAGAGTATTCGTATGATTTGTCGAAGCCGACGGTCGCATCGCCATCGCCCAACTCTCGGTAGAGCGGCATAATTGAGGCGTGGCAGTGTAGGCAGGAGCCCGTCAGTGGCACGGCTTGGCGGCCGGTGCTTTCCTGGTCTTGCAGCATATAGGCGTGGCCGCGGCGGTCGCGGTAGTCGAGCGAAAAGGCGTAGCCGAGGAACATGCGTTTGAGCCAGGGGTCGCGTTCGATCTTCTGCTCGGGCAGGGCCTCGCTGCCGCCGTGGCCGCCAAAGCGGGTGCGCGTAGCTTCGGCCGTGCGTTTGTAGGATTCGTATTGGTGTGGCCAATTCGTGCCCCATTTGGCTGGATCCGTATCGTCTTCGCCCACCTCTACTAAGCGGACATGGGCCGTGCGGGCCTCTTCTTTGCGCTCAAAGATATTGACGAGCAGGCCGGTGACTAATGCACTCGCTATGCCAACGGCGGCCAGCAGGATGACAAAAGTAGATTTGTTTTTTTTGGGTTGGTCGCTCATGGTGTCGCTATTCCTTTTCGCTATCGCTTGCGGGGCCGCCGAGGCCTGTTTTTTCACCGTGTCCGACCGAGCGGTGGCAGTGTATACAGCGCACGGCGCCAAGCTCGCTCGTGCTGCTACTGTGAACTAGGTCGTCGACGAATTGGCTATGACAGGCTAGACAATTGTCCTGGAGTATCTGACTGTTCTTTTCGTTAATCTGAATGGGCTCGTGAAAGTTCTGCGTCGTAAAGGCCTTGGAGTGGTTCCAGCCATTTTCTGCTTTGGCGATATACTTGCCAATGAAATCGTGCGGCAGGTGGCAGTCGACGCAGGCCGCCGCCGTGTGATGGCTGGCCTTTTGCCACGAGTTGAACTGCGGGGTCATGATATGACAATTCATACAGGCGGTTGGATCGGTGCTGAAATAGGAAAGACCCTCACCGTAGTGGAGGGTAAATGCGCCGACGCCGAGCAGGATGCCGCAAAGGGCGGCCAACGCCTTGTGTAAGACAGTCACAAAACCTCAGTTTCTTCTGACTGGTATTGTAAAAAATATTCCGTTTCTAAGGTGATCAAAAAGATTATTTATGCCAAGGGGTAAATTGAGTGCGTGCCAAAGGGGGTTAGAAAAAATTCTGGATCTTTTAGCCGTTGTCGTGGAGTTCGTTGGAGGAGGGCATTGATTGTAGGTGGTTTTCGAGTTGGTTTCGTGCTGCTGCCAGTGCCTCGTCCGTATCTCTGCCGTAGCCGCCGGACTTGGGGAGGCCGCCGTCTGTAGGTCTATTTGCAGATCGGCTTTGCTGAGGCCTGATTCGCCTGTCCTAGGAGGTTTCTCTTATCTTCTGTCGCATGTTTAGCCTCTCTTTTCTTTTGCTCGCCTTCTATCTATTCTGTGCGCCACTTTGTGCCCAATCCGGTCACCACTATAGCTTTTTGGAAGGGGCCGCCATAGGCCACGATTTTGGGCGCAACCCCTGGTCGGCCAACGGCACGGTGGGCTTTACCTCGGCGCGTGGGCGCAGCAATCTGAACCAAGCATTAGTACGTGCCGTCTCTGCCGGAGAGACGGTGATGAGCTTCGACTTTGCCTTCGATTTGCGCAGCGTAGTCGCAATGGGCGCCGACGGCGAAATGCGATTGGATCGCCATGCGCTGGCGTCGATAGATGTGTTTTTAGGACAGATTGAAGAGGCGCACGTAACGGCGCGGCGCCAAGGGCGGTCCTTTGCCGCCGATGTCGTGCTCTTCGACTTTCGCCTCGCCGACGGCGCGCGTGTCGACGAACGCGTCGATGGTGAACACCCCGTCTTTTTTACCAGTGAAACGGCGCGACAGAAGCTATTTTCGGCGCTGGCGCCGGCGCTGGAAAGACTGGGCCGGCACCCGCGCGTAACGCTTAACCTCATTAACGAGCCCGAATTCCTCGCGGTACCCGCGGCCAAAGCCATCGCCAAAATAGAGAGCGGTGAGTGGGCGGGCGTGCCCTTTGTCGGGCCGGACCGACAAGCGGGGGGTAAGATCGCGGTGGTGAAAGGCGCGGCGGCTGTTGCTTTGATACGGGGGTTGGGCGAGGGCGCACATGTACGCGTCGATGCGGTACACGGGGCAGCGCGCAAGATTGTCGAGACGCAGATGCAAGAGCGGCACGTGGATGCCTTTCTCCTGGACTTGCGTGCGGCGATACGAAAAGCGGCGCCCGCAGCTCAGGTTACTATTGGTTGGGCGGACGATCGCAGCGCGTTAGAAAATACGCGGCGCTTAGAAGAAGTGGCAGGCGCTGTCGTCACAGAGGTGATCAGCTTTCACGTCTACCAAGTGCCGTCGAACCCCTGGCATCCGTTGCGCTTGGGCCGGGTGGACTTTGCGGCGCTTGGTTGGGGGAGTCGTTCGATTCGCGTTACGGAATGGGGGTTGGGAAAACCAGAGGGAGATGGGGCAATACGAGAGGCCATGGCGGCGGCGTTTGCGCAGGTAGAGGCGGCGGGGCTAGAGGGTGTGCTGTTTTGGTGGGATCGGGATCACGTCTTTGACCACGGGGCCTACGCAGCAGTGGTGCCCGCGCATTTTGCCGCGACGGCGGTGGAATCGGCAGCCGCTGAGGCGGGCTCGGCCGCAAGCGCGCGCGAGACCTTTCCCAATCCCTTTAACGGCCGCGTGGTAATTCCCTACAGCGTGCGCGAGCAGGGCGAAGTGACATTGCGCATTTACAATGCGGCGGGGCAGAAGATACGCACCTTGGTACGCGCGGAATGGAAGGAAACGGGGCGCTATCGCGCCGAATGGGATGGCTTGGACGACGAGGGTGGGCAGGCGGCCAGTGGCGTCTATATGTGGGAATTGCGCACGGCGGTGGGAACGGAACGCAAGAAGATGACGCTGTTGCGCTAGGTAGCTTTCAAAAGCTATGCGCAATCATTCGGCAGTGAACCAAGTGCGCGGAATGAGGGCGGCCTTGAGTTCCATTTTAAACTGTGCATTGCGCTCTTTCTCGGTAGAACGACTGCCGCGATAGACGCCGTTTTCGATCTCGGGATCCGGTGTTATAAGATAGGTGACCATCGCCGCACCCGAGGACAGGAAGGTGCAGCCGATATTGGTCAGCATGCAGTCACCCGCGCCGATATCGCCGATTTTGCTCCAGGAGCGACCGTTATCGCTCGAGATGGCGGCGCTCAGGGGCGATCGTATGCCGCAGTGGTGGTGGTCGTGGATGTACTCGGAATCGTTCCAGAACAACACTAGCGCTTCAGAATCTGGCAGGCGGCGCAAGCAGGTGCAACTCTCCGGTGCGCGCAGACCGCTGGTCCGCGCACGCGACCAATGCCCACCAGCATCAGCAGATTCGGCGAGAAAAACGGCACCGAGCTGTGTGCGAATACTCATCAGCAGCGCCCCGTCTGCTCTCTGTGCAACGGAAGGCTCCATGGCTCCGCGCAAGGGCAGGCTAATTTTGTTGGCCGCTTGCTGCCAATGGTGCCCGCCGTCATCGCTGAAATAGGTTGAGATGGATTGGTTTTCGTCCGCCACCCACACCTCATCGCAGCTCTGAATAGGCAACAGCAAACGCCCGGAGTCCAAGCGGACCAAACTGGATGCACCGCCTTGGATTCGGTATTCATTGGCGTGCTCCCAGATCGGCACGGAGTCTGCAAAAGAGGCACCACCATCGCGCGAACGATGCAGGTGCATGCTGGTATCGCCAGCGGAGTGGTTGCGCACGTATCCAAGCAGTATCTCGTCTTCTAGCCGACACAGAAATGGACTCATAACATTGAGATCGCCCGCATCAATGTCGGCGACTATGCGCTCGTTTATCCACTGGCGACCCCCGTCTTGTGATTCGGCCAAATATATTTTTGCCGCACCAAAATCGCCACCCCCTTCGGGGCCGTGCGAATAGCTGTGATAGGCAATTAACAGAGTGCTATCGGCTCGTTCCACCACCGATGCCGTGTCGGTGCGCACGCGTTCGCGGTCTGCGGCACGCACTACAATATGTTCGATAGCTGGATCAATTATCGTTTGCATCTTCCTCCACGCGCAGCACCCCACAAGTCATATCATCTCCCTGTGGCACTTCGCCAATAAATGTATAGCATCGCGTTATAACCAGCGGCCAGCAGATGATAACTTGCTATAGCCGTTGTGTGAGTCGTTCATCGCAACTCTCTTTGGTGTATGCTGTGCAGTCTTATATAAGGGGCCTAAGATCGGTAAAGGGCGGCTTCTCAAAGCGGCAATCTGGCTCCGTTATGCGCGGATCGTTTTCTTCCTTTAGCACGGTCATGAGCTTTTTTTCTAACTGCTGACGCATTACTGTGTAGGCCGGATCCGACGCCACATTATTCATATAGTGCGGATCTTGGCGCAAATCGTAGAGTTCCTCTGCTGGATACTTGCCAAACCCCATTAAAAAGAGTTTTTGCACCTGTTCTTCGCCGCGATGGTGGATCATCCAAGCTTTCGAAGGGCTGGCATCCATATCTGGATAGACGAGAAACGTATCGTTGCACAATGCGTCGTAGGAAGGTGGTTCGGCGCTGAGATCGTCTAGGCCTTGGGGGTCGCCCATGGGCCAGCGCTCGGGGGCGAAGTTGCGGATATAGAGAAAATCTCGCGTGCGGATGGCGCGCTGGGGATAGGGCAAATTTTCGGGGCGCGCCTGGCCCACGTGGCGCTCGCGTCCCGTTACGACAAAGGTGCGTTTTGCATCGACTTGGCCGGATTGTGGTGATTCGAGTACGTCGAGTAGCCCGTTGGCGCTCATGCCCTCTGGCTTTTCGACGCCGCCCGCTTGCAAAAAGGTCGGCGCGATATCCATCAGGTTGACAAAGTCCTCGACCACGCGGCCCTCGTCTATATGCCCAGGCCAGCGCGCCGCCAGCGCGACTTCGCAGCCGAGGTCGTAGAGATTGCATTTTCCGCGCGGAAACCCCGGAATGCCGTGGTCACCGCTGACGACGACTAGTGTATTGTCCAACTCGCCGAGTTCTTCCAAGCGTGCGAGTATCAGGCCTAATCCCGCATCGAGCGCCTGACATTCGCCCAAATAGTCGCAGACGTCTTCGCGTATATCGGGCACATCGGGCAAAAATTCGGGCAGGCGGCCCTTGAGATCGTCCGGCTCCAGATCCCACAGTGCTTTGCCAGAGCCGCGCTCCCATTTGCGATGGGTATTAGTCGGACCCCACCAATAGCAGAACGGCTGCTCCGGGGGACACGCATCTAAAAAGGCATCGAAGTTCTGGCGTACCTCGTCGTAGAGTATTTCTTTGGCACTTTCGACGCCGAGTTTGGGCGCGTGTTGTGTCGCGACCTGCGAAAACTGTGCGAACTGGGTTCCGGCGGGGGAATAGCGCGTGCGCTCGCCGCCGTAGGGCGCGTCGCGCGGCGTGCCCGGTGACCAGGCTTTATAGGTATAACCTATATGATATCCCGCCTGTTCTAATAGTAGCGGATAGGAGGGGATCGCCTCGTCCCAGACGGCGCCCTGGAGTATGGCTCCGAGGCCGGTTTGCCAAAAATAGCGCCCCGTGAGCACGGAACTGCGACAGGGTGTGCAGGAGGGGGCCGGTACGAAAGCATTGGTAAATAGGGCTCCCTCGCGCGCAATACGATCAAAATGGGGGGTGTTGAGCACGGCGTTGGGCGTGTTGTCGCCTTCGACTTGGGTATAGGCGCTGGCGTAGCGGCCCCAGTCGTCGGCAAAGGCAAAGAGGATATTGGGTCGTTTGGCGGGCATGCTGGAATTCTCCTATTCGGCACTTTTTATGAGGCACGAAAAAGTATTGCTTCGTGGTTACGCTGGCAAACGTCCCTTGTCGCGCACACTAAAACTTAAATAGAATGCATTATTGTCTGGTTTTCTGAGCGAGTATCTTATATCTTTTCTGCAAGCTTAGGTATTTCTACCTAATTCAATTTTGACTGGGAGTATGAACGAATATGGCCGATCGCGAAAGTGGAACAGTTAAGTGGTTCAACGACCAAAAGGGTTTTGGTTTTATTGAACGCGCTGATGGCAACGATGTATTTGTCCACCACAGTGCCATCCAAGGTGAAGGTTTTAAGTCTCTCGCAGAGGGACAGCAGGTCGAGTTTGAGGTAGTTCAGGGGCAGAAAGGTCCAGCGGCAGAAAACGTGACCGCCGTATAAGCCTAGGACAAGAAGAAAGAAAAGGCGCCGTGCTCTCCAATCGAGCACGGCGCCTTTTTGTTTTTTGTAGGGGAAGCAAATACGCGCAATTTATCAGTCCGCGTCTTTGTCTTGCTCCAGGACGCGGTAGATGCGGTTGCGGTTGGTGCCGAGTAGGCGCGCGGTCTCGGCGATATTGCCGGCGGTGCGGTCGAGGGCGCGTTTTACTAAATAACGCTCGGTCTGCTCTACGGCGGCGTCGAGGTTGTCGGGCAGCTTCTGATCGATGGGGGCTACTTCGCCGTCGGACGTAGGTCGCTGCGGTGCGGCGAGAAAGTGCAGGTGGTGCGCCTGTATCTCTAGACCGCGGCTTTCGATGAGTGCGCGCTCGATAATGTTTTTTAGCTCGCGCACATTGCCGGGGAAGGCGTAGGCACAGAGCGCGGCGTGCGCCTCTGTGCTCAGACTCGCCGCGTCGCGACCCATTTCGCGGGCGAAGAGGTGCATAAAGTGCTGCGCCAAAAGCGGAATATCTTCGACGCGCTCTCTTAGCGGTGGCGCAGTCACGACAAAACGCGCCAGGCGAAAATAGAGATCCCGGCGAAATTTATTCTGCCCAATCAATTGCTGCACATCTACGTTGGTCGCGGCGACTACGCGCACGTCTACCTGGCGCTCTTCCTGCTCACCGACGCGCTGCACTTTGCCGTCTTCTAATACGCGCAGCAGTTTGGACTGCAATTCCAGCGGCATCTCGCCGATCTCGTCTAAAAAGAGCGTGCCTTGGTGCGCCATCTCAAAGAAGCCGACGCGGTCTTCGTGGGCGCCGGTGAAGGCGCCTTTGCGGTGGCCAAAGAGCAGGCTCTCTACAAGCTCACTGGGAAAGGCGGCGCAGTTGACGGGCACGAAAGGCTCCTGCGAACGCGGGCTGCCGAAATGGATGGCGCGCGCGATGAGTTCCTTGCCAGTGCCGCTCTCCCCTTCAATGAGCACGCTGGTCGTAGCGCTCTCCTGCATCAGGCGAATTTCTTCAAAGATGCGGCGCATCGTCGAGCTCTTGCCGACAAAACCCTCCAGACCCCAGTGCGCGGCTTCGCGCTCGCTGATCAGGTTGAGCTGGCCCTTGAGCGCCTGGCGCTCGGAGGTGCTGCGCTCTAACTCCTCGACCTTCTCCTCTAAGAGAACGTTTTGCCAAGCCAATTGGCGGTTTAATTGGTTGAGCTGTAGGTGCGTCTGCACGCGCGCCAGTACTTCGCGCTCTCTAAAGGGCTTGGTGATATAGTCGACACCACCCGCGTCAAAACCGGCAACGACGCCGTCGCTTAGATCCTGCGCAGTGATAAAGATGACGGGCACATCGCGCATTTTTTCGTCGGCCTTGAGGAGGCGGCACACTTCGTAGCCGTCCATTTCGGGCATCATGACGTCGAGCAAGACGAGATCGGGGGTAGCCTGTGCGGCGATGTCGAGTGCCTGCTGTCCGCTCAGGGCAATGGAGATATTATAGCCCCGTGCTTCGAGCACTTCGCAGAGTACGTGTAAGTTGGCTGGTGTATCGTCTACGAGCAGGAGGCGAGGCTCGTGCTGGGCGCGTTCATCAGGCATGGTGGACTTGACCGAGAATATTGAGAATGGAATCCATATCGAAACGCTGTTTTAACTGGCGTAAATGTTGTGCCAATTTGCTTTCGCCGAGCTGTTCTAATTCGCGCAAATGTTTTTCGATCGTCGTGATATTGTTGAGGCGAGTTGCTTGCTGCAAGTTGGCCACCAGATCAGCCGGTAAGCTCAGCTCTTCCCAGGCTGGGGCACTTTCGCTACTCGGCGTCATTTCGGCGTATTCGTACTCGATGTCGAGCTGTTCCTGTAGGCTGCTACAAATTTGCTCGAAGCGAAAGGGTTTGGCAATGAAGTCGACAAAACCTTGGCTGAGGAATTCGCGGCGCTCGTGGTCGAGCACAGAGGCAGAGATCGCTACTACGGGCACATCTTGTCGCTCGGGTAGCTGGTGCAAGCGGCGCAGCGTTTCACTGCCGTCGATGCCGGGCATGCGGATATCCATAAAGACGATATCCGGTCGTGTCGTTTTGACTTTTTCCAGGGCGTCGAGTCCATTGGTTGCTTGGCTGACTTCGGCACCCAGACCCGAGAGAATATGCGCTAGTACGTCGCGGTTTTCGCGCACGTCATCGACGATGAGAGCAGAAACAGCGTGACCGGATGCCAAACCGCGCACGGGCAAATTGAGAGGCGAATATGCGGGCGCTAGGGCCGAGCTTGCAGGGGCTAATTCGATGGTGAAGGAAAAGCGCGACCCGCGATCCGGCTCTGACTCGACGTCGAGTTGGCCACCGAGCAGTTCGATATGCCGGCGCGCAATGCTGAGCCCTAGGCCGGTGCCGCCTTGCTCGAGCCCGGCGGCTCCTTGATGGAACGGTTCAAATAGATGCTCTTGGTCGGCGTCGCTGATGCCGGCGCCGGTATCGATAACGCTAAAGTGAAAGTGTTTGCCCTGCACGCGTTCGACCTCGAGCGATACGGTTCCGTTCGAGGTGAATTTGACGCCATTTCCGAGCAGATTGATCAGGACCTGGTTGATTTTGGCGGCGTCGCTGCGCACGGGGCAAGGGCCGGAACTGGGTGCGTGCAGATGCCAGTCGAGCCCTTTTTCCAGACAGCGCAGCTCAAACATGACGGCCAAGCCGTGCAGCAAACTATTGAGGTCGAAGTCGCCTTGCTGAATTTCCATGCGCCCGGCTTCAATTTTTGACAGGTCTAAGACCTCGTTGATCAGATCGAGCAGGTGGTTGCCGCTGGATTCGATTGTTTCGACGGCCTGCCGGTGCTTGGGTGGTAACTCGTTGCTGTGGCGCAGGATCTGTGCGTAGCCGAGAATGGCGTTCATCGGCGTGCGGATTTCGTGGCTGATATTGGCCAAGAAAATGCTTTTAGCGCGCGAGGCATCCTCGGCTTTGGCCTGTGCTGTCTCGGCCTCGGCCTGCGATATCTCGGCCTCATTTTTAGCCTGTTGTAGTGCGTAGTTGGTCGTTGAAAGCTCTTGGTTGGAGTGCTGTAATTGGCGGGCGCTACGCGCTAGATGTACCCCGAGTACGGCAATGAGTGCCAGGGCCAAACTCAGGCCTGAGCCCCAGGCGATTTGGCCGTAGGGCGCGTGTATTTTGAGCGGCAATTCGGCGGTGGCATTAGAGTAGTTGAGATCGCGGTCAACGGCGCGCACCTGAAATGTGTAGTCACCGCGCGGCAGTTGGCTGTATTCGACGCGGTTTGCGCGCGTTTTCTGCCAGCCCTCTTCGTGGCCGAGCAGGCGATACAAATAGAGGATCTGTCCGGGACGGGTCTTGATGCTCTTGGCGCCGAATTCAAAGGCGACGAGCCCGGCATCGGAGGGGATGGAGACGCCTTCGCCGGCCGAGTAGCGGCGGTCGGCGACGACGGTTTTTACGGAGACGGGAAAGAGCGGTGCCCGCTGGGGTTTGTAGCGCAGCAGGCCTTTGTCACTGGCGATCCAAACGGCGTCATCTGCGTCGACGGTCAGCGAGAGGGCGACGTTGGAGGCGAGGCCATCTTGGCGCGTGAGATTCTGAAATATCTCGCCGTCGAAGTGGCTGATGCCGCCGCCGTCGGTTCCAATCCATATATGGCCCCGGCTGTCGATCGAGACGTCGTGTACATCGTTGGAAGCGAGGCCGTCGCGGGTGGTCCAATTTTTAAAATTTTCACCGTCGAAGCGCGCGATGCCGCCATGGGTGGCAAACCACAGATGGCCGTTATCGTCCTGGGCTATATCGAGGATATCGTTGTGGCCGAGGCCGTTTTCTTCGCTAAAGGTTTCAAAGCGCTCGCCATCGAAACGGCTGAGCCCCTCGTCGCTCGAGCCGAACCACATATAACCGTCGCGATCCTGAAAAACGACGGTTATATGATCGCTGACGAGACCGTCGACGCTGGAATAGCTCGTAAAAGTCTCGCCGTCAAAATGCGCGATGCCCTCTTCCCACGAACTAAACCACAGAGAGCCGTCGCGATCCTCGTAGACATTGGCAGCCAGGCCGCAGCCGAGCCCGTCCTCGGGTCCGTAGGTCGTCCAGGTCTGGCCGTCATAACGACTGACGCCGATATCCGTACTCATCCACAGCGCACCGCTTCGATCCTCGAAAGCATTAAAGACGCGCTCACTGGGTAGGCCGTCGGCCAAGGTGAAGTCCGTGATGCTCGTGCCGTCGTAGCGGCTTAGGCCATTGCCTTGCCCTAGAGGGTCGCTTTTGATTAGCCAGAGGGCATCACGGCCCCGATAGATCTTGGAGAGGCCGTAGTCGCCAAAGCCCTCTTCGGCGCCCAAATACTTGATGCTATACGTGTCGTAGCGCGAGACGCCGCCGGACGTGGCGAACCACAGGTAGCCTTCGTGGTCCTGGATTATATTCCATATTTTCCCGTAGGCGAGTCCGTCTTTGGTGGTGAAAGATGTCCACTCATCGAGGCCGTCGAAGCGCGAGACGCCGCCGCCGTGCGTGGCAAACCACATATAGCCGTCGCGGTCCTGGAAAGTATCGGTGACAAAATTGCTGAGCAGTCCGTCGTCTTCGCTGAAGATTTTCCACGTTTCCCCGTCAAAGCGCGTGGCGCCTTCTGTACCGCTAAACCACAGGGCGCCATTTTTGGACTGGAAAGTAGAAAGGATGCGATCTGAGGCCAGCCCGTCGGCTGCAGTAAAGGTCTTCCACGTTTCCCCATCAAAGCGCGAGACGCCCGATTGCGTGGCAAACCACAGGTGGCCATCGCGGTCTTGCAGGATGTGCCGCACTTCGTTGGCGGCTAAGCCGTCGTCGCTGGTGTACGTCTGCCAACTCTCGCCATCATAACGGGATATACCGCCGCCATAGGTGGCAAACCACATCAGTCCGTCGCGGTCTTGGACGATATCTGTTACGCGATTGTCGGCTAGCCCGTCGGCCGTGGTATACGAGGTCCACGTTTCCCCATCAAAGCGCGAGACGCCGTGGCGCGTGCCGAACCACATATGGCCATCGCGGTCCATGGACATAGACCGCAGTTGGTTGCTAATAAGGCCGTCGTCGCTAGAAAAAGAGGTCCAGGTCTGTCCGTCGTAACAGCTGACGCCGTTGTTGATGGTGGCAAACCACAGGTGGCCGCTGTTGTCTTGTAGGATCGTGCGCACCCAGGGGCCGGCCAATCCGTTTGTGACATCGTAGGTTTTCCATTGGCCGCGCCCTTCGCCGGTCGCGCGTGTCTGGCCTGGTCCAGCGACGGTTGAACTTCCGGGGCCGGCTGGGGCATAGTAGAGGCGGAAGATATTTTTGATATAACCATCGGCCTGATCGGTCTGTACGATGTCGCCCAGGTGGCGGTGGAATTCGAGCGTGCGCGGATCCTCGCGCATCGCGCGTTTGGCCTCGATCCAATCGGCGGGGGTGGCAAACTCGTAGAGGCGGCTAAAAACGTCGGCGACGGGGGCGCGGCCCTGTATAGATGATTCCTCTATGCCGAACTCGCGCAGGTAGGGGCGTATCTCGCTTTGGTAGGTCGTGGCGAAATCGTCCATGCGCTCGCTCTTGACCCAAAAGGAGAGACGGGCCAGCGTCGGCTCGGCTGCGGGGGGCCTTGGCAAGGCGGGCGGGTCCACGGCCAGCACGGGGGCCGTCATCAGGAATAGTAGCAGCAGTGCGTGCATAGCGGTCGTCTCACAGAGGATATAAAGATTGCGCATGGAATATAAGCATTGCCGAAAGAGAAACAGCAGGTGGTCTGGTGTGACCACCTGCCGTGGAGACTCGATTCGGCGTGCGATTTTTTAGGACGCGACGCTAAGTTGATGGGGCACGGCAGCCAATGGCCTGTGTTCGGAAAGCCCAAAGATGCGATAGATAGCCGTCGTTACTTCGTCGAGATAGTGGAGGGCCGGACGCGGCAGTGCTCCCTGCATAATTAAACGCGGCACATTGAGCATAACGCCCATAAAGTGGCTCAACAAGAGTTCGGAGTTGTAGTGCTGTGGCTGCATTTGGTCGAGGATATGGCGAAATATGCGGCTTTGGCGCGTGGTGATTTCAAGCCAGTTCTCGGGGAAGTCGTGATCGGTAAAAAAGACATAGGCGAAGGCGTCGGGAAACTGATCGTAATAGTCGTAGGAGACGCGCACCCACTCGTGAATCTTTTCTTCGATAGACTGATCGCTCGCCGCGATCTTTTCCTTGCGGCTGGCCATATCGGCGACAATCGCGAAGTAGGCTTGCTGACAGAGGTCGTCTTTACCTTTGAAGTGGCGGTAGAGCGCCCCTTCCGTCACGCCGGCGGCCGTCGCTATCTGACGTATGGACGTACCATTGACGCCCTGGCGGGCTACTAGCCGAACGGTCGCCGAGACGATTTCTTGTTTTTTGTTTTTGCGCATGTCGCCCTCTTTATGCAAGTGAATGCTGATTTATCGGTTGAGATCGATTACTGCAAAGGTCGTACCCGTTTATTGGGCCTGTTTGCAAAATAAACTAAGTAAATTATTTATATAATGGAAGTTACGACGGATTGGGGCGCTGGGAAGTTTCCACTTTATTCGAGGGCAGTGCTAGGATGTGGTACAGGTGTGCTAGAAATCAGTACATACTGTTTGGGATTGGAACAGGGGGCGGCGTGGGATTGCACCCACACCGCCCCCTGTTTTACATCTCAAAGCTGAAGGGGACATTGACCCAGGCTTTGACCGCTTTGTTGCCCTGCATCGCTGGGGCGAAGTGCAATTTTTGTGCGGTGGTGGCTACGGACTCGTGGAAAATGGCGTGGCCTTTGATCTTGCCGAGTTGAGTTACTTGGCCGTTTTCGTCGACTAATACGCGGGCGTAGACCATGCCTTGGATGCGCGCTTTAAGGGCCAGTTCGGGAAATTCTGCGACGGCACCTTTTTTGAGACGCGGGGCAATTTCCGGTGCGGTGACGGCGGCAATTTGCTGCAATTTGCTCTGGGGCAACAGGACCGTCTTGTTTTCTGGCGTTAGGGCGGCGACCTCTACGTTGGTCGAATTCTGTTGGTTTTCCTCGGCCTGCAACTGAGCGACGAGGCCAGCGCTGAAGAGGGCGGCGATTAGAAAGGTGAGCTTTTTCATGGTAGACTCCTTTGGAAAGTGGACATTTACTTTTGCGTTTTGTCTGTCGTCCACTCTATTGCAAGGGAGGTGCCAAGGGAGGGTTTCGAGGAGAAAATAATTAAAAATAATTATAAGTGATTTATGGAAAACAACTTGCGTCTTTATTGGGTCGTGGTGAGACGAAGGGGCGGGAAAGCGTCTTCAACGGCGAGTGTACGAGGTGGGCACAGCGGCGCTAGCTTCTGGTACACTTTGCTAAAAAAGGGTACAGGAAGTAAACGCCGACTTACGCTATGGACTCTAGTTGGGGACAGTTCTCGACTATTTGTTGCAGGGCGCTCAAACCATCGTCTAGGTTCCAAGTGGCCAGTGCTTCTTCTACTGGGGCCATAGCATCCCCTAGTGCCGCGCGCAGCTTTTGGGCATTTTTTTCGAAGAGGTCAATGGCTGCAACGTCGTTCCGTCTGAGCAAAGCGGACAAATCCTTCACCAGTATGTTGAGCGCCTGCCAATCAATGGCACTGGTATTCACCTGCTCGGTGGGCGCTTCGAGGCCGGTGCCAATGGTCTGATTCGTTTTTGCCGTGCTGCCCATGACGTTGCCAATAGCGGCGACTAAGCGATCGAGCACGCTACCCATGGAGTCTAAGTGGGATTCTATTTCGGCCTCGGGATGTCCATCGCGGATAGCAGCTTCTACGCTGGCGGCCAGTGTGCTGAGTTCGGCTGCGCCCAGTGTGGCTGAGACCCCCTTAAGGGAATGGGCGGCGCGCTCGGCTGCTGGTGTGTCTTGCTGCGAGAGTAGGTCGCGTATGGTGCGCACCGTCTGGGCTTCGCGGCCGTTGACGAAATTGCGCAGGAGTTTTTCGTAGAAGTCGCGCTTGCCCATGACGCGCTGGAGGCCGACGCGCACGTCGAGTCCGTCGATGGTAGCCAGCGCGTCTTCGTCTTCTGTGGAGTCGGCTTCTGTTTTTGTGTCTGCCGCGTTGGTGGTCGGATGGGGTTCGACGGGCGGGCGGGCACCGGCGGCTATCCACTGTAGCAGCATCTTGAACAGCGCCTCGGGGTCGATGGGTTTGGCGATATGTTCGTCCATGCCGGCCTCTAAGCAGCGCTCGCGGTCTTTGGCCATGGCGTTGGCCGTCATGGCGAGAATAGGCAAACGGTCAAATTGTGCATCTGCGCGGATTGCCAACGTGGCTTGCACGCCATCCATTACCGGCATCTGCATGTCCATGAGTACGAGGTCGTAGTGTGCTGTGTTGACTTTTTCGATGGCTATTTGGCCGTTGTCTGCCAGATCGACGCGAAAGCCGGCATCGCCGAGTAGTTCCATTGCCACTTGTTGGTTGAGCTCATTGTCCTCGACGAGCAGAATGCGCGCGCCTTGGATCGGAGATAGATCGAGCCCACTGGTCAGTGATATCGCTTCGCGGACCGAAGGGTCCTTTTCGATCTCTCCGCGCAGGGCGTGCTGAGCGGCGTCGAGTAGCTGTGAGGGGCTGACTGGTTTTACCAGCGTGATGTCGATACCGGCATTGTGCGCTTCTTCGATAATCTCTGCGCGGCCGTAGGCCGTGACCATAACGGGACGGGGTGCAGCCGCGAGGTCGAGGTCGTTGATGCGGCGTACGGTCTCTATGCCGTCGATACCGGGCGGCATGCGCCAGTCGATAAAAACGATATCGTAGGGCGTTTCTTTGTCGGCCGTTTGTATGAGTGCGATGGCCTCTTCGCCCGATGGGGCTTCGTCGACGTGGAATGTCAGCGAAGAGAGCATCTCGGCAATAATCTGGCGCGCCTGCGCGTTGTCGTCGACGATGAGGGCGCGGCGATGGCGCAAATCGGTTTCGATTACATAGGCTTTTTTCTTTGCCTGGCCAATGCCCAATTGCACGCTAAACCAGAACGTGCTACCTGCGCCGGGTTCGCTGTCGGCACCGACCTGGCCGTCCATTAGGTCTACTAGGCTCTTGGATATGGCCAGGCCCAGCCCCGTGCCGCCAAATTTGCGCGTCGTCGACGAGTCGGCCTGTTGAAACGATTGGAATAGTTTGGATTTTTGTGTCTCCGTCAGGCCTATGCCCGTGTCCTGCACGTCAAAACGAACACAGAGCGTCTTCTTGTCTTCACCCTCATCTTTGCGCTCGTCCTCTCTGTAGACGCGGACGACGATCTGCCCCTCTTCGGTAAATTTGACGGCGTTGTTGGCGTAATTGATAATGACTTGACCGAGGCGAAGTGGGTCGCCACGCAGGGCACGTGGCAGGTCGGATTCGATATCAAAGAGCAGTTCGAGACCCTTGTCCGACGCTTTGGTGCCGATAAGGGCGGCGACATTTTCCATCACGTCATCAAGCGAGAAGTCGACGGTCTCAATTTCGAGTTTGCCTGCTTCGATTTTGGAGAAATCCAAGATGTCGTTGATAATGCCCAACAGATGCTGGCCCGAAAGGTGTATTTTGTCGAGATAGTCTTTCTGTTTGGCGTTGAGCCCGGTGCGTAGCGCTAGGTGCGCCATGCCGATGATGGCGTTCATCGGCGTGCGGATCTCATGGCTCATATTGGCGAGGAAAGAGGCTTTGGCCTGCGCGGCTTCTTCGGCCGCCTCCTTGGCTGCCTCTAACTCCTGCGTCATCTGTTTGCGCTCGGTAATATCTTCAAAGGCCACGGCCACTCCACCGCCAACCGCTCGGTCGATGGGGGCGGCGCTAGTATTGATCCAGACCAGATCTCCTTGGGGGCGGTACACCCCCATCTCGACATTTTTTATTTGTCCCTCGCCACTCAGCGCGCGCGATGCCGGGTATTCTTCGATGGGCATCGGCGTACCGTCGCCGCGCACGATCTTCCAATCTTCCGACTGTAAGTCGCGCATTCTGTGCTCGTTGGAACTGACCCCCAAGGTTTGCTCTGTTACGGTGTTTGCCTCTATGATCTCTCCGGTTGGAGAGATCATAACAACGCCTACGGGCAGAGTAGAAAAGAGGGCCTTGAGCTTCTGTTCGGCCAACGCTCGTTCGTGTGTTTCCTGGGCAAAGAGCAGTGCCGCGGCGACTACTTCGGCGGCACGGTCTAACCACTGGCGGTGGCTGTCGTCCAAGGAAGTCAAGAGGCAGAGCTCGAATACGCCGACCATTTCGTCGTTGGATACCAGGGGGTAGGTGATGATTTGCTGTGGCGTGATGCTGCCAAAACCGAAGTCTATAGAAACGTGCTCGCCCGCTGTTATTCGCACTTGGCGCGAGTGCGCCGCTTGGCCGATGCTGCCGCTGCCTATGGCAAAGTTGCGCGTCGCTTCTCTGGCAGTGGGCTGTGCGTGTTCGGCGCGGCGGTGCAGCAAGTCATCTTCTTCGAGCACGTAGAGCGTGCCGACGGGGGCATCGATGAAATCGACGATAGAAGACAGGGCGCGTGTGGCGACTTCGTTGGCGCTGAGGTTGCCCTGTAAATTGGCCGTGAGCTCCGCCAGACCAGCGTCGCGTCGCGCCTGCGTTTGTGCCTGTTGCGTCAACTGCTCTAAGCGCAGTTGCATGCTCTTTTGCTCGTGTATGTCCATGTGGATGCCCACGACGCGCACGGGTTGTCCTTCGCCATCGCGTACGGCGACGCGGCCGATATCGAGGATCCACTTATACGTGTCGTCCTTACAGCGCAGACGATGCTCGGAGCGATAGATCGGCGTGTTGCCAGCTGCGTGGTCTCCATAAAGGGCCCAGGTGCTTTCGATATCTTCGGGGTGGATGCGGTTGGCCCACTCGTCGACATACTCGCCAATTTCTTCTTTTTTGTGTCCGAGCATTTCGGCCCACTGATCGTTGATAAAGAGCTGATCCGTTTGCGGGCGAAAATCCCATAGTCCGAGCCCGGCCGCTTCCATGGCGAGATCGAGTTGCTCGCGCGACTCCTGTAGCTGTGCTTCTAATTCTTTGCTCGCGCTCAAGTCGCGACACAGGGCCAGGACGATGGGGCGTCCATTGAGTTCGACCGCCGTCAGCGAAATGTCTACTGGAAAAGATTCGCCCGATTTTTTTTGGTACATCCATTCAAAGCGGTGAAAACCGTTCTCTACGGCCAAGCCGACCATCTCTTGGCCTTTTTCGTCTGAAGAACGGCCGTCGGGCTGCGTCTCGGGTGAAATGTCGTAGGGGTTGAGGCCGATGACCTGGTCTGTGCGCTCGTAGCCGAGCATGGTGGCCGTAGCTTTGTTACAGTCGACAATGCCTTCGCCGTCAAAGAGCAGAATCGCGTCCTGCGGCGCGTTAAAAACGGTGCGAAATTTTTGCTGTTCGAGGCGTTTTTCCGTGACGTCTTCGAGGATGGCGACAAAATGCGTTACTTCGCCGCGCGTATCTGTGATGGGCGAGATCGACTCGCTGACCCAGAACTCGCGCCCGTCTTTGGCCCTGTTGGGCAACTCGTTGCTCCAGACTTTGCCGGCGAGCACGGTCTGCCAGAGGTCCTTATAAAAATCCTCTGGCATCTGGCCCGATTTGAGCAGGCGCGGGTTCTGGCCGATAGCTTCCTCGCTACTATAGCCCGTGATTTCGACAAATTGGTCGTTGACGTATTCAATGCGTCCCTTGGCGTCGGTTATAAAGATGGCCGCCGGGTTTTGCTCGACGGCGTGCGAGAGTTTTTTTAGTTCGAGTTCGTATTCTTTGCGCACGCTTATATCGCGTATGGCGGCTAGTATCTGGCCGTCGCCCCCTTGGATGGGGTTGAGGCTGATTTCGGTGGGAAACTCGGAACCATCCTTGCATCGCGCATAGAGTTCGTGCCCTTCACCCATTTGGCGCAGGTGCGGGTTGCGCGTATAGCCTTTGAGTTGGGACTGGTGGTTGGGGCGAAAGCGCTCGGGCACCAACATCTCAATCGGCTGGCCGATGAGTTCCTCGCGCCCGTAACCAAACATCTCTTCTATGCGTGCGTTGACTAGCACTATGCGGCCGCTCGTGCCGACGATGATCATGCCATCGGGGGTAGATTCGAGCACGGAGCGGAAGCGCTCCTCGCGACGGCGGGCCTGGCGCACCCAGAAAAAGACCAAGAGCAAAAAGGCGGCACCGCCTAGGCCGACCCAGGTCAAAGTGGCCCACAATTGTTCGCGGTCCATATCGTACTTCACATCGATCCAGCGCTCGTGTATCGCTTTTTGTTCGTCGGGGGTGATCGACTGTAGGCCCTTGTTGAGAATGCCAATGAGTTCGGGCCAGTCTTTGCGCACGCCGATGCGCTGGGTGTAGTTGAAGCGCGTGTGGCGGGCCACCTTGATATTGCTCAGGCCCTTCTGTCGTGCGATATAACCACCGGTGGCGATGTTGCCGATATAGGCGTGGACCTGACCGGCCGAGACTTTGCGCAGCCCGTCTTCGGGGTTTTTTACTACTACTAGTTCAATTTTGGGGTGATGCTGTTGCAGCAACTCCTGCTCGGCATAGCCGTCGATTACGGCGACGCGGCGGCCGTTGAGTTGACTTAAGTCGCGCAGTGTGGGAGCGCCTTCCTGCATAAAGACGCTCATGGGTAGTTCGATATAGTAGTCGGTAAAATTGAGAAACTCGGCGCGCTGCGGCGTCGAACGCACGCAGATCAGCACGTCGATCGCGTTGTTTTTTGTGCCTTCGACTACTTCGGGCCAACTCAGACCCATAGCGGCTTGCATATCGAGTCCAAGGCGCTCGTTGAGCAGATTTAAATAGTCGGCGGAGAGCCCGCTGTATTTGCCCTGGGGATCGACAAATTCGATGGGGTGCCAATTGGCATCGATGCCAACACGGATTTCGGGGTGGGTGGCGATCCAAGCTTTTTCGCTGTCGCTGAGCTCGACGCTTTGCGCAGAGAGCGCTATAGGCAGCAGAACGGCTATAAACGAAAAAACAAATAAAGAGGCGCGTTTCGCCGCCGAATGGGCGCATTGCATTGATAGGGCTCGCATTTGGAAAATATGTGTATGCATATATATAACAGACAGAATTTACGAAAAATGCGCTACTAAGGCGACGGCTGTATTGTGACCTATGGTTGCGGTCGGAGCGGCCCTGCGTTTTTATTGCTAACTCCACCGATACTGGCTCCAGAGGAGACCCAATGAAAGATACGCGTCACCCGCACCCGCATGTCGACCCGCGCCAACCGCGCGACGGCGATGCGCCACAGACGAATCCGCCGCTCTTTGCTTGGAAGCCGCGCGCTGGCAGTGCCCCATCTTCTTTGCAGGTAGCGCGCGATAAAGAATTCAGCCGGCTGTGTGTAGAAGCAGCGGGTTTGTACGATCCCGTCTATTTGCCCACAGCGGCGCTGGCACCGGGTGATTATTGGTGGAAGTGGTCCGCTGGCGGAGAAGAGTCGCAGGTGTTCTCGTTTACCGTTGGAGCGGATGCCGTCGTCTTAGAGGTGCCTACGGCCTCTACTTGGTTGCAGCGTTTGCCCGAGGGGCATCCGCGCATTTATCTGCGACCCGAAGAGGTAGAGGGCCTGCGCCGTGAAAAAAGAGCGGGCTGGCAGGCATTGGAGACGAGTGCGCGCGCCGTACTGGAAGAACAGCACGAGATTGATGAGCCGGCCTTTCTGCCCGATAAAATGCTCGACTATGCCGCCTTCTGGAAGATTTGGTATCCGACGATGTGGGGGTCGCGGCGCTTTGTAAAGGGGGCGGAGACGCTGGCACTGGCCTATGTGCTCAGCGGCGAGCAAGCGTACGGCCGCGCCGCCTGTCGGCGCATGGCGTCGATTGCTCGTTGGGATCCGGAGGGCTCGAGTGCTCTCGATCACAACGACGAGGCGCATATGTCGGTGATCTGGCACGGTTCGCAGGCCTGCGACTGGGTGTGGGAACTCTTCACGGACGCCGAACGGGCATTGGTGATAGAGCAGTTTAGGCGGCGCGGGCAGATTACCTTTGCCCATATGCATGACAAGGGACACTACGGCATAGAGCGTTTTGATTCGCACGCCGGACGCGAGATCGTCTTTCTGGCGCAGTTGGCGCTGGTCTTCCACGAGCATATCCCCGAGGCGGTGGAGTGGTTGGACTGGCTGCGTCCCGTGCTCTGCGGCATGTGGCCGTCTTGGGCCGGCGACGATGGCGCTTGGGCACAGGGGCCGTCGTATGGCACGGCCTATATCACGATTATGACGATGTTCACCACGGCGTTGAAAAAAGGGGTGGGCATAGATTTGTATCGGCGCCCGTTCTGGATAAACCACGCGCGTTGGCGAGAGTGGATTATGCCGCCCTATGCCGAGTGGATCGGTTTTGGTGACCACTCCGAGCGCTGGCGTGATACATGGCTCAACAACGCCAATTTGGTCGAACTGATCAGCCGCGAAACGGGTGCGGGTGAATTGGCCGAGTACGTCGCCGATTTTCGCCGCGAGGCCGAGGCTTTGGACACACCGGGTGAGCGCCAAATGCCGGGTGTGTATGCGCCGCTATATTTGGCGCCCGAATTGGCGCCCGAATTGGCGCCCGAAGCGTCAGAGGGCAAAAGCGAGGAAGACGAAAGCGTATTAAAGGTTTTTGAAAACGTGGGCTGGGCCGCTGTGCGCACGAATAGAAAAGAGACCGAGCGCGACGTGGCGATGATTTTCCGCTCTTCGCCCTACGGCTCGGTCAGTCATTCGCACGCCAACAACAACGATTTTATTTTGCATACGGGTGGGCGCGTATTGGCCATGCCCTCCGGTTATTATGCGGGTTACGGCTCGGACCACCACGCGCAGTGGGTGTGGCATACGAAGTCGCACAACTGTATTACGCTCTCGGATGCGGGACAGTTGATGCGCTCGCCGGATTCGCGCGGCGAGATCATACACGCCTTTGAGGACGAGCGCATCAGCTATTTTTGCGGCGTCGCCGATGCATCGTATGCCGACCGCGCCGAGCGCTGTAGACGTCATGTGGTCTTTCTCAAAGAAATGCAGAGCTTTTTTATGGTCGACGAGTTTGTCGCACGTGCGGGTGTTTTTTCGGCGCTGCAGTGGAATATCCATTCGTGGAACGAGTTTGCTGTTGACGAGGTGGAGAAGCGTTTTTTAGTAGAGCGCGGCGCCGCTTCGTTAGAAGGGCATTTTATGTGGGCGGGAAACGGCTTCTTCTCTGTCTCCGAAGGATGGGACCCACCGCCGATGGTCAAGAAAGACAGCGACCAGTGGCCGATGCAGTACAATTTGCGTTTTACGCCGACGGGCCTGGTGGAGTTGCCCGTCCACGGTTGGGTGCCCCACCCGCGGCGCAACTTGGGCGTGGTGTTGTGTTTGGGGCACGAGTTTTTAGAGCGGCCTAAAGTGGAGACCGCGCGCGATGGGGAAGTGGAAGTGGCGCGGGTGGGCGATGCGGAATTAAGGGTCTTTCAGGAAGGGGATGTGTTGGCGCAGGTGCAAGTGGGTGGGGCGCGGTACGAGGTGAGCGATGCGGGTATCGGGCTGGGATAGGGCTGTTACAAACAAGAATAATTGACGAGTTCACATCGAAATCACAGTGCGGTCATCCGCTGCTCGGGTATGTTGCAGTGGTATTATCCATATGTGATGGTAGGTCCTTTGCTGCCGACAATACAAGATTAAAATGGAGAGTAGACATGCCCATAACCGATGCCCTGCCCGATATGCAGCGCGAGCTGAAGTTTTTTCCCAGTGAGAACGAAAACCCAAAAAATCTCACGCGCGAGCAGATACAGTGTTACAACAAAAAGGGGTACATCTTCCCGCTGGACGTTTTTACGGCAGAAGAGGCTGACGCGAACCGCCGCTACTTTGACGGGTTGATGCAGAAGGCCAAGGATGCGGGGCTCAACAACTATTCGATCAACGGTTGGCATCGCCACTGTTGCGGCCTGTACGATTTGCTGCACGAAAAGCGCATTCTTGACTACGTTGAAGATTTACTCGGTCCGAACCTCGTTAGTACGATGACGCACTATTTTAGCAAAGATCCGGGCGACGAGAAGCAGGTGAGTTGGCATCAGGACGCTAGCTATTGGCCGCTGACGCCGAGTAAAGTCGTGACGGTGTGGTTGGCCATCGACGATGTCGACGAAGAGAATGGCCCGATGACGGTGATACCCGGTTCGCATGTGCACGGACAGATTCCCTTTGAAGCGAGTGCCGCCGAAGAAAACAACGTGCTGGGGCAGAGCGTGCACGATCCCGCTAAGTGGGGTGGTGTGCCGGTGCCCTTTACTATGAAAGCCGGACAGATTTCGATGCATACGGATTTGTTGCTGCACGGTTCGGAGCCGAATCGCTCGCAGCGTCGGCGCTGCGGGTTAACGCTGCGCTATATGCCACCGGATGTGCGCACGCGCGAGGTGGAACACGGGCAGGGGCATATTTGTCGGGGGGAGGATGTGAGTGGGTATTGGGTGGATGGGGGGAAACCGGAGGGAGATGAGATGCCTAAGTAGGGGAGGGTCGGTCTGGCTATCTGCCTTCAGGGCAAAAAAGGGCCGGCCTGTGGCAACTTGTGGTGGGGCGTTTAGGCGCTGTGCCCTTCGGCACCTAGATCCGCGTTTGGGAGGGGCGGTTGTCTTTGGCGGTTGGGCCGACGCAGTTTTTTGCCCTTGCGGCAGACACCCAGACCTCCACCGACTTGGGAGAAAAGGAAAAAGAGAGGGGGCTCCGACCTCTCTCTATAAATGAGTGTCTTAAGACCTTACTCCAATCTTCGTAAAGCGGGGAAGGGGGTATGGTCAAAAGGGTTATTGCTGTCTGAGGCCGCAGGCCGAGTTGCAATCCCTTTTGACCATACCCTCTTTCACGCACCCACGCATAAATCACTTAGCGCCTAATAAGCCACATTAACAATCCCCTGTCGATGAAACGTCCCCGCGTCTGCCTCCACCTTTACCTGATACAAATAGATACCCGGTGCAACCGTCGCCCCGTGGCGATCCAAGCCGTCCCAGATGCGCGCAAAGCGCCCGCTTTGGTCGGCACCGGCAAAGCCGCGCTGTATCTTCTTGCCCGCTATATCGAAGATCTCAAAGAAAACCTCTGCTGGTCGCGTCAGGCGCAGCAAGTTATAGGAGACGAGCAGGTAGTCGTTGATGCCGTCGGCGTTGGGCGTGAAGGCACGCGTCGAAGAGTTGATATCATCGACTAATGGATCGTTGCGCGAAGAGAGTCGCACGGCTAGTGTGGCGCCCGGACTGCGGGGGTCGACGTCTCCGGCCTGAGCAAATTGGTAGATCGTTTCCGTTTCCGTCGGCGTCGAGCGCTCGTCGAGGGCCTGCACGCGAAAGGCGGTGCCGTCGGCGAAGATGCGGCCGCGAAAATAGACTTCGATAAAACTTGCTTTGGGGTCGATGCGGTCCCAAAGTTCGACGGTAAAATCGTTGCCGGGGTTGATACGACTCTTAAAAAGAACCTCGCGGTCTTTTACTAAGACTCGATCGATCGCAGTAATCTCGGCGGCGGTCTGCACGCGCAATTCGCGAAAGCCGGAGGTGGGCACATTGGAATCGTCTATCTGCTGCACTTGTAGCGAAAGGACGAATTCAGTCTCTTGGCCGGCATCGGCTATGACGGGGCTGATCTCGGCCTCCATGACCTGGGCCAGCGGCAAACTCGTGTATTCGAATTCCATCGTTTCGATCTTGACGCCGGGTTCGTTCCACAGCACGCGAAACTGGATATACTCCTTAGGTGAAGGCGAGATGATGAGTCCGTCTGTCACGGCTTCCCAGGCGCTCCATTCCGGGTTGGGGACGACGGGTCCTTGCTCGGCTTCGCCGCGCTCTACAGCGGAGAGCGTGACAATATTTTCCCAGCCTTGTTTGGTCACCTCGCGCAGCGTCTGTGATTTGGTCAGGCGCAGAAAATACTGCACGGGGTTGGGGTCGGGCCCCGTGCGCGTCTGCACGATAATGGGCAGGTCGTCTGGGCTGCCGCCGTTGACGCGTAGGATACCCCAAACGGGGAAACCGCCGGGCACCGTCAGGGGCAGTGAGACGTATTCGACCGGGGCGACAGTGCCGTTGGCAATTATTTCAATCTCCGCAATTTCCCAGGGGCGTTCGTTGAGTGTTTCAATGCGCACGTGGCGCATCTCCTTGTCGTCGCGCGGTTGGTTGGGCAGCGGCCAGATGACGATGCTCTGGGTATTGGGGCTGTTCTGGTTGGCATTGATGAGAAAGGGGCTGCCAAAGGGCTCGATGGCAATGAGATCGGGCGCAGTGAGAGCGGCCGGGTCTTTGCGGTCGGAGCCGAGGGCAAACGCCTGTGGGAAGAGGTCGCGGTGGTCTGTGTCTAAGCGCGGGAAGAAGCGAATTTGCTGCACGCCGAAATGGCCGCCGAGGTCGATGTAGAGGCTAGAGCGGCGCGCCAAGCCGATCTCGTCGGGGTTAAAGGCGGTGTTGTCATCGCCGTCGATGGTCTTTGCCATGTCGGCGTTGGAGACGAAGTTGAGCAGATTGGGGCCAAAAGCACTGGTGCTCTCAAACGTAGAAAAAATGCGCCCGTTGCGTTCGAGTGCTCGTGCGGCCAGATTGTCGCCCGCCTGCGCGTCCCAGGTCCAAATGGAGTCGCGCTCTACGCTCAGCTTACTCGATCCTTCGACGATGGCGGTCCATGGAATGCCGCCCGTGCCGATGGTCATTTTCTCGACGGCGTGCGCCGCGGGCGTGCAGAGCAGGAGCAATAACAGATAGCGCATTTTAGCCCCCGATCACAAAGACGCCGCGGTCACGCAGGGCTGGAACGACGGTATTGCGCGAAAAGTCGGAGAGGTTGTTGCCGCGCACCCAAACGCTCTTAAGGCTGTTCATTTCTAGTAAGGGCGTCAGGTCGGTGACGTCGTTATTGGTCAGGTTGAGCGTCGCCAACTCTTGCATGTTGCGCAGCGGCGAGAGATCTACCACTTGGTTTTGCGCCAGATTGAGAAATTTCAGGCGCGTTAGGCTGCGCAGGTGTCGTATATCCGTTACCTCGTTATTGGGCAGCTGCAGGTCCTCGAGTAAGATCAAAGAGCTGAGGGGCAAGAGATCGCTAACGGGCGAGTCGCGCACGGTGAGAGAGGTCATTTTGGAGAGGCTGGCTAGCGGAGTCAAATCGGTAAATGCCCGCGATGCACTCTCTGAGCTATAGCGAATAAAGAGCTGCACCACATTGCTCAGGCGATCGAGGCCATTGAGCGATTGAATGGGGCCCGTCGTATTGAGGAAGATC
>JBLHGI010000028.1:0-30054 GCA_047616505.1 Planctomycetota bacterium
GTCGTGGTGCTGGAACTGGTCCTCTAACTCGGAGAAACGGTCGGCGTCGAACTCGTTTTCGGCATTGGCCAACAACTCGTCTCTTTCGACCATGACCTTCCACAACTCGGCGTTGCCCATCAGCGCCACGTTGATAACTTTCTGGTCTTCGTAGAGAAATTGGTCCTGCCGCAACACGCCGAGGCGCAGCCGCTGTGGCATGGATACTTTGCCCGAACTGGCGTCGAGGTCGCCGGTGAGAATGCTGAGAAAGGTAGTCTTGCCCGAACCGTTGGCACCGACTAGGCCGTAGCGATCCCCGGCGTTGAGCTGGAAGGAGACGTTGGCAAAGAGGGTGCGATCGGCGAAGGTCTTGCTGAGGTTAGATACTGTAATCATAAGAGAAGAATCTAAGCTAATTTGATTATTGCGGTATGGCCGCGTTGAGTGGTTGGTCGAATATGGTTAGAATTGGCCTTATTGGGGCGTAATAAAATGATAGGCTAGGGGCTTAATAGTTACAAGAGGGTATTGGTCACCCAAGGGGGCCTGCCAAAAGAGGGTATCGAAAATCGCCCCGTTGGGCCTCAGACAACGATACTCTCTTTTGGCAGGCCCCCTTGGGCTCTTAGGAATTGAGAGTGGGTGTATATAATGAGACGAATAGAATGTGTGTTGTTGTTGGGAGGAGTGTTGGTTAGCACTTGTTTTGCGCTGTCGCCGGTGGAGCGTCGGGAGGGGTTGTTGGCGCTGGAGGGAAATGGGGCGGGGGTTGTGGCGGCGTTGGTGGTGGGGCTGGATGATGAGAATGGGGTGGTGCGGCGGACGGCGTTGCGGCTGTTGGTGCGGCTGGGAGATGAGGGGCGAGAGGCGCTGGTGGGGGCGTTGGATAATGGGGATGCAGTGGTGAGACAGGGGGCGCTTAGACAGGTGGCGGCGAGGGGGGCGGCGGCGTTGCATTTGGCTAAGGGGCTGGCCGATGTGGATGCGCAGGTGCGCAAGGTGGCCATTGAGGAATTGGTGGAGATTGTGCCGCGCACGGAGCGGGTGGGGGAGCTGATTGCCGTGGCCGCGCGCGATTCGGTCGAGGCGGTGCGCAATATCGCCGTGCAGGCGCTGTGGCCGTTTTATCGCCAGGTCGTCTTTAAACGCGATTATTTTGATCTCGATCTGCGGCCGGTGGCGACGATAAAGTTGCCCAAGGACGGCTGGCGTTTTCATCTCGACCCGCAGCGCAACGGGCATTTGCAGGATTGGTACGAACCGAGTTTTGACGATTCGGGCTGGGACGATATTAGCATTGAAAAAGTCTGGCAAGATGCCGGCTATCAGTATACGGGCGTGACGTGGTATCGGCGGGTCGTTGCGCTGCCGGAGAAGATGGATCATCTGGCGGTAGAAATGCACTTTGGCGGCGTTGATGAGAGCGCCTGGGTGTGGGTCAATGGCGTGTATGTGGGCCAGCACGATATCGGCCCCGATGGCTGGAATATCCCCTTTGTGTTGGATATTACGGACGAGGTGCGCTGGGGAATGGGCAATGCGGTGGTCGTGCGGGCGATGAATACGCGCTTTGCAGGTGGCATTTGGAAACCGGTGCGGATTGAGGTCTTAAAATGATGTGGATAAAAAAGAGCAAACAGAGGAAATGGCTCATGCCGTGGGTGGTTGCCGTCGTTGTGTTAGGGGTATCGGCACAGGGCGTTTGGGCGCAGGTGGTCTTAGAAGTTGCCGCGATAGAGCGCACGGCCTTTGTGCGTATGGAAAAGGATGCATTTGCCACGGTTGAAATAACGAATCTTACCGATACGGCCTTGGCTAAGGGACGAGTCGAGCTGCGGCTCTTAAATAAAAAGAAGACTTTTGTTTTGCCGGCGCTGGCTGCTAAGGAGCGCCATGCGATCGAGTGGCCCGTGGATACGGCACTGCGACCTGGGGTCTATGAATTAGCGGTGCGCGCTCGCGCCGCTGGTGCCGAAGTGGAAGCTGTGCTGAATATCGGTATCGTCGCGCGGCCCCTGCCTCTACAGATGCCGGTCGTTATGTGGGGCGGCGGCGATTTGGATCGGCTGACTGAAATGGGTTTTACGCACAAGCTGAGTTATTTGGCTGACTACGGAAAAATATGGCGAGCCGGCGAAGTGACCGAAGCTGATGCGGGCGAGAGCTTGGCCAAAAAGAAGCGGACCTTAAACGAGCAGCTCGTGCGCGGCGTCGGTGCCGCCGTCTATTTGTATCCGGGGCGCTGGGTCGCGCGCGACTCTACGCTCTACGCAATGCATCGGCGCGTGGATGCAGAGGGCTTGCCCTATAATGAGAGTAATGTGTGTGCCAGCTTTTCGGCGTTACAGCAGTACTCCTATAATGTCGGTGCGTCGATTGCCCGTTCGTTTGGCGCTTTCCCAGCGCTCAACGCTTCGCTGGTGCACTCGGAGATTCGCGACGGTAGCAATCTCTGTTTCCACGATCACGACCGCGAGGCCTATCGCGCCTTTAGCGGTCGCGCTATACCTGTTCTGGCCACGCATAAGGGCGGCGTGCGCTATGGAAAGATTGCCGCTTTTCCCCGCGACCGCATCGTCGCAGATGACGACGAGATCTTGGGATATTACCGCTGGTTTTGGCAGCGTGGCGACGGTTGGAATAGCCTGCATAGCAACGTGCACGAGGGGCTCAAGTCGACCGGTCGCGACGATCTATGGACCTTCTTTGATCCGGCTGTACGCGCGCCCAGCGTTTGGGGCAGCGGAGGTAGCGTAGACTATGTGTCGCATTGGACCTATTCCTATCCGGACCCGTTAAAAATCGGCCAGGTTGCCGACGCGCTCTTTGCTATGGCCGCGGGTCGGCCGGGTCAGCAGGTTATGAAGATGACGCAGATCATTTGGTATCGCAGTCAGACGGCGCCGGAATTACCTGCGAACGAAGCCGAGCATACGGCATGGGAAAAGGCACAGCGGGAAGCGCGTTTTATCACGATTGCACCGGACCATTTGCGCGAAGCGTTCTGGGCTAAAATCGCGCGGCCGATTCGCGGCATTATGTATCACGGCTGGGGTTCTCTGGTCGATACGGGCGACGATCATGCCTATCGCTATACGAACCCAAAGACTAAAGAGGTGCTGACAGAGTTGGTGCACAGTGTGGTGCAGCCGCTGGGTCCGACGTTTTTGCAGGTGCCCGACCGGGCGGCAGATGTGGCGCTTTTGGAGAGTTTTTCGTCGCAGGTCTTTGCCGGGCGCGGCTCTTCGGGCTGGGGCCGCAGTTGGGAGGCTGATGCCCACCTCGTCTTGCAGTGGGCGCAGCTACAGCCCAAGATCGTCTACGACGAGACGCTTTTGCGCGATGGTTTAGAGGGCGTGCGCGTGCTGGTGTTGCCGGGCACAGAGGTGCTGACAGAGGGTGTGGCCGCGTGCATCACTGCTTTCCAGGATCGGGGAGGATTGGTCGTGGCCGACGAACACGTGGCACCGGCGATTCTACCCGATATCCTGCTGCCATCGTATCGGCGCAGCGGTGATCCAGAGCGGGACAAGGCCGTGCTGCAGCAGCGCGCGGCCGAACTGCGTCGAGAGCTGGATGTATTTTACACGCGCTATGTAGATTCATCTGAGCAAGATATTGTGCTGCGCGCGCGTCAGTATGGCTCGGCTGATTATCTCTTTGCCGTTAACGATAAGCGCACTTTTGGCGATTATGTCGGGCAGCATCGGTTAGTAATGGAAAAGGGGCTGGCCGCGGGTGCCAAGGTGCACGTAAAGCGCAGCTCGGGTTATGTCTACGATCTCGTAGAGCATGCGCAGGTAGATGCCGGGGTCGAAAATGGCGACCTGCACTTTGCCGCCCAACTAGAGCCGGGTGGCGGTCGTGTATATATGGTCGTGGACCAGGCGATTGCCGGCGTAGAGCTGGAGGCGAAGAAAAAAGTGCGGCGGGGACGGCGTTTGCACCTGAGCGCGCGCGTCGTAGACAAGCAGGGGGAAAATATCGCCGCCGTCGTGCCCGTGCACTTAGAGGTTTTTGATACCGATAGGCAGCTCGCCGAGTATAGCGGTTATTACGGTGCGCGCGACGGTGAGTTAGAAGTGGCGCTGGATATTGCGAAGAACGATACCAAAGGCGAGTGGACGCTGCGCCTGACGGAGTTGGCCTCTGGGCGCAGCACCGAGCGCGCACTGAGCGTGAGATAATGTATTGCGAATTGTATTGTCCCAACTCTTGCGCAGCCGACAGAGCTTAATACAAATGCCATGCGATTGTAACAGTGCGGCTTAGCTTTTAATTACCTGATGGAAGCTTCGTCTAATATTGGAGGACACTATGCACAGAGATCCAGTTCCGATGGACAAACGCAAGAATATCGCGATGATCGCCCACGACAATCGCAAAGCAGATATACTGGAATGGGCGCGGTATAACCAGAAGACGCTAGCCAAACACAACCTCTATGCCACGGGGACCACTGGAGGGATTCTCGCTCGCGAGCTTCAACTCGACATTGCGTTGCTGCGCAGTGGCCCCCTGGGAGGAGACCTGCAAGTGGGCGCCAAGATAACCGAGAGCGAGATCGATTTTGTGATTTTCTTCTGGGACCCCCTCGAGTCCCAGCCACACGATGTCGATGTGAAGGCCCTTTTGCGGATCGCTGTGGTCTACAATGTGCCCGTGGCGTGCAATCGGTCTACGGCGGATTTTTTGATCTCTTCGCCGCTGATGGATACTGCCTATGAACGACAGCTGATCAACTACGAGGAACGCGTCTCTGCCCAGCGCAAGATCTTTGCTGTCCCACGCGGCAAAGACTAGCGCGAAAAGGACGCGGGTTAGATACTTTAGCCAAGTTGTTCCATATGAGAAAGGCGCTCCGGGCTATAGAGCCGGGAGCGCCTTTCTTGTTTTTGGCGAATGGTGTCACTTTGCACACTTCAAAATACTAACGGGTGCTTACGCGGTCTCTAGGTAGGCCGCCAACAGATCGCGACAGGCTGCGATATCTTTTTTGTGGATCGTCTCCGTGACCGTGTGGATATAGCGCGTGGGGCACGACAGGGTCATGGCGCGGCAGCCGCCGGCGCTGCGCTGGATGCCACCGGTGTCGGTGCCGCCCGCAGCCAAAATAGAGCGCTGCGTTTTGATTTTATTCTTTTTTCCCACGGCTTCAAAAGTCTCGATGAGATCGTAGTCGCCAATGGCCGAGCTGTCCATTATGGTAATGGCTGCGCCGTCGCCCAAGCGCGTGCAGGCATCCCGTGCGGGCACGCCCGGCGTGTCGATGGCCAGCGTCGTATCGATGCCGATGCCGATATCGGGTGCTATCGTGTGCGACGAGGCGATGGCGCCGCGCAAGCCTACTTCTTCCTGCACCGTAAAGACGCAGTGGACTTCGCAGTCGTTATTTTTGAGCTTGCGGCAGGCCTCGATGGCAATCCAACAGGCCGCGCGGTTGTCCATGGCTTGGCTGACCATGAGGTCGCCGAGGTAGTGGACGGGGGCGTTGATAACGACCATGTCGCCGATTTTAACTTGTTTGTCGACTTGCTC
The DNA here is from genome assembly GCA_047616505.1 of Planctomycetota bacterium. Lineage (GTDB taxonomy): Bacteria > Latescibacterota > UBA2968 > UBA8231 > UBA8231. The sequence continues at coordinate 5,521 of JBLHGI010000028.1, forward strand.
TTTTTTTAGTCCGAGGTCGACCATAAACTCGCGCACGCTGGGGATTTTTTTGCGCTCTTCCGGCGAGGCGACATGAATGGGTTTGCCGCTGGGGTTGAGGATGCCGACGAGGTCTTTTTTTGGATCGTTGGGGTCGGGGCAGACCGTGACCATGCGCGCGAATAAGTTGCGCGTGTCAAAACCGCCGACGGGGTTTAGGTAGAGAAAGCCCTTGTCGTCGATATGGTATACGAGAAAGCCGATCTGGTCCATATGTGCGGCGAGCATGACCTTAGTCGGCTTCTTGCGGGCGCTGCCTTTTTTTGGCCGCGCTTTTTTGACGGCGATGATCGAACCCAACGGGTCGACGCTTATTTCGTCGAAAATTCCCTTTATCTCGTTTAAAATGAGCTTGCGAACGCGGTGTTCGCGGCCGGGCACGCCGGCGGTAGTCGTCAGTTTTTCGAGCAGCTTGAGCATGGCCATAGCGGTCCTTTGCGATCGTATAGATCTATTGAGATTAGTAGTATTGCGCTACAGTATAAGCATAGGATGGGGCTTGTGCAGGTCGGGACGCGTTTTAGAACCACAGCTTGGGTTCGGCGTCGCGACCCAGCGCGCGCAGATTCTCGCGCAGGGCGCGCACCAAGAGCGTTGCGTCTGTGCCCAGACCGACCATGTCGAAGCCCTGGTCGCAGCGCAGCTGAGAGTTCGCTAGATCCTGTGCCATAATGCCCGAGGCAATACCGCGCGCCTTTGCCTTGTCTTTTATATCCAGAATCTGCTGGGCTAGCCCCGGCCCTTCCCACTCGCCGAGATAGCCGTTGGTCGCCGACAGGTCGGCGGGCCCAAAAAAGATGGCTTCGAGCCCGGGGACCGTCAGGATATCGTCGATGGCGGCTGCGGCTGCGCGCGTTTCGATGAGCGGAATGAGCAGGGTTTCTTCGTTGGCCATTTTTACGTAGTCGTGAAGCCCCATCCCCCACTTAAAGGCGCGCTCGCCGCCGACGCCGCGCACGCCCTCTGGCGGGTAGCGCCCAAAACTAAAGGCGCGTTCGACGTCTGCACGCGAATCGAGCAGCGGCAAAATCACGCCGTGGGCACCCATGTCGAGGACGCGTTTTACGTAGTCGGGCTCTACGGCTGGCACGCGTACGAGCACCGCCGTTTCTGTATTGCGCACGGCGCGGATATGGGCCATCACCTCCTTAAAGCCGAGATGGCCGTGCTCCATATCGACCGTGATCCAGTCGAGCTGTAGCGCCACGGCGATCTCGGCGATGCTGGCGCATTCGATCGTGACCCAGAGACCGATGGTATTTTCGTTGGCCTGTAATTTGGTGCGCAGTGGATTTCGTGCCATGGGAGAATTCTTTCGTTTGGTGGATGGATTTACTTTCTGCGTGGCGCACTTGGTTACCTAGCAGGCAGCGTATAGCGTGTAGCGGTCTTTTGCTCGTCTATTTAATTTCGTTTAACAATCGGAATTATAGCAAACGCTCAAGAATTTTCCACTGGCAATCCCCACTCGCGGCCAATGAGTTCTGCCACTTTGCGTCCCGAATACATCGCTCCCTGCAGCGAGGCGCTGGCTCTGTGGTCGCCGCATATATAGAGCTGCTCGCCGGTGCGCGCCGATTGGTCGAGTGGCAAAAAGGGCCGCTGTTTGGGCAGTGCATGCGGGATATAGTAGGTCTGCAGTAGGCGCCACATTTCTACCTGGTTGCCATACCAATCCACCAGTTGACGCCGCACGGCTCGCTCCGTGTCGGCGCTGGCTGCTCCCAACACCGTTACCGAAACGAGGGCCTCATTCGCTGGCGCATAGTCGGGTGCCACTTGGCTCGGAACGCAGAGATTGTTTATTGGCCCGGCCCCCGTGCCGTTGAGCACTAATATAGGATCTATGACGGGTGGTACTTCGGCGGCAAAGTAGAGACAGGTTACCTCTCTAGAACCAGATGAATCTAAGCCGAGTAGGCGCGCCGCCGCCGGTTCTTCCGCAGCAATGACGACGGCCTTGGCCTCTAGTGTCTCGCCATCGGCTAGGTGTAGGCGATGGCCCACAACCGCCTCGACGCGGCTATTTGTGCGCACCCAGTCATTCGGTAGGCCTGCGGCCAGTTGCGCCGAGATCGCGCCCATGCCGCAGGCGGGCAGCGCCGCGTGGCCTGTGGAAAACATGCGAAACACGAAATCGAATAGGCCGCTGGCAGTTTCTAGTCCATTCTCTAAAAAGATGCCGCCGAGAAAGGGGCGAAAAAAGCGCTCGATGATCTGCGGCGAAAAACCTTCGGCTTGCAATGCGGCCAGCGTCGTCTGCTCTGGCTGGCGCAAGAGGTCTTCGTGTGAACCGCGCCGCACGCGTTGGCGTAGGCCGGCCATGCGCAGCTTGTCGGCTAATGTGCCTACCGGATTGAATAGACCGAGGATACCAGCGAGCGGTTGGCGAAAGGGGTCGGCCATGCGCGCGAATTGGCTGGCACAGCGCACCAGCGCACCGGGGTAGAACGGCTTTAGGTCGAGCGCCTCGTAGTCGAGAACGCGCCTGGCCTCGGGGTAGGCCGTCAGCAGCACCTGAAAACCGCGGTCGAGCAGAAAGCCGTCGACGAGATCGGTGCGCACGCGACCCCCGACGGCGTCCGAGGATTCTAATAACAGACATTCTATGCCGCACTCGTGCAAGTGGCGAGCGCAGCACAAACCGGCGACGCCGGCACCTATTATAATCACATCTGGCGATTTCATTGCATCTCTCCATTGAATGCAGCGACGATGTATTCGGCGAGCGTCAGGCCGCTGAGAAAAGCGCCTTCGACGCGCGAGGTATGGCACCAATCGCCACAGATTCCGAGGCGTTTTTCGCCGTCCCACAGGTGGCCTCGTTCTAATGGATTTTCGGCGATGGAGTAGCGCCAGCGATGCGCTTTGGCAAAGAGCGGTGCGCGCGGGGCGGTGTCAGTGGCTGTAAAAAAGGCATCGAGTAGTTGCTCGGCGACGGCGTCGCTCGGCTGCTCTAAATGTCTTTCGGACCACGACGTCGAAGTGTGCAGCACCCAGCATTCATGCGCTCCGCGCTGCGCCTTGCTGCTGTTGCGCGCCACCCACGAAAGCACTGAATCACCGACGAAGGCTGCGTCAAAGGGCAGGTCCAGCGGCGTTTCGAAGACGGCCATGAGCGCCCAACAGGGCAACAGCCGTACCTCGGCAACAGCCGCCGCCAGCGGCGAGTTTTCGGGCAGCAAATCCAGCGCCTGCTGCGGCGGTGCCGACACGACGACGACATCGCATGCAAACGCTAGCTCTGCTCCCGAGAGTTGCCATCCACTCTGCGTGCGCCGTAGGCTTTCTACGCGCTGGCCATAGGTGATGGGCAGCGGCTCGGCGAGATGGCGGCCGATGGCGCTCATGCTGGGCACGCCGACAAAGCGCTCTGGCGATTGCTGCTGTAGTCGGAAAACGCCTTTTTCCAATGAGCCGATCCGACCATTCCATACTTCTACTAGACCGCAGGCTGTCCACGTTTTGACTTTTTCTACAAAGCGTGGGTCGCGCGCGGTGAAATACTGCGCTCCATGATCAAAGGCGTAGTCGCCTTCGCGCCGGGTGGCCATGCGCCCTCCCGGCCCTCTACTCTTTTCAAAAAGATGCGGGCGAAACCCCGCGCGCGCTAAGACATGGGCTGCCGTCAGCGCCGATATACCCGCCCCAACGATCCCCACCGAGGTGGATTGGCTCTTTTGCATGCAGTCTATTCCTATTAAGTAATTAGCTTCGCCTATGACCTCCAACCAATTTGTCTAATAAAATAATAGACAAATTGTTGACATTGGCAAATTTATTGTATATTATATAGACATAAAGTAGACATTGTTATAACAAAGGAATTATTCATGCAATCGATTGCCCGTGCTTCCCAATTCGAGACTCACAAGACCATTTTTATGCGTTTGGCTGCCATGGGTGGTCTGATCGCGATGATGCTAACGCTGTGGGCCATACCGAGCCAGGCATCGCATCACAAGAGCGGACATGCGATGGATAAGGACATCGTCGATACGGCCGTGGCCGCTGGTTCCTTTAAGACGCTGGCCGCTGCGCTAACGGCCGCTGATTTGGTTGGCGTGCTCAAGGGCGAGGGCCCCTTTACGGTATTCGCTCCGACCGATGAGGCATTCGCCAAATTGCCAGCGGGCACGCTGGAAAACCTGCTCAAGCCGGAGAACAAAAAGCAGTTGGCCGCTATTCTGACCTATCACGTAGTGTCTGGCAAGGTGATGTCGGGCGACCTGCTCAATCTCAGTTCGGCCAAGACCGTCAACGGCCAGTCGGTCAGCATCGGTCTAACAATAAACGGCGCCAACGTCACCACGGCCGATATCGCGGCCAGCAATGGCGTTATCCACGTTATCGACAGCGTAATTCTGCCGGAATAACGAGTGCTACTACCGATTATTAGAAAGGACGGGGGAACCCATAACATGTTGAGAAAAAAACGAGATTACTTAGTACTGGTGGCGGCCTTTGTCTCTTTTCTCCTGTCGGTCTACCTGTGGTTCGGTGGCCAGACACAGGAGGGGCTCTTTGTGGGGATTTGGGTTCCCTCGATCCTTTCTTTTGGAAACTTTATCAATTCTACCGTGAAAAGGGAAGCCCAATGATTGCCATAGGAACTATGACTATACTGGCAATCGGGCTCTTTGTCTCCGTGCTCTGCGTCGCCTATGTGGGCATACATTTTGCAGGCCAGGCGTTCAGAGCATCGCCGGACAATAAAGAGCTGCGCAGCGACGAGGTAATCCCCCTGCCCGTAGAACAGGAAAAAATAGTGGGCGAGTAGTTTGCGCTAGTAGCCCGCCCCGCCTCAGGTCAAGTGGCGACTCTGACAGCTACAAAGAGGCCCTGTGTAAACGCATTGGCACTAGCCCAGCCAATGCCTAGGACTCGGCCAGCAGATAGATCAAGCCATCGTTTTTACCCCGCCCCTCGCATCCCTATCTTCTTTCAATCGCGCAGTCGCGCACCTCGTCGCCCAGCCTCCAGCGCACGCTATACGTGCCAGGGGAAACGCCAGCAGCGTCCCAGCTAATCCAGAAGATTCCCTCTAGGCCGTCGTCGCCACCTTTTATTCGACCATCGTATAGCGTGTCTATCGAGGTGGCATCCGTGGCGTGCAAGGTAATTTGCAGCGCATCGTCTCTAGCCGTCTTGCAGAGAAGGAGTGCAGCGGTATCGCCGTTGCTGACGCGCGGCAGCGCGGCGGCCATAACCAAATTGGGCGTCGACTCCAGCGCGGCGGATTTTTCTTGCGGTCCCGTCGCCGCATAGCGCCGCGCAAAACTCGGTGGTCCAGTCGCTACGACGTTGTGGAAATAGGCGTGGTCGATGCTGCCGACTCGTAGGCGCTGGGCCTGTAGCTGGCGTGCGCGCTCGTCAAAATCGACGAGTGCCGACCACAGTGTGCCGGCTCGTTTCTTTTTTTGCGGTGCCCATTCTCCGCCCAATCCGGCGTTGCGCCAGCGCGGCTGGTCGCCGTCGCCATTCCACATGTTTTCTAGGTTCGTGTGGATGATGCGCTCAATGTCCGTGCGCGTAAAGACGAGGCCCGTATGATAGGCTTCTGCGACAAAGGCCACTTCGCGCGCCTGATAGTTGCGCGTGGGATGCACGTTGATCCAGTGGCGAATACGCCGTTCTTTGCGGTCGATATCCCACGGACCCAAGGGCTCCCAGTAGTTCCATACATAACCGCCGTCAAAGAGCCGCAGCCGCGACTTAAAGAGCCGGAAAACGCGTTCGGCGCGCTGGCGATAGCGTTCTTGGCCCGTAATGCGATAGAGCCGCAGCGCGGCTATACCCATATCCATCTGTTTGTTAAAGGGCAGGCTGAGACCGGCTTTGGGATCCGTCGAATGGTGCCAGGTGCTCAGGTCATTGGGCGCCAAATAGTGGTCCCATGCTCTATAGGAACCTTGGGGGCCGTCGTCGTGCCAGGTGCCGCGCTGGTCCCATTTTTCTATGAGTTCGCGCTGGGCTAGTTGCACGTAGCGCTGGGCGCGTTGCCCGTGGATTTCTTTTAGCTCGTCGTTGGCCAGCACCACCTCGGCAAAGCGCAGCATGGGGTTGATCAGAATGGCGTCGCCGACGTGTACGTCGCACCAGTACTGCTCGTCGTAGATATAGGGGCCGATCCAGCCGCGATAGCCGTCGGGTGCCGTGGCCATTAACGATACTAACCAATCGAAGTAGGCGGCACCCCGGTCCAGCCATGCCGCGTCGTTCCAGGCCAGATAGGCGTCGACAAAGTCATCGGCGCCGCTCGCCGCGTGCCAGCAGAACTGCTCGCCCGTGATTTGGCCTTCGACCTGTAAGTTGGGATTGGCCATGACGCGTTGGAAATGTGTCTCTGCGCTCGGGGGGGCCTGTGCGTGCAGACCGGTGGCGACGAGGAGCGATAAGGCAAAGAATAGCGTCAGCATGAGCGTAGATTCCACAAAGGAAAAATACCCAATAGGGATAGTATAGGGTAATATAGCGAAAGATCGATGCCGATGCCGAAGGGCTTTGGGCCGCGACTTAAACAGCGGTGGAGGTTGATCCACATTGCATTTATACACACTATCTATACGACGATAAAACTTTTAATCCTCGCCGGAGGGAATATGTTTATTACACGGTTATTGTTCTTGTCTTTCGTTGCGTTTGCCAATGTTCTTTGGGCCGCCGAGCCCTATTCTTGCGGCCCTTTTCTGCTACAGCCGGGGCCGACGCAGATGACGATCGTCATCGATCACGAAGAGCCGGTTGCCGCCACGCTGAGCTATCGTCTCGAAGGGGGCAAAGAAAAAAAGATTCGCCACACCGAGGCCCAGCGCCACCATATCTTCACTTTAGAAGGTCTGCAGCCGGATGTGGAGTATAGCTACCAAATAAAGAGCAGTGGGGGCTTAAAAAGCGCTCAGCACCGTTTCCGCACCTTGCCCGTAGCTCCAGAGCAGTACCGCCTGGTCGCGTTAGGCGATGTGCGCTCTTTGCCCCATGTCTGGGAAAAAGTGTCGCAGCGGGTTTTTTCCGAAGAGAAAGATGCGCTCTTTATTATAGGCACCGGCGACTATCCAGCCGACGGCAGCAAGTATCACGAATGGATTGAGCAGTTCTTCAAACCCGCTCGCAGCCTGTTGGGCCATATGCCGATCTGGCCGGCTATCGGCAACCACGAACGCACGCGCGGCAGCGGCGATCCGCGCGAGCTAGAATCGCATTTCTTCAGCCTTTTTGAATTGCCCGGCAACGAGCGCTGGTATCGGGTCGACTACGGCTATACTACCGTGCTAATCATCGATAGCAATTCGTCTATGGAGCCCGGCGAAGAACAGTACGAGTGGCTGCGTCAGGAGCTGCGTTCGCCGCGCAAACGCTTCACCTTGGTGGCCTTTCACCACGCCCCTTTCACCTCGGGCCCGCACGCGCTTCTAGACTCCGACGGCACGCCGCACGAATGGCCGATCGACCAAGGCCGGCGCTTTTTGGTGCCGCTCTTTGAGATGTACGGGGTAGATCTAGTGCTCAACGGCCATGACCACCTCTATGAAAGGTCGCAGAAAGACGGCATCTACTACGTGGTGACGGGCGGCGGTGGCGCGCCGCTCTACAAGATCAATAGCGTTGAAAATCCTTACCAGCAGGTAGCTCAGTCCGTCAATCACTATACCACGCTGGACGTGGAAAGCACGGCGATCACGCTGTCTGCTATCGATGCCGATGGTCGCATAATCGACTGGTTTAAAGTGCCGCTGGCGGCGGGGGCGGTGGAGAGGATGCGCTATGCCGCCACGCAGAAGCTAGAAGAGGCCCTTTATCTCGGCGCGGTGGATATAGCGGATAAAGAAGCGGATTTGACGATTAAAAATGTGCTCGATTTTCCCGTGCAGGTGCATATAGCGGACCTGGCCAAAAACCCAGATGACCAAGTGCCCTTTGCGCTCGAGCCGGGTGCTTCACGGCAGATCGAATTGGCGCTGGCGGCGCATCTTCCAACGGAGAAAAAGCCGGCTTGGCGCGGCGGGGTCTATGCCGACCTTCAGGTTTCTTTTGTCGGTGACGATCACGGTCTGCCGATCGAAGTCGACATAGAGCGCGAGTTGGTCTTGGCCGAGCCCGGTTATGACGTAGTGGCAATGGAAACACCAAAAATAGATGGAATTCTGGACGAGTGGGGCAGTTTGACGCCGATGCGGATCGATAGCGAGTCGCCTCATATCACCAACGCCGAGGGCTATCGCGGCGCCGAAGACTTTCACGCGCAGGTATTTTTGGGCTGGTCGTCGCAGGGGTTGCATATGGCGATCGAGGTGCTCGACGATGAGGTGCTCGACGATGTCCAGCGCTCGATATGGATGACCGATAGTATCGAACTCTTTGTGGATGGTCGCGCCGAAGCGGAGCGCAGCGTTGGTTATGGCCCGTGGGTTAGCCAGAATATTTTCCCCGTCGAACGTGCGGCCGAGGGAAGTTTCGTGGGCAATGGATCCTGGCCAGTGGACGCGATCGAGTGGAAAGTCTCCAGCAGTGCGCAAGGATATGTCTTAGAGGCCAGTATTCCGTTTGCCCTGATCAAAGACGGGGGCGTTGCTCAAGCGGGTGAACAAGTGCGCTTCGATTTGATTATCAACGACCAGGATAGCGGCGACAAAAAAGAGTCGCACCACAAGCTCTGGTCGAGCGCTAGTGCTTCTAGTAATACGAGTGGATACGGCATCCTAAAGCTGAAATAGATCGCAGGTCGCTCGTTTGTTGGGCGGCTGGAAAAATACGTTGGTTATTCGCTCGTAATATCGCGAAAGACCAACGCATTTTCTTTGCATTCGACGATCCTGGCCGTAGCAATCGTCGAGTAGCTGCGGTGAGGGTCGTTCATGCTGATGCTCATGGTCGAAAGGTGAAAACGCGTGCGGTCTATGTGCAGGTTGCCGGGAAAGTGCAGGTGGGCTGAAAAGACGTGTTCTACGCGGTTTCTAATATACTGAGCGTAGAAATTGGGTGCGCTGCTGAGCACGTATTTGGCCATGCTGCGACGGGCGTCGACCGACAGGATATAGGCGCGCATGGCCGGTGCGTCTAGGGGGACGTGGGCAAAGAAGAAGGGGGGTGTCGATTGGGCAAAGGCGGCGTCTAAAAAGCGCTCCGTGCCGTCGGCTAGGTCGCTGAGAGAATTGTCTACTAAGACTGCCGTTGCACCTTCTATATCGAATGTGCGGTTGCTCAGGTCTATACCCTGTTGCGCCCAATAGGCAATATGGTCGCGCGTCGCTGATGTCGCGTATTCTCGCTGTTCGGGGCCTTCGCTGGGGGCGGCTAGGTCGTGGTTGCCGGGCGTCATCAGCCAGGGGCTCTTGAGCTGGGATAATAGATCGAGGCCGAAGGTGATATTTTGTGGGCTAAACCAGTCGACGAGGTCGCCGAGAAAAACGACGAGGTCGGGCGTTTCGGCATTGACCCTTTTTATCAGGTGTTGAAAAGATGGCCAAGCGTTTTTAAAGAAGGCGCGGTGCTCGTGCAGATGCTTGTAGGGGTCGTCATTTGCGATGAGATGGGCATCGCCGAGGATGGCTAACTTCATAAGGATAGGATACTCAATTTGTATTGTCTTCTGTGTAAAATTATTGCGCGTCTCGCGCGGCGATTGGACTTTGGAGTCGCGCCTCTCTTTTTTATGCAGATAATAGATTAGCCATTCGTTGCAAAATCGGCTAATCAATAGCGGCTTTTGTTTTGGGAGAACTGTATTGTGACAAATGGACCGGGTGCCATCGAGTTGGCCGATGCGGCAGTGTCCGATGCCTTGCGGCGCATAGAGACGATGGGCGATGTAGAGGTCGTCGGCAATAAGTTGACGGCTGGCGGCATTGTGCTCAATGATGTGACGGCGCTGGTGGATGCGATTAAAGGCCAACACGGCTTTGGTTGCACCATATTCCAAGGCAACGTGCGCGTTGCGACGACGGCTTTTGCTAAAGGCAAGAACGAGCGCGCGCTCGGCACGCGTGCCAACGAAAAGGTGACGCAGCAGGTCTACCGCCTCGGCCAGCGCTTTGAAGGCATAACGCGCACCATCGGCAAAGATTGGGTGATCGTTTACATACCTCTGCGCAGCCATACGGGGCAAATAGCCGGCATGCTCGCGGCCTATCGGGAGCTCGAAGACTTCTTTGGTGATCTGACTTCATTGGACGATACGCACGAGGCGGTGTTCTTGCAGACCTTGGATGGCCGCGTTAGCGATGCCAACAGAGCTGCGTGCGATATGTTGCGATTGTCCAAGACCGAGCTAGTCGGTAGGTCGATGGCAGAGTTTAGCGAGGGCGCTGCTGATCGGGGGCTAGGGCCGACGTGGCCAGCTCTGGGAGACGAGCCGCTCGAGGCAGATTACAAGTGGCGGGCAGCCGACGCCTTTGAGTTCGTCGCCAAGCAGTATATAAGCCGCATAGAGTATATGGGGGTAGTGCAGGTGTTGACGATTGCGCTGGATTGCACGGAAGAATTCGTCGCGCGAGAAGAGCTGCGCTTGCTCAACAACGAGCTTACGCAACTCAACGATTCATTCGAGGAAAAGGTGAGTGAGCGCACTCGCTCGCTGCAGAAAACACTTGACGAGTTACGGGTGACGAACGTCGAGCTAAAAAACACCTTTGACGAACTCGAAGTTACGAGGTCGGAGCTGGTGCACTACGAAGCAAAGGTCGTTTCCAAATATGCCATAGACAAGTTGCGCGATCCGGCTACCTATCGCGTCGCTGTTATTGTGGGCACGTTTATCAATTTATTTGGACATTTCTTAGTGCCTTTTCTACGCGGCAAGGACGACCTCTGGGCCAATTTCGTCAGCGAATTGGTAGAGCAACCGGTGCTGGGAGCGTGCTCCATTGCGATCGCATATTTGTTCCCCATCATCGTGCAGACCCACTCGGCCGTGGCGACGCGGATCAAGGGGCGGGCTACGGAATTGCTGGCGGAATTTCCCAACGCCAAGCCGGACCCCGTTTTTCGCGCGGCGCCCGACGGGCGCATCATTGGCGCAGGGACCAATACACGGTCTATTTTACAAAGGCACGCCTTCACGAAAGCGCAGGATATTATCGGCGGAGTACTGTGGGAGAATATTCTCGAGCTACAGCGCGAGGGTAGGCAGCTGCCGCGCGAAACCTCGGTACACGTCAATCCTCTGCGCGAGTCTTTCTTCGTAACACACGCCCCGTCTGCCGCCGGTTCGGTAAATATCTATCTGACGGCTGTTAATCCCAGGCCCAATTGAGATAGCTTGTAGTTAGTAAACCCCATTCACGAACACATCATTACGTGAGCAAGGAGCATTCTATGTCCGTCCTTTTCGAAGAGTTAACCCGCGAACAAATCAAGGCCATCGCCCCCGGGGCCATTGCCGTCATGCCCACGGCTGCCACTGAACAACACGGCCCCCATATGGCAGTCGGCACCGATACATTGCTCGTCACTACCGTTGCTCGTCGCGCCGCCGAAGCCGCCGCCGACAGCGTCCCTGTCATAGTGACCCCGCCGCTGGCATTCGGTTCTTCGCATCACCACATTCCCTTCGGCGGCACCCTCTCACTGACCAGCGACACCTTTATCGATGTCGTGCGCGAAGTGACGGTCGGTCTGGTCAAGACCGGCTTCCGCAAGATAGTGGTCCTCAACGGCCACGGCGGCAATTCCGACCACGTCGGTGTCGCCGGCCAAGACCTGGTCAATCGGCTCGGTCAACAGACGACCATCGCCACGTGTAACTATTGGGATCTCACCCGCGCTGCCCTCGTGGAAAAAGGTCTGATCGAAGGGGGGCGCGTTCCCGGTCACGCGGCTCATTTTGAAACGTCGCTGGTGATGGCGCTGCGCCCCGATTGGGTCGATGCCGACGCGCTGGCCAAGGTCGAAGACCAGACCAATGCCGCCGGTGGGCTCGACGTGGATCTCACGGGTGCGGTGGTGCAAACTTACGGTACCTTCCAGGCTGGACCGGGACACACGGACAACCCCGCCGACGCGACGCCGGAGTTGGGCAACGCTATGTTGGAGGTGATAGTGGAGCAAGTCGCGCAGTTCTATCGCAACTTCGCCCAAGTGCCCGGCCCGACGCTGGACTGAGTCGTGCCTCGATGGCATAAGAAACAAGGGGTGGCTCAGGCCAGCCCTTGTTTCTTAGTCGGCATTCTGTATTATTACGAACTATGAATGGCAAGAGGCTACAGCTTTGGATGACCGGCTTGGGATTAGCAGTGTATATGCTGTCGCTAGTGTTGCGCGTGGATGGAATGGTTCTGTGTTTTGGCCAGGACGGACACGTGGAGTTGGAGATCGCTGCGCCGGACATGACGTGTGGAATACCTGCAGAGGATAAAGGGATACGCTCAGTTTTTGCCGAGTCTCCAGGCCTGTTGGACTTGGAACACTGCGGGTCTTGCAGGGATATTCCCCTGATGCTCAAAGGGGTAGATAAGACGGCGGCCGTGCGCTCCTTTGCTCTTGTTATTCAAGACGAAACCGTGCGAACCCAGCTCTTTACTGCGGCCCACCTCAGCTCGTATCTGCTGCCGACCTTAGCAACACCTCCCGAAGAGATCCCCCAATCCTCTTCAGAGCCAGATAAGCACTTCCTTCTCGTTTCACTCCGCACTGTAATCCTCCTGATCTGATTTTCCAGACGGTCGTTTTTCTGAGCCGCGTGTAATTCGTTACGCGGAGTGGGTCTCTCTGTGTGCATTTGCCTATGGAGAGGCCAAGAATCGATTAAACTGGGATGATCAAATTTTATTGGGGGAATCCATGTCTCGATGTATAGGCTTTATTTTTTTGGCAATTGGCTTCTTTAGTTTGGGATTAGATGCCAACTTGCTGCACGCACAAAAACTCACCCGAGAAAAAGCAGTAGAGTTCGCGTTAGAGAACAACCCGCTGGTGGTCGCGGCGGGACAGGAATGGCAAGTATCTCGAGCCCGTATAACACAGGCTCGGGCCATACCGGGTCTCGAATTAGAACTGGAGTACGAAGAACTCCCCGCTATTACGCGTCTCGGAGACTTCGGGGCGCGCAGCTATGGGGCGACACAGACGATCGAATTTCCGCTCAAATGGTGGCGGCGTGGTCAGGCGGCAAAAAAGGCGTCTATGGCGACGCGGTTGACCGTGTTAGAAATGACCCGCTTGAATATTAGCACCCGCGTAAAAATGGCATTCGATCGCGTGTTAGCAAAGGAGAAGAGCCTAGACTATATCTCTCAGAATGCACAGTTGGCAGAGGATTTCCTGCATAAGGCACAGCAGCGTCTAGCGGCAGGTGATGTGCCTCAACTCGAAGTGCTGCGCGCCGAAGTCGAGGCCGGGCGTGCGGCCAATCGCGTCTCTGCCGCGCACAGCGACTGGTCCGTGGCCAAAGCCGAGTTGAATACGCTACTGGCCAAACCAAGTCGGACCCCTCTCGAAATGGACGGTGACCTGAACTATCGGCCCGTAGAGCTGGAGCTCGAAAAACTTCAGTCCCTGGCATTGCAGCGCCGCCCAGACTTTTTAGGAGCTGAGTGGGCAGTGGAGAGCAGTCTGTCTACCCAGGGAGCTGCTCGCGCCGCTTTTATGCCCGATCTGAACATCGGGCTCTTTCGCCAGACCATTCGCGGGGGGACTGGAGAGGAAGGGCTTTGGCGCGTGGGGCTGGCATTGGAGTTTCCACTGTGGGGTGCGGCCCGAGAGCGCGGTGAATTAGCCGAGGCAAAAGCGGCTGTGGGGCAAGCCACTGCCGTAAAAAATGATGCCCGCAACCAGATGTTATTAGAAATAGAAAGCGCTTTTATAGCGGTGCAGAGTTCCGAAAAACAAGTGCTACTGTTCCAGGGGCGGATTGCGCGCGAAGCCGAGCGCAGCTTCGAGGTCGCCAGCCGTAGCTATGCAGAGGGCAAGGCGACGTATCTGGAGCTCTTAGAGGCGCAGAAGGCATTGGTAGAAGTGCGCGAGGAGTATATCGCTGCGCTGTTTAATTATCGATTCGCTCTATATCAGCTGGAACGAGCCAGCGGCGGCCCACTGGATTAAGTACTGAGAAATACTAGGAGAGTTTAAATGGAAGCGCTAAAAAAACCTCTATTTGTTTTTGTGGGCAGCTTATTCGTTTGGGCGTTGGCGGGCTTATTGGAGCCCAGTGTGGCATTAGCGGAGCTCGAGTCGTCCAGCCACGACGAAGAAGAGCACGAAGAGCACGACGATCACGAAGAGCACGGTGATGCCGGAGACGATCACGGCGTCGAGAGCGGTGGCCACGACGATCACGATGACCATGAAGAGCCCATCCGCCTGAGTGCTGCTGAAATTAGAGAATTCAGTATAGAAGTACTCACCGCTGGCCCGATCCAACTACCCGTGAACGTAGGTCTGTCGGGGGAAATTATAATCAATCCGGACCGGCTGGCCCATATCGTACCGCGCGTGCCAGGTGTAGCAAGGGTGGTCTACAAGCAGTTGGGAGACCAGGTGAAGGCCGGCGAGGTGCTGGCCGTGTTGGAAAGCCGCGAGCTGTCTGAACTCAAGTCCGCCTATTTGGTCGCCAAGGAGCGCATGCTCTTGGCCGAGACGACCTTTAAGCGCGAAGAAAAGCTGTGGAAAGAATCGATTTCCTCGGAGCGCGAGTATCTCGATGCGCAGAATAATTCGGTCGAAGAGCGGATTGAAATGCGCGCAGCAAAACAGAAGCTGCACGCGCTGGGTTTTTCCCAGTCCGACCTCGAGCAGCTGAGTTTTAGTATAGACGAACAGTTTACTCGCTATGAGATGACGGCCCCTTTTTCTGGCACGGTTGTCGATAAACACATTAGCCTAGGCGAGATGCTCAAGGATGACGCGGAAGCCTTTGTCGTGGCCGACCTCAATACTGTATGGGTGAATTTTACGGTCTACCAGAACGACCTTTCCTCCGTATACAAGGGGCAGCTAGTCCGCGTCGCGGCCGGTGACCACATGCCGGGCAAGGAGGCCCCCATTTCTTATATAAGCCCCATGATAGACGAGGCGACGCGGACGGCGTCGGCGCGCGTCGTATTGTCCAATCGAGACGGCAAGTGGCGTCCGGGCACTTTTGTCACGGGAGAGCTTGCGGTCGAAGAGGTCGAAGTTCAGGTCGGCGTGCCCAAGGCGGCGTTGCAGACTGTCGAGGGGCAGATTGTGCTGTTTGTCGAAACGGCCGAGGGTTTTGCAAAGCAGCTCGTAGCTCTGGGACGTGCCAATGACACTCATGTCGAAATTATTGCTGGGTTAATCCCGGGTCAGCGCTATGTCGCGCGCGGCTCTTTTTTGCTAAAAGCACAGCTCGCCAAGGGTGCTTTTGGCGACGGCCATAACCATTAAGGGGAGAGCAGAATATGCAAAGTCTAATTCAGTTCACCCTGCGCAGTCGCCTACTGATGATCGTCTTAGGCGCGCTGGTTTTGGTCGGTGGTTATTTCAGCTACCTGGAATTACCCGTAGATGCTTTTCCCGATGTCACGCCTGCCTTAGTGCAGGTTTTCACCGAGACGGAAGGGCTTGCTCCCGAAGAAGTAGAACGCTATATCACCTACCCGGTTGAAGTGGCGATGAACGGTTTGCCCGAGCTCAAGGAAGTGCGCTCGATTTCCAATTTTGGCCTGTCCGTAATCAATATCTACTTCGAAGACGGGACGGATATCTATTTCGCCCGCCAGCTCGTCAACGAGCGATTACAGTTGGCTCGAAATGAAATTCCAGCCGGTTTTGGCGAACCGGCGATGGGGCCTATTACTACGGGCCTGGGACAGATCTTGTTTTATTTTGTCGAGGACGAGACGGGAGAGCGCAGCCCGCAGGAGATGCGCCAGATTCAGGATTGGCTGATCAAGTTTAATGTGCAGACCGTATCTGGCGTTACGGAAGTGCTGTCTTTAGGAGGAGAAGTAAAGCAGTTCCAAGTCTTAGTGCGTCCGTCCGACTTGCTGCGTTACGATCTGGCGCTGTCCGATATCGTCGAGACGGTGCAGGCCAATAATTCCAATGTCGGCGCGCAGTATATCGTCAAAAACTCCGAGCAATATTTAGTACGCTCGGTGGGCTTGGCAGAGGAAATCGCCGACTTGGACCGCATTGTAGTCAAAGAAGTAGACGGGCGTCCCATCTACTTAAAGCAAGTGGCCGATGTCGTTATCGGCGGCGAAATTCGCCAGGGCTTGGCGACGATGGATGCTCGGGGTGAAACAGTCGTGGGCATGGTGCTAAAACTCATCGGCACCAATACCTCAGAAGTGATTGCATCCGTCAAAGAACAAATGGAGGCGATCAACGAGGTGCTGCCGCCCGGCGTGCGGGTCGTGCCCTATTACGACCAAGCCGCGCTCGTCGCCAAGTGCGTCGCTACGGTCACGGACGCTCTGGTGCAGGGCATCGTATTGGTGACGCTGGTATTGCTGGCATTTATGGGTGGGCTGCGCCCCAGTATCGTGGTGGCCATCGCCATTCCCTTCTCGATATTTTTTGCCTTTATACTGATGAAGGTCTTGGGTATTTCGGCCAACCTGATGTCGCTGGGTGGGTTGGCGATTGCCATCGGCATGATGGTCGACGGCACGATCGTCATGGTCGAAAATGTCGATCGCTGGATGCGCAAGGCCGACCCGGAGCAAAGCCGTTTGCAGGTCGTGGTGCGCGCCTGTAGCGAAGTGGGGCGTCCGATTCTCTTTGCGATCTCTATCATTATTATCGTTTTCCTACCGCTCTTCACCTTACAGGGCGTCGAAGGGAAGACCTTTCGGCCGCTGGCCTATACGGTGGCTCTGGCGATGCTGGGGTCGTTGATCTTTGCCATACTCTTCGCGCCGGTGATTTCCCATTTACTTATGCGCCGTCCCAAGGGCGAAGGGGCGAACGAAAACAGGGTCGTGCGCTGGCTGTTACAAGGCTATCAGCCCATTGTGAGCAAGATGGTACAGTCTCGCCATTGGGCCATTGGCCTGGTCGTGCTCATGTTGGCAGCGGGCATTGGCATATTCCCATCTCTCGGCTCGGAATTTGTGCCGCGACTCAACGAGGGAGACTTACTCGTGCGCGTGACGATGGCTCCCTCGATCTCTTTGGAGGATGCGCGCGATATCGTGACGATTTTTGAGCGCCGTCTCATGGACCGGTTCCCCGAAGTGACGCGTGTCGTAAGCCGCGTAGGGCGCGGTGAAGTAGGGGCGCATGCCGACCCGGTCAACAATGCCGAGGCCTTCGTCGCTCTCAAACCACAGCAAGACTGGGAGACGGCTAAAACGCCTGAAGAGCTCTATGCGAAGATGAGCGAGGCGTTCGAAGATTTTCCTGGTGCACAGTTCAACTTCACCCAACCTATCGCCGCGGCTGTAGACGAATTGCTCACGGGCACAAAGGCCGAATTGGCGATTAAGATATTCGGTCCCGACATGGAAGTATTAAAAGAGAAGAGCGCTGATATCGAGGCGGTTATTCGCTCGGTCGAAGGCGCTGCCGATGTGCAAAAGGATCAGGTGACGGGGACACCGCAGTTGCTCATCAAAGTAGATCGGGCGGCCATTGCTCGCTACGGAGTCAATGTGCACGATGTGCAGGAGGTGGTGCGTACGGCGGTCGGTGGCCAAGAGGCTGGGCAAGTGTTCGAAGGCATCGCGCGCTTTAGTATTCTCGTTCGTTATGCGCCGGAGCATCGCAGCACGCCGGAAGAGATCAGCCGTATCTTGGTGTCGGCATCTGATGGCAAGCGCATACCGCTGAGCATGTTGACTTCGATTCAGGAGATCGTTGGGCCACGTCAGATTACCCGCGAAAACAATCAGCGCTTTATCACGGTGCAGTGCAATGTGCGCGGGCGCGATATGGGTTCATTTGTAAGAGATGCGCAGCAGGCAATTGATGAACGCGTCGAGTTGCCGCCCGGTTATCTGGTGAAGTGGGGCGGGCAATTCGAGCTGCAGCAGGAGGCCAATAGCCGCCTGGCAGTGGTTGTTCCGGTCACGTTGTTCATCGTCTTTTTGCTGCTCTTTAGCAATTTTAATTCGCTCAAGAACGCGCTGCTGATCTTGCTCAATATTCCGCTGGCCCTAGTGGGCGGTGTGGTCGCTCTCTGGCTGGCGGGTGAGAATCTTTCCGTGCCGGCTTCGGTTGGTTTTATAGCACTATTTGGCATAGCCCTAGAAAATGGCATGGTATTAGTGACCTATTTGAACCAGCTAGTACGCGGGGGCATGGCGGTGGATAAGGCGTCGATTGAAGGTGCCTGTCTACGCCTGCGCCCGGTGCTGATGACGGCTATCACTTCGGCGCTCGGGCTGTTGCCCTTGCTGTTTTCGAGCGGCACAGGCAGCGAAGTGCAGCGGCCCTTGGCTCTGGTGGTCATCGGCGGGTTGGTGACGTCGACGATACTGACGTTGCTCGTACTGCCGGCGCTGTACAAATGGTTTTCCAGTGCAGTGGAGCCGGCGGATCTGCATTAGATGGTTCGGCAGACAGCGAAAATGGAAGGATCACTGAGATGGCTACTGTTCCCGAAGATATGCCCCCGCTCGCAGCGGATGAATCGGATGTTGAATACGGTCCTCACGAACGAAACCGCTTCGACGTCTACCGCGCCTCCTCTACCGATCCTACACCGGTCGTTTTCTTTATGCACGGCGGGGGATTCTGGGCCGGCGACAAGTTGGGTGGCCTCGGTCGGATGCCTGTCTCCGAGTTGCTCGAGGCCGGCCTGTCGGTCGTTTCAACAAACTATCGTTTCTCGCAGCATGCGATATATCCCGCCCCCTTTGACGACTGTCGCAGAGCGCTGCAATTCCTCCGTCACAAGGCTGCGAACTGGGGCTTAGATCCGACGAGAGTCGCCGTCGCTGGAGGGTCGGCTGGTGCGGGAATAGCGCTGTGGCTTGCCTTTCGGCCCGATATGGCCAATCCCGGTAGCGATGATCCCGTAGAGCATCAATCGACGCGTCCTCGTTGTGCCGTTACTTTTGCCGGTCAGACGTCCTACGATCCACGATTCATGTCCCGTCTCACCGGCGGCAAGGGCCATTTGCATCCGGCGTTTGCGCAGCTCTTTGGCGTGGAGATCGGGGTTTGGCCCGAACTGGATGCCGAGGCTGCTCAGCGGGTAGAGGACGGGGCGGCAATTAACTTCCTCGAGCGAGATGCACCGCCCGTTTTTTGTTTGTACTCGGTGGAAAATAGGCCAACGACCGATGAGGACGACTATAGTATTGGCATCCATCACCCGGCGTTCGGATTTGATTTAAAAACGCGAATGGAGGCATTGGGTCGGGAGTGTACGGTATTTAATGACCCGCGCATGTTGGATGATCCCGATGTAATAGCAGAAAGTCGGAGACAGATCATCGAGTTTCTTGGACGCCACCTAAGGAAAGCATGCTCATGAAGCAAATATTCCATTTGATAGCATCCCTATACACAACCCCCAATGAGGCATTTGCATACTTCACGCACAACGAGCACCTGGAGTCATGGCTCGTTGAAGTCGCGGAAGTGGAGCCTAGGGCAATGGGGAAATACGAGCTGTTCTGGCAACCGGATGATCGAGAGAACAATAGCACGATTGGTTGCAAGGTGACGTCCATTACGCCAAATCAACTCTTAGCATTTGACTGGAAGAGTCCTAAGCAATTCAAAGCATTTGCAAATTCTGCCGACCCATTAACGCATGTGGTCGTTGCTTTTATTCAGAGCGGAGATAGCACGGATATTCATCTGGTGCACTCTGGATGGCGCGACACGCCAGAATGGCAGGAAGCTCGCGAGTGGCAGGAAAAGGCTTGGCGGGTTGCCTTGGACAGGCTCGTGCAAAAGGTCAATAAGGCCTAGTCCTGGACGAATATGAACAATATTCGGCAATCGGAAACTAAGAGGCTGCACCTGCGCATGTTCGATAGGGGCAGATATAGACTTTACGTATAGCCATTTTTCTAACGCTAGTGTCTCGGATTACCTGTATGACAATGAACCGCCAACAAGTGTTGATGAGGCTAGAGAAATCCTTGAGTGGTGCATGGATATTGCAGCGGAGAGTCACGTTCGTTGGTGTCTAGTGCGCAAAGAGGATCAGGTGCGAATGGCTACGTGTGGATTCCATGCATATGACAAAAGAAACAATGCGGCAGAAATTGGGTTTTACGCTTGAGGGTATAATTCGAGACAAGCATTTTTTTCGCGGCACATACTACGATCACCACTTGTATTCGTTGCTTCGACAGAAGCGCTGCATGCGCGCCTGATCCTCGTCTGATCCGATCACCCAGCTCTGCGGTGGACGAGGTTCGCCGAGTAGCCAACGCTCCTCTGCGCTAAAATCCGACATATCACCGGCATAGGGTACGGGGCGGTGCAGCGGGTGCATCATAGTGGGGCAGTATTGGAAGTAGACAATGGTCCGCGGTGTGTCGGTTAGGTTGGGGAGCGCCCGATGCCAGATCGCATTGTGGAAGGCGATAATGGTACCTGCTTTGCCTTTGACCGTGACGTGGTCGGTGACAAAGTCGTCTTCGCGCGGTTGGTGATCGGGGCGGCGATGCAGGGACTTTTGTGCGTGCAGGATTTTTTTGTGGTGCGAGCCGCGGATAACTTCTAGGCTGCCCGAGTCGTCGTGCAGCGCATCGCTCAAGAAGTAGCCGAAGCGCAGGGTGTGCAACGGGCAGCGTCCGTCGACCTCTGGAAAGCCCAACGGACCATCTGAATGCCAGATAAGTGCCTGGGGGTCGCGGTTGTTTAGGGCGCGGTACTTGCGGGTCCACTTGTCTTGTCCGAGGTGGAACATGGGGCCGAATATATCATAGCTCAGCTGCAGGGCGGGTTTGTAGAGCAGGAGTTCGCGAAAGATGGGATCCCGCTCTACGATATTTGTTTCGCTAAATCCTCTTTCAGCCGCTTCTGCTTCGGAGACTTTTTCGCAGCGGGCGTCTATATAGGAATTGGCGCGTGCGAGCATATCCGTAGGTAAGGTGACGGGGAGGACGACGTAGGTGTCTTGTTCGATGCGCTCTATACAGACGTCGCGCTCTGCGTCGGTGAGGGACTGTTCTTCTCTGTGCTCCGTTGTCATGTGGTAGCTCCTAGCTGCCGTTCAATGGCCAGATTCTCAAAGGATCTCTGCCGGTTCTGGGCAATGGCAGATTAGCCGGGTTTAGGCCAACTCGGTTTTGAGCAGCTCGCTGCGCGTCTGTGCGATGGGTATATCGCGGCGCTGTCGGTCTAGGAAAATGCTGGTGTGGTTATAGCCGATCTCGCTTAAATGATCGAGTGCTTCTTCAAAGTTGGCTGCGACCCGGCGCGGATCGTGTGCGTCGGCACCGAGCACGACGGGAATATTTCGCTGGTGCATTTCACCGAGCATTACTAGGCTCGGGTTCATTTCGCTGGGCGGCTTGAGTAGCCCCGAGGTGTTTAGTTCCATCGCCGTTCCCGTCGCGGCGATGCGGTCGAGGCTGTGGCGCATCGCATCCATAGCGCGTGCGAGATCCCAAGAGTCGGGGAAGACGGTCTTTACTAAATCTGGGTGGGCGATGGTGTCGAAGAGGCCCGTTTCCGCCGCCATGGCGATATGTTCAAAATAGGTTTCGACAAGGGCGTCGAAGTCACCCGTGTAAAACCGATCAAAGTAATCGCTTAGGCGCGGGTGGACCGAGCCGAGAACGTGGTGAAACTCGGCCATGCCGTGTAGTTTTTCCAACCAAGGTTCCATGCCGGGCACGTAGTCGCTTTCCATGCCGAGGCGGATATCTATGGTGCCGGCGCATGCATTGTGCGCGCGTTCGACCAGCGCGACGTAGTCGTCAAACTCGGCTACGCTCATGCGCACATCGGGTGCCCAGCCGTTGTCTTCGGTGGGATTGTGGCAGGTGACGACGATGCCCGCTAGGCCGCGCGCCTGTGCAACGGCGGCGTATTCCTCCGGGTCTCCGCAGGCGTGTTTGCATAGGGGGGTGTGCATGTGCATTTCGTAGAGCATGTGTTTCCCATCTGTTTTGGTTTCGGCGCTATTGGCTTGTTATACTTTTCACTCTCGTTAATAAAGGAGTTCGCGATGGATTATACCACATTGGGCAAATACGGCGTCAACGTTTCTCGGCTCTGTCTGGGGACCATGATGTTTGGCGGCGCTACCGACGAACCCGACTCATTGCGCATTATCGACCGGGCCATCGATGCCGGTATAAACTTCATCGACACGGCGAATGTCTATAATGCCGGCGAGTCCGAACGCATCTTGGGCAAGGCCATTAAGGGCAAGCGCGACCAGGTATTTGTCGCTACCAAAGTGCGGGGCCCGATGGGCGAGAGCATCAACGATCAGGGGCTGAGCCGTTATCATATCCTCAACGAGGTCGAAAACAGTTTGCGCCGCCTCGACACGGACTATATCGACCTCTATATCCTGCACCGCCCGGACCCAGCAACTCCTTTGGAAGAGACACTGCGGGTTTTGGACGATCTCGTTTGTCAGGGAAAAATTCGCTATGTGGGCTGCTCCAACTTTCACGCCTGGCAGATCTGCCAAGCGCTCTGGTTGAGCGACAAACGCAACTACGCGCCGGTAGTCGCTACCCAGCCGCTCTACAATATCGTCAATCGCGACCCCGAAGTGGACCTCTTTCCCATGTGCCAAGAGCACGGCGTGGGCGTGATGGTGTATAGTCCGCTGGCGCGCGGTGTGTTAGCCGGCAAGTATCTGCCGGGGGAGCCGCCACCAAAGGGTTCGCGCGCCGATCGCAGGGATCGTCGCATGCTACAGACCGAGTTGCGCGACGAGAGCTTTGAGGTGGCGCAGAAGATAAAACCGCTCAGCGATGCGCACGGCAAAAGCATGACGCAGTTCGCGCTCAATTGGGTGCTGGCTAACCCGATCGTTACATCGGCTATCGTCGGTCCGCGCACAATGGAACAGCTCGAAGACAATCTGGGCTGTCTGGGCTGGGACATCGAACAAGGTGCTTTGGATGAGATCGACCAACTCGTGCCGCCGGGCGAGCACACGGGTTCGGGTTATAACGATCCGAATTATCCCGTGCTGGGCCGACCGGCAAGATGACCGTACGGTCCAGCAGAGTTTAGGGCTTCAAGAATTTCTCATGCCGAAAAGCCAGCGCACGGGGCCTAGTGGTCGGATGAGGAAATGATAGGACGCCGAGATGACAAAAAAAGATATTTCGCTGCGCAGAGACTCTTTTATTATAAGCGGTCTATGTATGGTTCTGCTGCGATTTATTTCGTTAGCACCAGCTTCTTAGTCATCACAAAATCCCGTGTCGACAGCCGGTACAGATAGACGCCGCTGGCTGCGTTCGCGCCCGTGTGGTCGCGGCCATCCCACTCAATAGAATGTGCTCCCGCTCGTTGTAGGCTCTGCGCGAGTGTTGTAATGCGTTGGCCCAATAGGTCGTAGACGGCGAGTTCTATCTCGCTGGCCTGTGGCAGCTGATAGCCAATGACGGTTTGGCTGTTGAATGGGTTGGGATAGTTCTGTCGCAGCGCGAAGTTTTGCGGCGTGCTCTGCTCTTCTCTTATAGCGGTGACGGCGCCACCGAGCATTTCGGCCACGAGGCGGCCGCTGACGACGTGGGCCTCGCCGGCGTTGCTGCGCTTGTTGTCGGGTCCGTCGCCGGCCATGCCGTTGGGCATGATATCGATGTGGCCGTCGCCGTCCATATCGCCGCTGGCTGCCCAATAGGCCGAGAAGTCGGCGATATCAGGGGCTTGGATCCAGACGACGGGCACGCTGGGAGCGGCTAAATCGATGATAGCGGGTAGTTGGGGACCCCCGGCAATAACGACCATGCCGCCGGAGAAGGCCCGCTCAAGCGGGCCTTGGTCTCCCGGTACGCCGATAAAGAGATCGTCGAAACCATCACCGTGAATATCGCCGGCCGCCAGCGCATCGCCGGTGATGGCATGGGCGCTGGAGCCGTAGATAATGGTGGTGCCCGCCGGGGGCTGTGCCATGTCGAATACTTGTCCGGGCAGATCGCGCGCGCCATAGACGACGTAGACATCGCCGGCGTCGGTGCGGCTGTTGTCGGGTCCGTCGGCGCGATAGGCTCCTAGGACTAGGTCGTCGAGGCCGTCGCCGTTTATATCGGCGCAGACAATTTCTTCGCCCATGCGGTCGGGTGAAGAGCCGCCGCCGTCGGCACCGTAGAGCACGAGCATGTCCTCGGTGGTGCGCAGGTCGACTGCTAGGGGTAGGTCTTCGCGGCCGAAAACGACGTATACATCGCCGGCATTGAGACGGCTATTGTCGGGCCCGTCTCCGGCGCCGCCGGCGTGGTCGTAGGCGTTGCGCAGCGTGCCCAGCGCCGCCGCGCCGATGGCGATATCGTCAAAGCCGTCGCCGTTGATATCGCCGACGGCTAACGAGGAGCCGATGTGGTCTATGGGGTCAATTCCGTAGATAATGCTGCGTGGTACTTGTGTATCGGCTAGGTCAATAGAGGTGCTCAGGTCCAGCGGGCCATAGAGCACGTAGACGCGACCGGCCTC
>JBLHGI010000029.1:0-29543 GCA_047616505.1 Planctomycetota bacterium
CCCGACGCCCGCCCACCCCGTCGGCAATGGCATCAAAATCTATAAAACCATAGCGCAACGCGTAGTAGAAACCCGGTCCCAATTCGTATTTACCCTCAACATAAGCACCCGTATTGGCCAGCGCATCGATCGTCAAATTGGGCACCTGCCACTCGTTGCGCACCGCTTCGGCAATAAGCTGAAAGTGCCCGCGAGAATATTCGAGGTCGAAGCCGACTAGCCTCTGCAAATAGTCCTCTACGCGAGCGCCCTGTGGGAAGGCAGAGTTGCTGGCGACTCTTTCATTGAGGTAGGGAGCCAGTGCCAATGAAAACCCGAACTTAAGCCCCATCGTCGGCTGCGCCCCGACGCGCCCCACCAATTGAATGCCATCGTTATCGGTTGCCGTAGGATTGGATACAGCTCCCTTTGTAAGAGCCAGAGCATAGGTCAATTGATTATACGAGCCAAAGAGCTGCACACCGCTATTCCAACAGGAATCGTAGAGGATCGATAGACCGCGGCCCGGCTGGAAACCGTCACCGCGCCGCGCCAGTTGTGCCGCGTTGTCGCGCGCTACACTGCCGCCCTGTATCGCCGTGAAATAGTGGTATATCAGCGGCACGCCGATCAGGGGATTGACCATGGCAAAAGAGCGCGCTGCAAAGGTGCCAAAGGCCGTGGGCATCTTGCCGACGAGTGCACTGGCCCAAGAAACACCGGCCACCTCGTCAAAGACTACGTAGGCCCCCTCTAGGTCGAAGCTCTGTAGATCTTCGTCGAAGAGCAAGGTCGTAAAAACGGCGACTCCATCATCGACCTCGGCATCTACAAAGAAGCGCGCCCGCACCAGACTAAAAGGGCTAGCGCCTTTAATCGTACTGTTGACGCGTGTCGACGCCTCGCCTTCTCGGCGGGCAAAGTCCTGCTTGTAGGTAAAACCAATCTCACCCGCTAGGCCAACTTGGGCCGATACGGGCGCGGCCAATACAGCGAGTAGCAGCACATAACAACATAGTATCCTCATCACGCCCCCTCGCCGCTGGCCAACGAGGCAACAGCCAATTCTTCGGTAAAACCTTTAAAAGCCATTTTTTTTATCTCGACAACACGCACCTGCTTTTCCAACCCTGCGAGCAAGCGCTCCGGCACGAGAATCTCCTTCGGCGCCGCCGCCTGACAGAGCCTAGCGCCTAGGTTGACCTCGGCGCCAATGACCGTGTAGTCCAGGCGATTTTCCGCCCCCATATTGCCGAGAATGACCGGGCCGTAGTTGATTCCGATGCCGACATCAATCGGCACGGGATCAGTCTCGTGCTCTTTGCACACACAGCGCTGTATTTCGATCGCGCAGTCGATAGCCCGTTCTAATGCGTGTTCACCAATAAAGAGTGCAACCATCTCGTCGCCGACAAACTTATCGATAGACCCTTCAAAGCGCGGCACAATCTCCGCCTGAAACCCCAGGTAGCGATTGAGCATCGAAATCACCTCTTCCGGCTGGCGTTTTTCGCTAAAGGCCGTAAAACCGCGAATATCTGTAAACATCACGGCCAACACTTCGCGCGTACCGCCCAGGTTGACCTGGCCACCGACATTTTTGTGAATCATATCCTGCGTATGCGAGCCGACGTAGCGCATGAGCTGCATGCGCTCGCGCATACCCACGGTCATCCGATTAAAAGCATCCGTCAGCAGAGATATTTCGTCGTGCGTCGTGGCGCGGACCGCCACGTTTAAGTCGCCCTCTTCGACGCGGTTCATCCCCTCGACCAAACGCAGGATCGGGCGCGAAAGCCTATTGCCCAATAAATAGGCCAATAACAAGGTCACCACCAAAGCCGCAACGGCCGCCCAGCGCGTGACTTGACCCAAGGTATTGAGGATGGCAAACTCATAGGCTTCCGGCACCGTCGCCACAAAAAAGGCGCGCTCGCCTTCGCCCAAAGGGCTGACATAGGCAAAGACCGGCACGCCGGCGAGCGGAGCGCGAAAGGGCATACCAGGACGCATTTCCGCCAACACGTTATCCAAGCTGTCGCGATGTCCAGCGCAAAAAACATCTAAGTCGACCTGGCTCAATGGGCTGACCGTCGTGGCCACCAGCCGATCATCGAGCACGACTGTAACGTCGATGGCTGCATCGCTCTCCTGAAAGCGATCGACCTCCTGCTGATCTATCTGCACGCCTTGTGTGATCGTGCCGATTACGCTATCCCCCAAATACACGGGCACGACCGAGATCAAATAGAGCTTGTCTTCAATCGCCATAAGTTCGGGCCAGCCGTCGCCGCCAATCAAATAGTCGCCGTATTCACCGCGCAAAGCCCGCTGCACGCTGGGGCGCTGGTGCACCTCAATCCCCTCCGGGGCATTATAACCAGCCAGCACTTTCCCCTCGCGATCCGTGACGATAAACAAGTCTAGATCGACCGTCAGCTGTGCAAATTCGTACTCAATGATGTACTCCAACGACGCTGGATCACCTACCTGCAAATTGCCTTTAAAAGCGGGGTTCTCACCGATTAGAACCGACGATTCGAGCAGGCGATCATAGCGCAGAGCCTGCACCTGACGAAAGACTTTCTGCGTCTTGTTAAAGTCGTGAACTATTTTGGCGTTGATCGCCTCGGAGAGAATGCCCTCGACTGCGACCAGTACAAAGCCGAGCATAACGCCCGTCAGGCCCACCATAAGAACGAAGAGTTTGGTGCGGATATTAATGCGCATAATACCTATTTGACTAAGTTGAAGTCGCGAACCTGCTCTTGGCCAGGCTGCAGTTCTAC
The DNA here is from genome assembly GCA_047616505.1 of Planctomycetota bacterium. Lineage (GTDB taxonomy): Bacteria > Latescibacterota > UBA2968 > UBA8231 > UBA8231. Next base: position 2,769 of record JBLHGI010000029.1, read on the forward strand.
CTCAATAAGAGCGGGCTGTACATCGGGGTGAAAAACGCGCAGTTCGTAGACACCCGGCGGAAGCCCCTCTAAACGATATGATCCGTCGGCTTTCGCACGCGTAAAATACGGCGTGTCCAGACTGAGGATTACGCCGTGCATTTGCGGGTGGATATCGCAAAAGAGATCAACTTTCCCCACGACCCCGACTTCTTCGGCCACGATATCGCCGGTCGGATGGCGCCCGAGATTAAAACGCGCGCCCGGCGTCAGGCTAAAAACATTGTGGTAGATTTCATCGTGATTTATAAACTCGACCGTTGTACCGACCGTTACCGGTGTTACGCGCGGGCCAAAAGAGACCTCTACCTGTTCTATTTCTACGGGCTCTGCTAAGGGTTTTACTTCAACCTGGAAGGACTTTGGGTGAGCGCTGATAATAGCGTGTTCGGCCGACGCCTGCTCTTTTTTTTCTCGCTGGCCCCCTTTGCGACTTGCTGGCGCTTGGCGGCTGCGGTACAGCGTGGCGCGGAAAGCGCGCTTGTGCGTGCCGACATCGGCGGGCAGCACCAATTTGCCATAGAGTACAGCTTCCGCATCGTCAGCCGCTTGCAAAATGCCCCCCGAGCACAGTATACAGAACAAAACAATCCATTTTCTCATAAATAGACCTATCCTTCATTTCAGCAAATTACTCAAGCAGGAGGCATTTCAGCAAGCTCACGCGCACTGGATCGCTTTTTAGATGTCGCGAATTGCCCCGGGTTTCGTCCATTAGACCTAGCGGCACTTTGCGTATGTCGCGACCACCCCTATCTTTGCAATCTGACCACGTTCTATCACGCTATATAATAGATTAATTTTCATGACTAGTATACTTATTGTCGAAGACGAGAGTATCGTCGGGCTCGACATCCAAAAACGCCTTCTGCGCATGGGCCATAGCGTATCTGCCGTCGTAGCTTCCGGCGAAGCCGCCATAGAGAGTGTACACAAAGACCCTCCAGACCTGGCCTTGATGGACATCCACATCCAAGGCGAGATGGATGGAGTCGAAACAGCGGCCCATATCCGCAGCCAAATGGATATACCCATAGTCTTTCTGACCGCCTATTCCGACGAGAACACCCTACAGCGCGCCAAAGCGACCGAGCCCTATGCCTACGTGCTCAAACCTTTCAAGGATCGCGAACTCAGTACCACGATTGAAATTGCCCTCTATCGCCACTCTATCGAAAAGAAACTCCAGCAAGCGCACGACCATCTAGAGCTACGCGTGCAGGAACGCACCGCAGAGCTTGCAAGTGTAAACGAAGAACTCAAGGGTGAGATCGAAGAACGCAAACGCGCAGACGAGGCCAACACCCTGCTCGAAGAGCAGTTGCGCCAATCGCAAAAAATGGAAGCGCTAGGACAACTGGCCGGTGGCGTTGCCCACGATTTCAACAATATGCTCACTATCATCACCGGCTATAGCGAGCTAGTCCTCGGTTATGTAAACGAAAAAGAGCCGCTCTATAGCGATCTGAAAGCCATCAAAGAAGCGGGGGACCGCGCCGCTGTGCTCACCAGCCAGCTACTGACCTTTGGCCGCCGGCAAGCCCTAGAATACACCATCCTCAACCTCAACACCGCCGTCGACACGGCCCACGGGATGCTGCAGCGCATGATCGGTGAGGATATTTCTTTTGAAATTGATCTGCACCCAGCCACGCTCTTTGTGCGCACCGATCCGGGGCAGTTTGACCAAGCCTTAGTCAACCTAGTGGTCAATGCGCGCGATGCCATGCCACGCGGCGGCAAACTGCATATCAAAACGAGAAATATCTCGTTGGAGCAACCGTTAACAAATCGTTTTATTCGCCTAATACCCGGCCAGTATGCCCTGTTGCGCATCGTCGATACGGGCAAGGGTATGGATACCAGCATACTCGGCCGTATCTTCGAGCCATTCTTTACCACTAAGAGCAAGGGTAAAGGCACGGGCTTAGGATTGGCCATGGTTTACAGTATCGTCAACCAGAGCGGTGGCCAAATAGACGTCTCTAGCGCACCGGGCACGGGCACCATATTTGATATTTACCTACCTCTGTCCAAAATCGCGCCAAAGAACGAGCCGGAAAAGAAAACGCAGCAGCGCAAAGAACTAAAGCCCATTAGCGGCACGATTTTATTGGTGGAAGACGAAGAAGTGGTGCGCAACTTGGCGCATCGCGTTTTGCGCGACCATGGATTCGATGTGCTCGAAGCACGCAAGGGCGAAGAGGCTCTCGTACTGGCCGAGTTGCACGATGGCACCATAGATTTGTTACTTACGGACGTAGTCTTGCCCGAAATGAGCGGCTATGAACTGGCCCAACACCTCGGACCACAGCGACCGGATATGCGCATTCTCTACATGTCGGGTTATACAAACGACGATGTATTGCGCTATGGTATACACCAGGGCCATGTGCCCTTCCTGCAAAAACCCTTTGGGCCCGACGACCTAGTCGCCAAAGTCCACCAAGTGCTCAGCGTGAGCTAAAAAGACGGGGGATTATGCGATCAAAATCGATTTCGAACGAAGGGGTAACGTGGATCTCGATCAACTACTGAGCGGCATAGACCGTCGAGAACTTCTCGAACACTACGACGAGGCCGCCGTGCAGCTATTGCAGGTTGCCCTCAGCGATGGCCATTTCGCCGACAGAGATATCAACGCAATTACTTGGCCCAGCGGCAACGACCCTGCAATCGACGCATTAGAGCAGCGCGCCCGGCTCATTGCCACCATCCACGATGGCATTCCCGCGCGCCGCGATGCCCGTCTGGTCGACGCCTACGCTCGCTACGAAAAGGCGCGCCCGGCCTACTATCAAGCCAATCGCTTCTTCCTAAAGCTACAAACGTGCTTTTGCGACGATGGCGAAGGCGATAAAGACGAATTCCTACGGCTCTACCAAGAGGTCTATTTACAGGCGCTAGGCCGCGACGACCCCATCAAACTCGACGAAGGCGAGGCCGCCTTAGTAAAACTGCGCGTGGCGCGCGTGCCCCTATCGCATGCACAGTCCGTCGCCGAGAAGATAGCCGCTTCCGAGGAAACTGAACCGCGCTGGCACAGGCATTACGCCATCGAAATAGAAAGCCAATTGCATCAGGGTTCCCTGCGCGAGCTCTTGGAAACCATCGCAGAGGCCGTAGTAGACTTTCTCGCCGCAGGCGAACTCTTAGCTATCCGCTACAATACTTTTAGCAACTTTATCTGGCTGGGCATCTCCGCTTGGAAAGCCATTACCGACACCGAGCTAGCCCTGGCAAGATTGCGCGGTTCGGCGCGCAAAAAATGGGTAGACGAATTGGACAAAGCGGTGCTGTTGGGCAAAGCGATGTTGCTCAAGTTTCTCCAAGCCCATCTCGAGGACCCCGCACAGATCAAACCGCGCGAATACTGGTACGGCCAAGAATACAGCTATCTAACCCGCGACCTCATCGACTTGGCACGCGAGATGGTCCGCCAAACCAACCGCTTGCACCACGGTGCGGTAGAGCTGCCAACCCTCTTCGGCGAAGGCGTTACGGGACATTTTTTAGAGTACCCAGATGTCGGCCGTCAACACCAACTCTCGACGTGGAGCCGCCGCGCGCGGCTCGTGCGCTGGGCCATGCTCTTTCGCCGCACCGGCAAACGCAAGATGGAGCTGCTCAACACGGAGAAAGACGAAAAAAAACGTCTGCAACAGGCTTGGAAACAGAACGGTGAATGGGCGCGCGAATCGCTGAAGATTTTTGGCATCGATGTCAAAATTAAAATAGACCCACTCTTTGAGTCGATCGCCCGCGACCTCGACCTAGGATCCGGCGAACACAAGATTCTCTTTTTACCCACCCACCAGAGCGTTTTCGATCACCCCGTTATGAATTATTTGCTCAATGACGAGAGTTTTATGGCCGCTATAGGCTGGAGCGAACCGACGCCCTGCACCATCCTCGCCCGTTCGCAGTTGACGGCCATGGGTAGCCTTAAATTATTTGGACGCACTTTTACAGCCATCGGTTTTACGCCGGATGAAGTCGACCGCATGATGGAGGAAGCCGATGGCCACGTCGTCATGTCGCGCGCAGCCGATACCGGCAGCCCCACGCGGCGCTTTGCCAAGCTACTCGACAAACGCCCCGGCGTAGTCTATCCGGCCGGAACGACCTCTTCTTATGCACTGCAATGCCTGCCCATGCAGCACGCACTCTTCGCACATTTGCCACCCGATCTAGTGCTAATCCCCTTGGCTTTCCGCGGCATCCATTCGCTGTGGCCCAAATGCCCAAAGGGCAATTTGCATATCAGCCCCGGCCGCGTCGAAGTCGTCGTCGGCGCCCCCATGCTCGGCGCCACCACGCTGCTGCCGCGCAAACGCGCCCTGCGTACCCAACTCGAACCCGCTACGCTTTTCCAGGCCGTGCATATCGCCGACCTCTACAACCCTGGAACCTCTTCATAGAGGCCACAGAACACTTGTAGATAGATCGCGCAGTGATGAAAAAACTACTGCTCGACCTTCACATCTACACCAGCCTGCTCTGCGCCAGCTATCTGGTCATATACGGGTTGAGCACGGTCAGCTTTAACCATCATTTTCAACCAGCTACAACCAGCAGCCAATGGCAGCGCGCAGTCGAAACCCCCACCGATATAGCAGACGATAAACTCTTGGCCGAAGCCGTGCGCGACCGCCTCGGCCTTTCGGGTTGGCTCGTCTATTGGCGCATGCACCGCGCATCAGAAACCGAATTGCGCTTTGAAATCCAGCGCCCCACCCGCACCTATATAATCGACCTAGATCAAGCCGCTGGCCGCGTAGAGGTCGAGGAGAAAAATAGCGGCCTCTGGGGTGCCATTCGCGGTTTGCACGGCCTGACGGGCATGCCCAATTCCAGTTGGGCGACCACCTGGGCCATCTATACTGAAATATCTACGTTGGCGCTGTTCTTTGCCGCATTGAGCGGTATTTATTTTTGGTGGGGACGTCCATCCGAACGCCGCGCGGGCCTCTGGTTGCTGGCCCTGGGATCCGGCCTTTCGCTGCTCTTTGTGGCCTATGTGGTCTGGTAGCTTATGTATCACCTGATCCGCACGATTCATCTCTACACCGGTCTTGCTCTTTTTTTTGCCATCGCTCTATATGCCTTGAGCGGTTTTGTCATTTTGCACGGCGACTGGTTTCCCCAAGGCGAGGACAAACGCGAAATCACCCTAAGCGGCTATGGCGATGCGCCCCCTGCCGATGGCTATTCCGCCGAGCAGGCACAGACCATAGCGGACGCGCTGGCGCACGAGCACTCCTTGCGCGGCCGCCCCGACAAAGCACAGCACTGGGACAACGGCACTTGGTTTTTTTCCTACCAACGCCCCGGCACCGTCGAAGAAATTCGCATAAAAATGGACCACACAACGCATATCATCATCAAAAAAGCCGCCTTCGCCGGTTTCATGAACCGCCTGCACCACTTCCACGGCTATGGCGACGATGGACGCTTCTGGCTCTGGGGGCTATTCGTGGATATCGCGAGCGCGGCGATGATCTTCTTTGCCGCCTCCGGTATTTATCTGTGGTACGTGCTAAAAAAAGACCGCCGCCTAGGCTGGATTATTCTAGGCGGCAGCACGGCGTATGCTTTAGGGTCTATTTTATTTTTGCTCTTCAGCGCCTAATACCCACAAAAAAACCCGAGGCGTGGGAGGAACGCCTCGGGGTATATAGTGTCGTATGGTATTGTTATCCTTGGGTACCGGTACCGTTTTTAGACAGCGGCCACTTTGTAATTACTCACACTAGAGACCGCTGCCTCCTTAGCTATATATCGCTGTATCTCCTCCTGACACAGACGATAGTGCGAGCGGCAAATTGAATGACTGTACTTCTGATATCCCTCCACATGGGGGCGGGCGACCCACTTCTCTTCGTTCCAGTGGGCCAGTCGATGCATCTGACAACTGGGCTCCCAGCAGACTAATACGATTTGCTCCTGTGCAAAAGCCCGTTCTAATTCTACCTGTTCAAAGCGCATTGCGTGCAACACCTCGATGGGGGATTACCAAGTTACATTGCCTACTTGATACCACTTGATAATACTTATCGACAAGTCCCCATAGACCTTGAGCACTTTTTATAGCACGTAGAGCAGTCTCTGTTTTATAGGAACTGGCGGCGAGAGCATAACAAAATGGCGAGAGGCGCCACTCGACCAACTAGCGGATAATATTGAAATCCCCATAAGCATTTAGTTAACAGATCATTACATAAGAAACAATCATTCTGGCACACGCTTTGCGATAGCTTGCTCAAATACATTCATATTTTTTCGAGAGGAAGCTATTATGACTACGACGACAATTAACCACAGCAACACTTCAGCTAGCCGTTCTGCACAGTACGTACAAGCGATCCGCGCGAAGATGAGCCAAACGCTACATAGAATTTTTCGCTTGGCAAAGATTTGGTATCTATAACACCTTTTAATCACCACGCACTACAGAAGCATCCTGTATATAGAATCGCCACTGCTGCTAAGCTCTTCGTACATCGCTATATAACCATAGCGGTGCCGGTAGTCGCGCGGTATCTGACCAACAATTTTCAGCGCGAGCGCGATGGCTAAGTCCTTCTGATTAACCTCTTTAATCAACGCCTAGATATCGCGATCGGAAAAGCGGGCAATATCGTCAAAAGTGAACATCATATTGCGTGAGAATTAGGGCGATAGTCTGTGGATGTTCATGGCTGATAAAGGGGACGATTTACTCGGGCGGCACATCCTTGAGCATGTAAAACCCCGTAGAGTGTTTCGTCGTAATGCGGTGAATAATCTCCTGCGTCTTGCGTGGCCCCACGGCAAGTTCTAACGCCGCGCGCGCGCTATTTCCTCAATTTCGTAATCGCTGAGAAACTTCATAAGTTCTCCCGCCACCTCGCGACCGAGCGCAATACAAACGATAGCAAACCGCTCGCGTGTTGGAGCTTGGCCTTGCGCGGTCACTTCGTTCAACATCACTAGCGCTACGGCCTTTTGACTTGGTCTTGTTGGCATCCTGCATATATTATATTTTTATATGCATACACCTCTATCAACCATAAGGCACTCCCCATGCCCAACTTCACCCCGAAAAAGTCGGACGACTCCTGGCCCAAAAAATGCAAGTGCGCCGGCAACTCAACCGCAGGGCAAGCTAAATGAGTAAAGGCGAAGACAACGCACTCGCAGCGCTGCGTCAACGTACGAGCAAAGCCAGTAGCAGCGAAGACTTGGCCGCCGTAGTTGAGGCTGTAAGCGTCTATTTGCGCGCCAAGGACGTCGGCTTCGCTTTTTGCGGTATTAACACATATCGTCGCACGCAAGGAATTTGGTTGACCAGCCATTATATGGCAGCGCACGATGGACAAATTACGACGAACATAAACCACCCCATCAGTGTACCCAGGTTATTGAGGCTCTGGCATCCAGAGCACGTACTCTATCGCCCCGACTTAGAACGTGCGGACACTTTTCGCGAAGTAGACTATCTGCGCACCTCCTTCAAACAACCCGTGCGCTGCGTGCTCGACATCTCTTTTGCCTATGGCACTCTAGCCGTAAACAGCACCGAGACGCACGCCTTTTCCGAAGAAGACATCGACACTTTACAGCAGCTTGCACCGATACTCGACGAGCTCTTCGCGCACATCGATGGATTCAAATCACTAGAAACAGAACTGCGTGCCAGCAACCACTTGCGCTACCAGCATGCCCTCGTGCGCGTTCGCGATTCCGTATGGCGCATGCAGAGCACTGACGAGACCTATATTCTACTCGACGCCGTGACACAGGCCCTACGCGAGGTCGAAATCCCCTTTTCCGACTGCGGCATCAACGTAGTCATCGCGACCGAGGGCCAGCCCAAGACCCTCTTTTACGACCGAGACAACAAAACGTGGCACGATGGAACGCCAATCCAGGGCAGCGACAATATTCTGAGTATCTGGCAGAGCGGTGAGACGACCTATCGCCCCGACCTAGAGCGAGAAGATCCCTACGGCGAACAATCGCACATAAACGAATTCTTTGCCGGACACATTCGCTCCGTCATCGACATCCCCTTTTCGCGCGGCACCCTCGCCGTCAACAGCACCCTCGCCCACGCCTTTGACGAAGAGGCCATCGTTTTTCTCGAAGAGATGACCAGCATTATGGAAGAGGGGTTCCGCCACCTACAGGACCTGAGCCTACTAACGCGCCACATGCACGAAGCCGAGGCGATGAGCTCGGCCATCGCCGCCGTAGCTGCAACTGACGAAGTCGACGAAGCCCTGCAAACCGTGGTAAAACAAGCCTCGAAAGTGCTCAAATCGCAGCGCAGTATACTCTTTCTCTACGATGAAGACGAACAAGTACTCATACCGCGCGCCCAAGTAGGACACGATTGGGAAGCACTGCGCCAAGTGCGCCAACGACCGGGCGAGGGCACCTCTGGCCGAGTCTTTTCCAGCGGCGAGTCCGTGCTCATTAACAATCTCAGCTCACAGGATGACTTACCACAGCTCAGCCCAGAAAACCGCGCGCACTACGCCAAAGCCTTCTCACAAACGGAGGGTTTCCATACAGCCGCCGTGCCCCTACGCATCGAGGATCGCATTATTGGCACGCTTTCCGTAGGCGGCACAGATACGGCTTATAGTGAGTATGACCTAGAGCGTCTCAAGACCCTGGCCTCGCAAGCTTCTTTTGCCCTCTACCGCACCGAGCAAAAGAGGGTACTCAGCCAGAGCGAAACGCAATATCGCGAGCTCATCGAACGCACTCCATCGCCGATCGCCGTTTATGCCGACCGGCGTTTTACCTTTCTCAACCCAGCCGCCGTGCGCGTGTTGGGCGGCGAAAGTGCCGAACAGTTTATCGGCCACCTCGTCATGGACTTCGTAGCCCCTGAACAGCGCAGCTCTCTCCTGCGCCAGGTGGCAGCGATCGACACCGGACGCGATAACAGCCCCTCGCTAATAGGAAAATTTATCCGCCTCAGCGGCGAGGAAGCCCATATTGAGATTACGGGTTATCCCATCAACGATCTTGGGCAACCCGCCGTCCAAGTTGCTTTCCGCGATATTACCGCGCAGATACGCGCCGAGCAGATACTCAAAATCAACCTCGCCCTACAGCGCGTGCGCAACGAAGTGCTGCTCATGGAAAACGAGGAAAATTGGTATCAGGTCGCCTCAAGTATCCACGGAGAATTGCGCGAGCTAATTGCTTTCCACCAATGCGGATTCATGCTCATCGACCTAGCGAACGACACTTTCAATGCGTACCTAATAACGGAGACAGGAGTCGAAAAAAGAAAGATCGAAGGCATCCCCGCCAGCCTGCGCCACGTCGCGGAAACCAACGAAGTACTCTACCGACGTAACCGCAAAGAACTCGCACGCTTTGGCGACAAAGTCGGGCCAGAGGGTGGTTGCGTGCTCGACGTGCCCTTCCTCGGCGGCACGCTGGCAATCAACCACACGCGCGAAGAGGCTTTTACCGACGAGGATATCGCTATCCTCAAACAATTTGCACAGGTACTTTCCGAAGCCTATCGCCGCCTCGAAGACCTGCGCCAAATGGAAGAACAGACGGCGCAGTTAAACCAGCGACAGAAAATGGAAGCCATCGGCGAGCTTTCCGGTGGTATCGCGCACGACTTCAACAATATGCTCACCGCGATCCTTACGACCTGCGATCTAATGATGATCGACCGCCCCGAAGACGATAAAGACCGCGGCGACCTAGATATCATCAAACGCGCCGGTCTACAAGCCGCAGCCCTGACCCGCCAGTTACTCATTTTCAGTCGCCGTCAGACGGTACAGCCGCGCATTGTCGATCTCAATCAGGTGCTCAGTGAATCGCTGCAAATGTTGCGACGGGTCATTGGTGAACACATCGAACTATCGACCGTACTCGGTGCCAACCACTGCCACATCTATATGGACCTTAACCAGATGGAACAGATTATCATGAATCTGACCATCAACGCACGCGACGCCATGCCCGACGGCGGCATGCTCTCGATTGAAGTGCGCCAGACCAAAGTAGCTCCGGGCGAAATCGATATACCAGCGGGAGACTATGCCCAATTGCTCGTACGAGACGAAGGCTGTGGCATGGATTCGGAAGTGCGCGCCCGCCTCTTTGAGCCATTTTTTACCACCAAGGATACCGGCAGAGGCACGGGGATGGGACTGGCCATCGTCTATGGGGCAGTCCAGCAGAATAACGGCCATATCCGCGTGCATAGCACACCGGGCGAAGGGGCCACTTTTAAAATATGGCTTCCCCTCGTAGAACATACGCCAAGCGATACAAACGATGCACCTATTGAAGACGGCGTTAGGGGCGGCACGGAAACGATTCTGTTAGTCGAAGACAATGAAATCGTGAGCAAAGCCGCCATACGCGTCCTGAGCGGTTTCGGCTATACCATAACCGAAACCGGAAATGCCGAAGAAGCACTTCAATTCGTAGAAAGCTGCAGCGATTCTATCGACCTCGTCATTTCCGATATCGTCATGCCGGGCATGAGTGGCGATAAATTAGCCGCACTACTCAACGAACGGAATCCGACGCTGCGCATCTTACTCATGTCCGGTTATACCGGTGATGCACGCATGCAGAACTACCCCTTCCTTCCCAAGCCTTTTACTCCTGATGACATACTGCGCAAGGTGCGCGAAGTCTTGGACACCTAAGGCGGTTGCTGGTGTTAGTAGCCCGTCTTATACTCTCCTCAGCAGAAGAGATAAACACCGCAGTACCGCTAGTCCAAACACCATAGCAAAGGAGTTATTATGCGCACCCGTCGCCTTGGCAAAACCGACCTGCAGGTCAGCGAACTCTCCTTAGGTGGTCTCTTTGTATCATCCGTCGGCGGCGAGTTTGAGCAAGGGCGCAAAGCGATCCTGCGCGCCCTCGACCTAGGCATCAACTACGTCGACACAGCCCCGAGCTATGCCAATAGCGAAGAAGTCCTCGGCAAAGTTTTCCCCGAGATAGACAGCCCCTTCGTCTTCTCGACCAAACTCGGCGGTCGCCCACAGCCCTTCGAGCCACAGAACCCGGCGCATTTGCGCCAATCCGTCGAAGAAAGTTTAAAACTGCTCAACCGCGACGCGATCGATATCCTCTTTGTACACGAACCCGAGCGCCCCGGTCAGTACGATTGGTGGACAGACAAAGAAAAATATACCGGCCCCGTGCTCGACGTGCTCGACGAACTCAAAGCCGACGGCCTCGTTCGCTTTACGGGCCTCGGTGGCACGACCGCCTACGCCATGATACCCATCATGGAAACAGGTCGCTTCGACGTGGTGCTCACCGCCTTCAACTATAGCCTGCTCTGGCGCGAAGCCGAATTGGGCATTATACCCGCCGCCAAAAAACTCGATATGGGCATCGTTATCGGCTCGCCCTTGCAACAGGGCGTGCTCTCCCGCCGCCACGACGAGGAAGTACAGAGGGGCCCGCACTGGCTCAGCCCACCCCGCCGCCAACAGCTACTCGATCTGTATCAGCTATTGGATGAAAGCGGGTTGAGCTTACCCGAAATGGCACTGCGCTTTGTGCTCTCTAACGAAGATATTTCCTGTGCGCTGATGGGCGCGCGATCGCAAGAAGAAGTAGAGTTAAATGTCGCAGCAACTAAACGCGGCAAACTACCCAATGACGTGCTAGAGCGCATAGACCAAATCGCCGCTCAGGTACCATTCCGCCCCTTTGAAGAACCAGCGTGCCTGCCGCTGGGGCGCAACCCCAGAGAGCTAGGAATGGTGCGCTGATAGTCGATACAATTATTTTGCTGCGGGATAGCTTCAAGCTGAGGATTTAACCTCCCCACCTCTTTCACCCATTGGACCTACTGCAGACTAGCTCTAGGTTGGGGCGTTATCCCAGAGCCCTTTGCCCGGGGTGCGGCGGGGCGGGTCAGGACTGGGGGGGCAGGGGTACGGGGAGTCGAAGTGCCAACGGAGCGGTGGGGGCCAGTCCGAGGTTTGGGCAAACGGCGGCGGGGCAATGCCCCAGCCGCCGCTCACTCAGGACCTCTGCCTCCTACGCCCAAGCCCTCTCATACGCCGCAATAATCTTATCCATCATCGCATCCTTCTCCTCGTCTACCACCAACCGCCCCGGCTCCGCATCCAACCACGCAATACACTCTTCAACACCGCGCGCAAACGGCACGGTCGCAACATAGTCCGGCACCAATTCGCGCACCTTGCTATTGTCGAAGACCACGCTACAGGCCTTGTCGCCCAAGAGCCCGGCGCCCGTCTGCGGATCAAAGTGGTTAATCAAATCCGACGGGATATGCACCATCTGCGGTTCGGCACCACAGGCGCGACCGACCATCTGATATATCTGGTTCCACGTCACCACCTCGTCGCTGGTAATCTGGAAGGCGTGGCCGATCGACTTCGGATGCGCCAACAAACCCACAAAGGCCTTGGCAAAATCCGTATTGTGCGTCATGACCCACAGCGATTCGCCATCGCCGTGCACGATGACTTTCTTGCCGGCCCGCAAACGCGAAACAACCGTCGGCCCGCCACCCACCGCCGTCGGCAGCGATGCCGGACCATAGGTATGCGAGGGACGCACAATCGTCATCGGGAAGCCCTTCTCGCGGTATTCCAACATCAGGCGCTCTTCGCAGGCAATCTTGTTGCGCGAGTACTGCCAGAAGGGGTTGGTCAACGGCGTGGCTTCTGTAATGCGGTGATGAGTAATCGGCTTCTGATACGCCGAGGCCGAGCTGATAAAGATATACTGCCCCGTCTTGCCGCTAAACAATTCGATATCGCGCTCCAACTGTTCTTCGGTAAAAACAATCCAGTCGACCACCGCATCAAACGTGTACTCCTTGAGCAGTGCCTGCACGCCCGCCTTGTCGTTGATGTCTCCTGTGAGCACTTTCACCCCGGCAGGCACCTCCACTTTGCGCTGCCCGCGGTTGAGCAAGTACAGCTCGATGCCGCGCTCGGCGGCCAGCGCAGTACAGGCCGTGCTAATCGTACCCGTGCCACCAACAAATAAAACCTTCATCGCCTTCACCTTTCTGATAATACCCGAACAAGCGCCGAGTCTATATTGCTATCCCTTTTCGACCATCTGCATTGCCGCGCGCATATATCCCAAGGAAAAAGCGCGAGCCTTTAGCCCGTCTGTATCACCGGCGATCTTGGGCGCGTGGTCGGGCGTCATCACCCCATCGAAACCCGTCTCTTTATAGACGCGCATCGCCGCTAGCATATCGACATCGCCATCGTCGATAAAGACCTCATCAAATTTGGGAAAACAGCCCTGGACATTGCGAAAGTGCACGTAGAAGATCTTGCCCTCAAAACGGCGTATGGCCTCGAGCACTGATTCCGGCCCCATCTCGGCCACCGTGCCCTGGCAAAACTCCAACCCGCTATAATCACTGGGCACCAGATCGAGCAATCTTTGCATATTATCATGGCTCGTCAGTAGCCGCCCAACACCGCGCAAATACTCCGCCGGCGGGTCGTCCTGATGTGCCGCCAGCTTCACGCCCACCCGTTCCGCCGTCGGCACGACCCCCTCCAAAAACCACTGCAAGCGCTTCCACATTTCGTCGACGCTCACCTCGCCCGTCTCTAGGAGCGGCGCGTCTTTTACCAATTCGTAGTCAAAGCTCTTAATGCCGGCACCGCCGCGTCCACCGCCCGACTGATACGAACGCCAGTGCCCCCACACCCTGATTATGCTGAAATAATAACCCAGCACCGGAAAACCCGCCTTCGCCATATTCTCTAACGTGCGACAAACATTGTCCAACTGCTTGTGCCGCCCTTCGCCAAAGTGCAGATCTGGTCCCAGTGCTCCTGCGGCAGGTTCTCAATGCCCCCCACTTTCAACCCGTGCGCTTCAATCATCTTGGCCAAACGCAATAATTCATCGAATTCGAGCACGCCTGCATTGCCCAGCTTTGGCCCGTTGATAATGACGTGCGTCACGCCTAGCTGGCGCACAAAGCGCAGCCACTCTTCGTTGAGCCCCCGTAGGCTCACGCCCAGCCCGAGTTTCACAATGGCACCTCCCTATTTTAGAATAGTCTCGCCATCGCCATATTAACTATTATCAAAGTTGACTTAGACTATCTACAAGGACCTGATACTCGTCAAGCGAGGGCCCCTATGCAACTAGAAATATGGCACGGCCTACGGCAAAAGGTGGGACACCTCGGCGCCGCGCAGCCGGACTTCAACCTGATGGGCCAAGTGTCCGCCGTAGACGACTTAGCACAACTCACCTACAGCCTAAACGGCGGCCCCGAGATCGAACTCAGCGTTGGCCGCGGCCCCTATGGCTTCGGCGACGGTCATCGCCTGGCGCGCAACGGCCACTTCAACGCCGATATAACGATAGAAGACCTGCACCTAGGCGACAACGAAATCGCCATATCCGCCACCGCCGCCAACGGACACCTCGACACCCAGACGCTTATAGTAGAGAGACTAGAAGGAGATTCGACGCGGCCGTTATCCATCGTCTGGAACGAGATAGAAAACCCGCAGGATGTCGGCCAATACATCGACGGCCATTGGGCCAAAGGCCCCTATGGCCTGCGCACTCAGCACACCGGCTACGACCGCATCTTTCTCTTGGGCAATGCGCACTGGCGCGACTACGAGATTACGGTGCCCATCACCATCCACGCCATCGACCCACTCACCGGACCGACAAGTGGCGACAATGGTCTAGGGATCCTCCTGCGTTTTGCCGGCCACATCACCGGCGGACATCGAAACTTTCCAGCAGGCCAGCCCAAATGGGGCTACCAACCCTTTGGCGCCATCGCCTGGCTGCGCTGGACGATCGGCCCCGATATGCCGCCGCAGAAACAATTCTACCGCGGCGACAACGACGAATATATCAACCACGGTGATTTTTATATAGAAGAGGGAAAGACCTACACGTTCAAAGTGGCCTGCCAAACGCTAACAGACAGCGCCAGCGGCCCGCATACCACGCGCTACCGCTCTAAGATCTGGTGCACCGACCAGCGCGAGCCCGACCGTTGGGACTGGCAGGTAGAACAGACGAGCGAGCACGCGCTGCGAAAGGGTGGCCCCGTGTTACTGGCACATCATGTAAACGCATCTTTTGGCGATGTAGAAATAATAGACCTCACCTAGCCTTCAGCCTCAGAAATATCTCTAGCCCTTGCCAATGCCCTGCGCCTGAAAGCCAATCGCACGCAGCTTGTCTAGGTCCAGCACATTGCGCCCGTCAAAGACAAAAGCCGGTTTGAGCATATCGCCGTAGATGCGTTCGTAATCCAAACCAACAAACTCGTCCCATTCCGTCAGCACAGCGGTTGCATGAGCGCCCTGCGTAGCCTCGTAGGGGTCGCTGCATATTTCTATTTTGCCACCCGCATCGGCAACTACCTCTAACTCGGCGCGAATCTCATCCGCGGGAACGCGGGGATCGTAGATCGCCAGATGCGCTTGTTCTTGTAGTAGGTGACGACAGACGTAGATCGATGCCGACTCGCGCGTGTCGTTGGTGTCCTTCTTAAAGGCAAAACCCAGAATCGCGATGCGCTTGCCGGACACCGTGTTGAAGAGCGCGTCGATAATGCGTTTGGCAAAACGCTGCTTCTGATAGTCGTTCATAGAGACGACCTGCTCCCAATATTCAGCCACTTCGGGCAGACCAAAATGCTCGCAGAGATAGACCAAATTATAGATATCCTTCTGGAAGCAAGACCCGCCAAAACCCACCGAACTCTTGAGAAATTTTGGCCCGATGCGGCTGTCGAGACCAATAGCTCGGCCAATTTCATCGACATCGGCGCCCGTCGCCTCGCACAGCGCTGAAATGGCGTTGATAGACGAGATGCGCTGCGCCAGAAAAGCATTCGCCGTCAGCTTGGACAACTCCGACGACCACAGGTTCGTCGCTATGATGCGTTCGCGCGGCACCCAATGCGCGTAGACGCTGGCCAACTTCTCTATCGCCGCCTCGCCTTCGGGCGTGCGATCGCCGCCAATGAGCACGCGGTCGGGATTCTCCAAATCGCGCACCGCCGTACCCTCGGCCAAAAACTCTGGGTTCGAAAGCACCTGCACATTGCCACCACCGGGACGCGCCTCCATAATGGTCTTGACCGATTCGGCCGTGCGCACCGGCACCGTCGACTTCTCGACAATGATCGTATCGCTGTCGACCACCTCGGCAATACGCCGGGCACAGCTCTCGATATACTTGAGGTCCGCCGCGCGCCCCGCGCCCATGCCGTAATCTTTGGTCGGCGTATTGACCGCAATAAAGACGATATCCGCTTCGCGAATACCGGCATCTACGTCCGTCGAAAAGAACAGATTGCGCCCCCGGCACCCTTTGACGACCTCATCTAAACCCGGTTCAAATATGGGTAGGACATCGGATTCCCACGCGGCAATGCGTTCGGCATTGAGGTCCACGACTTTAACCGCTATTTCCGGACATTTATGGGCGATCATTGCCATCGTCGGGCCACCGACATAACCGGCGCCGATACAACAGATTTTTAAACTTTCATTTGCCACTATATACGCTCCGTCAAGTATTGCTATTATTGTTTATAGTCCCCGTTTCGCAACGGTGACTAGTCCCCGTCGAGTTGGCCTTATTCCACCGCAGATGCCAACTTCGTCTCCTGCGAACGCTCAACGCGATTGGTCACCACAATGCCCAGCGCCACCAGCCCAAGGCTTATCAATAGCACCGGCGACAGCTGTTCATCGAGCAGCCAAGCACTCAACAAAACGCCGACGACCGGTGTTACAAAACTAAATACGCCCAAACGACTAGCGCTGTGGTGGCGAATGAGAAAAACGAGTATCACAAAACACAGCCCCGCTACGACTACGCCCTGATAGAGAACGGCTAAGATCACTTCGGCGTTCCAGACATAGTGGGCGTCGCCCTCGACAAAAACACTCCATAACGCAAAGAGCGGCAGGCTCAGACTCGCCTGCCAGAACAGCACTTGGAAGGGATGCAGCCCCTGCACCAAGCGCTTGAGCACCACCTGTCTTAGCCCCAACAACATGCCGCTGAGTGCCACCATACTATCACCCAACAAATAATCTGTATCAGCCAGAGAAATCGATTCGGCAAAGAGCAACGCCACGCCCGAAAACGAAAAGGCCAGACCAATAGCCTTGGCAAAATTAATGCGATCACCCGGTACAAAGAGATGCGAAAACAGCGCGAGGAAAAAAGGGTAGACGTTGATCAAGACCCCCGAGCGGCTAGCGGTCGTATGCCCCGTGCCGGCATTGAGCAGCCAGATCTGCACCGTAAAGAGCAGGCCTAACCCAGCCAGCCCCTTCCACATCCCGCGCGGCACCGCTAGCGAAACACCAACAAAGAGCGCCCCGACCCAAACGGTCAGGGCGCCCAATACAAAGCGCAGTGCAGCCATCGCCGCTGGCGGCATACCCTCTAAGCCAATTTTAATGGCTACCGAGTTGCCACCCCAGAGCATCGCCATCATCATCGCCAACACGCCGGCGCGCAGGCCGACCGCATCGTTGCGAATCGCAGCCACCTCACTCATAGCGGCCCGGTGCACACGCTGTCTACACTCCTAGTCAATACGCACGGACTTGATATAGTCTAGATTCGGAAAAGACTCTTCCAAATACTCGTTCCCCCGGGTGCCGATAGAGCCCTGGTCCGGCTGTTGACCGTACTCGGCCGTGATCTGGTCGACGACTTCCATGCCCTTCGTCACTTCGCCAAATGGCGCAAAGCGCATGCCGTCGAGATTGGTATTGTCACCGAGATTGATAAAGACCTGCGATGTGCGACTATTGGGGCTATTCGTCGCGGCAAAAGTAATGCGGCCACGCGTATTGCTCTCCTTGACGGGATCGTCGAGGATCTGCGCCCCCTGCCACTGCTTCGTCAGTTCCGGATCGCCGCTCATGCCCCACTGCACGACAAAACCCGGCACGACGCGGAAAAAACGCTGCTCGTTATAATAACCGTTCTTAACCAGATTATAGAAACGATCGGCACCGCGCGGTGCCCAATCGCGGTTCACCGTCAGTTCAAACTCGCCGGCTGTCGTCTCAAAAATGACCGTGTACTCCGCCGGTCCTTCTTCCTTCATTACTTCACTTGTCGGTTCCATCAAGGCCTCCTTATTGAGCTTGCCCATGCCGTCATCGGAACCGCAGCCAGCCGCCAACAAAAGCGTCCAGGACAGCACCACAAAACGCAGCATTCACATTCCTCCTGAAATAAAAACTCTACGAAAAAACCGATGCGACCAAAGGCCGACCGGCTCTCCTCTCGTCCTCTTATAAACTCTTGATTGCCTGTGTTAGAGCCGCACGCGTCATGCCAAAATGCGCCCACGTTTCCATATGTCCTTCCGCCGGTGCCGTGCGCGGATCGGTAACGCCCAAATGCGCCACTCTAATGCCCGCGTCGGCCGCAGCACCTGCCACCAAGGCGGCAAAACCGCGCACGCCCGTCTCGGCCGTGCCGATAAAACCGTCTTCGATCGTGGCGATGCCCTTGGGGTAACGGCGCACCAGTTTATCGAGCACACCCGCCTCCAAAGGCAAACCGTTAACGATATGCACGTCGACGTTACCGAGCTTATCCGCCGCTTCACCCGCCAAAAAGGCTGGTGCCCCCAGCGCTAAAATCGCCTTCTTCGCCTTGGGATACTGACGATACGTCGTCACCGCTTCCCATTCGTCACCCGTATTCCACAGCGGCCCCGAACCATCCTGCTTGGCCAAAATCGGCAGGTTGTCGCGCGGAATGCCAAGGATATGACCACCGTAATGGGCCGCCAGATCACAGGTCGCAATAAAAGCCGAACGCGCGTCGGCCGGCGCATAGAAGCGATGTAAATACGGCAAATACGTCAAGCCGATATTAATCCAGTCGAGGCCCCAGCCCGAAAAGTGGTCGCGGCCCGTGCAGGCGCCCACGTGCGATAAGTGAAAGGTCACGTTGAGCCCTTCGTTGACGCCATTCAGGTTGCGCTGATAGCGCCACATATCGAAGCCTTCGCGCGCGATGCCTTCGTAAAAAGCGGCAAAGGTCGAAACGACGTTGAGCTGTGGCTCGGAGCCACTCATGGCCAACCCGTCTGCCACCAACGTCGCCGCCTGTTCTTCGATGCTCATCTCAAATTGATGATCAGCGGCCAAAAACGAACGCGCCTTGGCCAACTTAGTCGAAGGATCCAAATCACAGCTGACGACAAAGACCTTGTCCGGATGGTGCTTGGCCACTAGG
The DNA here is from genome assembly GCA_047616505.1 of Planctomycetota bacterium. Lineage (GTDB taxonomy): Bacteria > Latescibacterota > UBA2968 > UBA8231 > UBA8231. Next base: position 22,074 of record JBLHGI010000029.1, read on the forward strand.
GCGTATCCCGCCTCCGAGCCAGAACGCGCGCTGTCGCTAGCTCCGACGCCTTTCAGCTGCACGCCCTTGCGCGCGGCCTTGGTCAAGGTCAGGTTGCGAGAGCCCACCGCCGGACGTGCCTTCGTTACGACCGTGCGCTTGGTGCGCGTTTTGAGTGCTGTTAAGGCTTTGCGCTGCCCCGCATTGAGCTTCAACATCGGGTTTTTGAGCACGGCCTCCACGTCACGGCCCTTCATATGGCCGTCATGATGCCCCTTGCCGCCGGGCAACTCGTTGACGAAGAAGATGCATTCGAGCATCGCTTCTATATCGCCATAACTCATCAGCGAGCCGGGCACCCACATGCGCTTGTTTATATCGACGCCGTTCTTGGCGGCAAAAGCAGCCGCTTCTTTGGCAATGCCATTGGCCTTGGCAAATTTCGCCAGTGCGACCTCTTCGCCCGTCGGGTAAATCATGCTCGGCTTGCCTCGCTGCGCCAGCGCATAGGCCTTGCGATAAGCCTTGTAGAGCGCGCCTATATCGTGCAGCGACTTGATCTCGATAATTTCAATGCCCATCGCCGCGACAATCGAACGCGGGTCCTTGTTCAAAATGCTCTTAGTGCTGCCCGAAAGTTGGATGCCGTTGCGATGCATGACAAACGTAATGGGCGCCCCGAGCACGTCGGCCCCGTTAAAACCATTGAGCCCCTGCCCCGAGATATAGCCGGCGTCGCCGCAGTGGCACACGACCCAAGAGCCCTTGCCTTGTTTGGCCTTCTTGCCCAACGCCTGGCCAACGCCCACCGGTATCATCACGCCGAGACGGCCACCGTTAAGCTGCGTGCCACCCGGCAGCCACGACACATGACCGGGTACATCTAAGCTGCGACGAAACTCGTCGATGACCGCTTCTTCCGTTATAAACCCCAGCGCCGACAGCGCCGCATAATAGCCGACACTAGTGTGGGCATGTTCAATCGTGTAGTCGACCTTTTCGTAATCCGTTACCGCCATCGTCAAGAGCAGCGACGGCAGCAATTCCAAACCGCCGCCAAGATGGTCGACTTCGCCGATCTTGGCCAGCGAACCCAGCGATCGAATCGCCGTCTGCGCCGCCTCGATCTGCAGGCCCTCCAGCGCCGCGATCTGCGCGCTGCTCAGCGCCTTGTCTTTGCTAATATCAACTTGTAGCGGCAGCGCCTGCGAGCGCACGTGCTGGCCCAAATAACGCGCTTCTTTTAACAGTTTTTCGTTGCGCCGTTTCTGCCCGGCGAGTGCGGCCTTGATTGCGGTGGCCATAAGGGGGCTCCCTTGGATTGAATTTCAGTGTCGGAAACAACCTAAAAAAGATAAAGGTAGGATCGTAGACGGGCAATTGGCCGCTAAGAACAAACGATCCATGCCCTATCTATACGAAAGCACGACCTTACGGCTTAAACTGCATCACCAACTTCTCCGCCCACGTCCGATTCGCGTCGATCGTCCGCCCCGCATTATGCGGCGTGTGCACTACGTTGTGCCTGCCCAAGAGTGGATCGTCCAAGGGCAAAGGCTCCACATCCCATACGTCGGCTGCCAAACTCAACTCATCGGCGAGCACGCGGCGGCGGACCGCCTCCGTATCGCAGATCTTCGCCCGTGTCACCATCACCACCAGACAGCCCGTGGGTAGCGCGTCGATATGCTCACTTTTTACGAGCCCCTTGGTAGATTCCATCAGCGGCACCATCGGCACAAAGATCTCCGCGTCCTGCACCAGTCTTTCTAAGTGATATTCGCGCCGCGAGCCCGCGCGATGAAAACACGGCTCGCTAGCATACGGGTCCCACACCGACACGTCGGCGCCCATAAACGAGGCAAAGCTGGCGTAGCGGCTGGCGATATTGCCCGCACCCACAATGCGCACTCGCTTGCCGGCCAAGGTACCACTGGTAAAATTGGCATCGTCGCCAAACTGGTGCCCACGCCCGCCCGGAACCCCTACGCCCCCCGGCTGCTCGTAGTTCCACGGCTCCAAACTCGTCAGAATCTCGTGATGTAGCTGCGGTATCCGTCGCAGGGCGCTCAGCGTCAGCGCCAACCCAAATTCGGAGACGGACTGCCCCCAAAAACCTTCCGAAGGGTGCGTATAAACGACGACGGCCCTGTCGGCTAAATACGCCCCGCACTCCTCACTGACCTGTGCGCTATACGAGCCCTGGAAAGACGCTTCTTCCAGCGTCGTGAATTTTTCCAAACACGCCTTGCTCACCTGCACTCCCAGAGACACCACGCGATGAAAAGAAGACGGCCCGTCGACAATATCGCCCAAAATGCGGTCATCACCGGGCGCTAAGCGCACAAATTCCACCTCGCCCTGCGCAGCCCACTGCGCGTGAAAATGGTCCGCAGAAAAAGGCCAGACGTGATCGAAACTGGGGTGCACTACAATCAAGCTGCTCATCTTATTCTCCTTGCCAATAACCGACGTTGTCGCGCAAACGATAGATCTGCTCGCCGGTAGCGCCCTTAGCCGACACGTTGATTTTCCCCGAGTCCGGGTACTCGCATACATCGTGCGCTAGCTGCTCTCCCAATGCTAAGAGCACGCACTGGTCGCCGCGTTCATTGATAAATTTATGCGCGCCATCTGGCCCCGGCGGAAAAGCGATAAAATCCCCTTCGCGCACGGGCCAATCACCGCGCGACGTGCGCAGCGTGCAGCCTCCTGCCATGACGTAGAACAATTCCTCGGCAAAATGGTGAAAGTGCAGCGGGCAGATGCTCTGGCCGGCACCCAAGCGAATAAGTTGGTAGCCGAGCCGACGAGCCCCAACAAGCGGGTCGATATCCTTGCTCTGTTTCACATATCCCTTGGGCCCAGTCGACACCTGCCACGCCATCTCGTCGAGATTTATTTTATTGATATAAATATCGCTGCGCGCCTCTAAACATTCGACGAGTTTTTCCTTGGCGCCGTGCATGATCGAATGTCCATCGCCCACCAACATCGCATCAAATGAGAGCGCCAAGAGCTTGCGCAGCTGCAAAGCGGCACGCGCTGGGTCCTGCAACTTCTCGTCCATCAGCAAACTAAATTTTCCCAATGGAGCCCCCACGACCAAATCGCCCGCCAATATTAGCTGGCGCTCGGGCCAGTAGAGCGCCATTTCACCGGGGCTCTTACCATAGCGCAGATGCACCACCTGTAACCCCGTCACAATCTCCTCGCCGTCTTCGACCAGACGATCTGAATCTACGGCCAGCACATCGGCATCATCGCTGTGAACGATGACATCTGCCCCCGTGTGTTCTTTAAAAAAAGTGGATTCGCGCTCGTGGTCGGCATTCGTCACTACAATCAACGCCGCGCCGCCCAAGGTATCTAACTGCGCCAGATCCGCCGCGCTCATCGGCACCGGATCAATGAGCACATTGCCCTCTGGTCGCACCCACAGATGCCCGTTAAAATCGATCTGCCGCATCTCGTTAAAAACGGACCAGCAGTACATATCCTCGAATAATACTTGTTTCATCGCTACAGCTCCTCTACAATTTTCATAGGGCACCTACACAAAACCCCCCTGTTTCTTACACAGGAGGGCTTTGTATTTCTCATATAAGTCGATCTAGTCAACAAAGAACGGCTGTGTCCAAGCAAAGGCCTCGCCGGCACCCCAGCACTCAAAGCGCACATAACTCGCTCCTTCGGGCACCTCGACCTCAATCGCCCGCGAGTCTACCGTGGCAAAACGCCGTCCCGTATCGCGCAGAGCGACGATGCGCGAAGCATTTTCCGTCTCAATGCTAATATGCCGCCCCTCAACGCCAATATGGGAAATCTCGACGCCTGTAGATGCGTAGAAGTTCCCTTGCCTCAAGGCCTCGACCACGCCCTCCGGCGTCTCGTCTTTTACATAGGCCACATTCCAACCCAGGCCGACATCACCCGTCGCCGTATGACTGTCGTCATTGGCAAAGCCCCAAATCCGCCGCCCCTGACTCAATAGCATATCCCAGCGATCGGTCGCGTAGGGGCTGCCATCTAGACGGCTAATGACCCCATTAAAGACCTCCAAGCCCAGATATCCCTCGCAGCGCTCAAAAAGCTCCTGCGGACAGTGGTTAAAATTTGCGTGCCAATTGGGATGATTGAAAATGACAAAGCCGCCATTTTCCTTTACTCCATTGATGACCTGCTGGCGATCGATATCCGGCTCGACCAAAACACTGGCACCCACGTGCAGCATATGCGGGCCATTGGCCGTAATCTCGTTGCCGGGCACCAAGATCATGCCCTGTGGGTCAAAATCGGCGTGGTCGTCGGCATCGGTGAGGATATCGTGGTCGGAAATCATCAGAAAACCGTGACCGCGCCCGGCATAATCGTCTATAACAGCCTGGTGATCACGCTGGCCATCGCTGGCCGTCGTATGCGAATGCAGATTGCCAACCAACCAACGGCCACCGTGCAAGTCGCCATAGGGATGCTCTATCATAGTCCCTTCCTCCTTTGCCGCTCAAGATAAAAGAGGGACGCAGCGGCCACAAGTCAGGCTTTCCGCCGTCGCAAACTCTGCACGGCAATCGCACACGCCACGATAGCTGCCACGACGCTGGCAATGACTAGGAAATGGTCGCGCATCAGCTGCGAAGCCTGCTCGCCATAACACACGGCCAAATAGCCCACGACGGAGTAGCGCAGACTACGTCCGAGAAAAACGGCCCCGGCAAATTTGATAACCGGCATGCCAAAAACACCGGCCGAGACGATAAAGAGTTTCATCGGATAAGGTGGCGGCGCGATCACGGAAAACGTCATGGCCCAAAAACCATAGCGATCGATCTTGTCGCGTACGCGCTCGGTGCTCTTCTCGTCAAAACGCCTGAGCACCACGTCGCCGCCGCGCCGTCCCAAATAATAGGGACCCAAACAGCCAACGGTAGAACCCAGAACCGCCAGCGGCACGGTCATTAGGAAATCTACCAGCGTTTGTTCCTGGCTCAACAACACGACGATAACCCAATCTGGCCCCCCTCCCGTAGGAATACCGGCCGAGTCTATAAAGGCCAGCCCCAACAATCCGAGCACGCCCAGCTCGCGCAAAAGACGTATTAGTTGATCGACATATTCCAAGTATTAACGACACATATTGACGCGGGAGAAAAGCCGACCTATTTATAAGGTCGAGCGAACCTTTTAATAACAGCATTTAGCCCAAACTTTGCCATACTAGACGCCAAATATAAACCCACTACACAGAAACCCGAACCCATGAGCGAAAAGACCCCCACGCACCAAGAAGCCCTCGAACTGTTGTTGCAGTATAACGAGACGGAATCGCTGATCAACCACGGCAGGGCTGTGGAGGCAACCATGCGCTATATGGCGAGAAAAGCCGGCGAAGACGAGGAAAAATGGGGCATTATTGGCCTAGTGCACGACCTCGACTACGAGAAATTCCCCGAGCACCACTGCCAGAAAACCGAAGAGATCCTGCGCCAGCACAGCTGGCCCGATGAATATATACGCGCCGTACAGTCACACGGCTGGGGCATCTGCACCGAAATCGAGCCACAGAGTCTATTAGAGAAAACGCTCTATACCATCGACGAACTGAGCGGTTTTGTCACCGCCTGTGCCCTCGTTCGCCCCTCGAAGAGCGTCGGCGACCTAGAAGTAAAATCTGTCAAAAAGAAATGGAAGCAGAAGAGCTTTGCCGCCGGCGTGCAGCGCGACATCGTCGAGCGCGGTGCCGAAATGCTCGGCGTCAGCTTCGACGAAATTACGAGCGATGTGATCGCCGCCCTGCGCGAGAAAAAAGACGCGTTAGGACTCTGAGTACCCCCCTATGAAAACCCGAGGCGAACTATGACAGAAAACGGACAGAACACAGCGAACAGCGCCGACGCGATGGACCTCTGCGATCCCCATTTTCACCTGTGGGACGTGCCCAACCGCCCCAACCCAAATCTCGGCATGTCTTCGACCTATCTGGCCAGCGACTACCAGCGCGATATGGCGCACTTGCCCGCACAGCTGCGCTTAGTATCCGGCCTACACGTCGAGACCGTCGTAGGCCAAATCCAAGGCGGTTTCCCCATCGACACCGTCGACGAAACGCGCTGGGTCTGCAGCCAATTAGAGCCCGTTGGCCGCCCTTTTGGCGTCGTCGCCTATGTACACCTAGCCCGCGACACACAAGAAGCGGAACGCACCATAGAACAACACAAAAAAATATCCAATAGCCGCCTGCGCGGCGTGCGCATGATCCTCAACCACCACCCTAGCGATGCCAGCCTGACCTGGCCACAGGTCGAGCACGGCCATTTCTTTTCCGAACCGCTCTTTCGCGAAGGGCTAGCCCTACTCGAAAAACACGACCTCTCCTTCGACCTCTCCTGCCATCCGCACCAGGTCGCCGACGCCGTCGCCGTTTTACGCGATTTCCCCGCCGTGCGCGTCGTAGTCAACCACTTGGGCTTTTTGCACGACGGCGAGGACGAGGCCCACGAAGCCCTCTGGCGCACCGGGCAACACGCCCTAGCCGAATTGCCCAATGTCTATATGAAGCTCTCTATGCTCTGGTTTGGGCGCAGCGACTATCACCAAGACGCCCCCAAAGAGGCAAAAATAAGGGCACTGGTGCGCGAGACGATCGAAATATTCGGCAGCGAGCGCTGCATGTTCGCCAGCAACTATCCCGTCGACCGGGCTAAGGGCATCGACATCGCTACTCTATACGGCCAATTCCTCGCCTGGACGGCGGACCTGTCGCATACCGAACGCACGGCCCTCTTCCACGATACGGCGATTCGGGCCTACGGCTCGCTATAAAACACAAAGAGAACAAACGGAGAAAAGAAGCAATGGTCAGCGACCTCGACACCTATCTATTTGATCTGCGCGGTTATATCGTCCTCAAGGGAGCGCTCAGCCAAGGGGAAGTCAGCGAACTCAACGCGGGGCTCGACGAAATACCGCGCATGGAGCCGGGCCAGTGGCACGGCCGCGTCCACGCCCACTCCTACGGCACCAACGACGGCCTGAACCTACAGCAAATCTACGAGGGCGGCGAGCCGTTCGAAAAACTCATTGACCATCCCGCGTGGATCGAACACATCAAGTTCTTCGTCGGCGGCGAAGGCACCTTCGACTACCACCACGGTCCGCTCTTTATCGACGAGTGCTTCGCCCACTTTCGCCAGCCCGGCGAAGCCATCGGCCTGCACTCCGGCGGTTTCCCACCGATACACCGCAACCAGTTCCGCTACCACGGCGGCCGCTTTATGTGCGGCCAGGTCAACGTGCTAATGGCCCTGACGGATATCGGCGACGGCGACGGCGGCACGATGGTCATCCCCGGCAGCCACAAGTCCAATTTTGCCCACCCTCACCTAGACCAATACCGCATGAAACAGGGCGGGGCCAGCGTCGACGGCACCGAAGGCGCCATTCACGTGCCCATGGACGCCGGTGACGCGCTCGTCTTTGTCGACGGCATTT
>JBLHGI010000030.1:0-29046 GCA_047616505.1 Planctomycetota bacterium
TTCTTCTTGAGTTAAAGGCATTTTCCTCTCCTATTAGACAATTTATAGGAATTACAAAGGGCCTTTTCGGGGGTCGGGTCAAGCTCTGGCGTCGTTTTTAGGCCCCTTTCAGGTCGTTTCTTCTTTGCTTGATCGGAGTGGAGCATCTTCCGAGATTTGCAGAGTAACGACAAACACCGGGTTAGTGGGCATCGGTGAGACCATGTTCAACTACACTTGGGCACCGGTTACCGAAGCCACGGCAGACTGAGTGCTATGCGGCAATCCCTTCGAGCTCATGTGGGACGACTCGCTGGGGGATGGAAGAAATTCAAAGCAAAAGGCGAGTTCGTTATCCGCACCCGACAGCGTCGAGCCGACCAACGGGGATCGACTCGACGTCGAAATCGTTGATCGGCTCGCACCTTCGCTAGCGGATAAAAAACCTAGGCCCTAACTCCCTGGATTAAAATCCTACGGCTGTTTGGCCAAATCCGGTACCCAGCCGCTACAGGGCGTCCTGCGCGACTACGGTCCGCCTCTTGGCAAGGGATACTTCATCGTGGTGGCCAAACCGCACACCAGCACATTCCAGGAAGGCCCAGAGGGCATCAATCAATTCGCTGCACATGGCGCGCATCTCTCCTTATTTACTAACGGCTGCGGTTCGACAACCGGTGGTTTGACGCCCGTGATCAAAATTATCGCCAACCCAAACCGCATGCAGCTGATTGCCGACAACGCCGACAACGCCGACTTCGATGCCACTCCGATCATTCGCGGCGAACAAAGCATCGAACAGATGGGCGAACAGCTCTATGAAGAGATCATAACTGAATTAGGAGATAAAAGCTCTCCATTAGTATGAATATTGCCGAGCTTTCTACGACTTGTTTTGCAAAAAACGCCAAAACATGGGATGACCAGAAAAAAACACCAACTAGTAACGCAAATTTTATTCCTCTAGTTATTCCCCTGCTTGAAAGGCTAAAGTATGGATACAAAAAGGAAAGCATAAAGCCCTGAATGAGAATGATTAGGAGTCCCAGTGCGAAACTTGGTTCTCCGTCAAAATACCCAAATGAACGATACTTTTCTTCGAAAAGTACTACGTGTCATATGACAGCCAACGGAAATGTAACTACTCAGACACCTCAAACTCCCACGTAGCACTGCGCCCGGCTTCCATGCCATCGGGCAATTCCAACACTAGACGCGAGCCTCCATTTGGCAGTGTAGTGACTTCTTCGCCGCTAATCCTCTGAGAAATCGTCACGGCCAATTCCATGTATTCGTTCTGCGGGTTAGCGACCGAAACGTAGAGCCTATTGCCCTGGCGGCGGAGAAGCAATAGGCAGGACTGATCTGCTGCGACATTCCAGTCAGGGGCGATGTCTATGCTTCCAGGCCGGTAAAAGACGATGCCCGTTAGACCGAGCTCCGTTTCTCTTACGGCCTGTATCGTCGCCGTATTGGCGATGGTCTCGATTGCCGGGCGCTGGCCGTTCTGCACCTCTTGCAATGACATAGTCGGTGCGATGCTATAGGCATAAGACGCGTCCTGCGGTGCCCTGCCATGGTCTACCCACAGGTCAAAGAGCTTGTGGGTAATCGGCTCCTGGGATGTGCTGCGGCTAATCCTCCACCACGAGCCAGTGTGCTCGTCCTGCGTCAACTGCAGCTTGGCATCTTTTTCGGTGAAATAGGCGATGCCGTCGTGATAGACCCAGGTATTCTCTCCGCCTTCTCCACGCACCGCTTCGCCGTTGAGAAAACACTGATTGATCGTCGTGTGCACCGCATGGCCAGAGCTATCCGTTATGCCGGCGCCAAGCGCAATAATAGTATCCGCAAAAAAGAACCAGCTTTTGCGCGCCTGTAATCCATCCCGCTCAAAATCGATAGCGGCCAGCCCGTGCTGACCATCGCTAACACCGCCTGCAAAGGGACGGCTGCCCCAGCGGCAGAGCTCACCGCTAAGTTCAGGCGTTTGTACGATGGTCGTACCGGGGATATGCTGCCAGTTCCAGACGGGAAATATATCGGCGTATTCTTTATCCGTGCGCGAAATAAAAGTGCAGCCGTCGGCGATGTGATGGCTGAGCAAGGCCTCCTCATTATGCGGTTTATCCGTGTTGAGCAGACGGTCGGAATAAAAGCGCGCCGAAGCGTAGAAAGAGGGGCGCTGCTGTACGGAAATATCGCCGCGCCAGAAGTGGCGGTGGCCGACCAGCGGCGGCGCTTTTTCATCGAGGCGGTGGCGCAGTTGGCGCAACTCAGCTTCGCGACCGGTGGACAATTCTAAGAGGTCTTCTGCCACGCGGCGCAGATAAGCGCCATTGTGACCAGCGCGGGCAATCTCGCGACCGAAGCTACCGTAATCTTGCCAAGTGCCGCGCGTAAACCACTGGTGGCCATCGAGCACGAGAGCCGTCAGCAGATCGACCTTTTCCTGCTCAAAGGCGAAGCGCGTGCCGTTGAGCAGGGCCGCGATACGCGCACCGTCGCTGGCAAAACCGGAGCCATAGCCGTGGTTGTACAGACAGGCGCCGTGCTGGTGAAAACTATAGTCTACCTGAATGCCCTCTTCGGCCGTGAGGTGGATTTCGTCGGCAATACGTGCATACGAAGTCGCTACGAGATCAGCATCGCCTAGGAGCAAACCGCGTTGGGCGCTGATGCCGGCCAGCCACACGAGGTTCTGCCCCGTCTTACTCAGCGTGGCGCGAGCGAGTATGGCGACGCCGCGCTCGAACTGAGTGGGGTTTAGCTCATCGCCTAAGAGCAATAGCGTCGGCGCGAGTAGGCGCGGCACGCCGATTTCGTTGTGCCACCAATTTGGATTGCTATAGTCGTATTCAAGCCAATGGTCGAGGGCGGAAAAAACAGCTGGGCGCAGATCCTCTGCACCTGTAGCATAGGCCTTGGCCAGCGCGTGCAAATGGTTTAGATGGCGCGAGGTCGCCCAGGAGGCGCGGTCCTGGTCCGTATAATCGACAGAGGCCCACTGGCCGTCCGCGTTTAATTCGACGGCGAGAATGCGAGCAACCGACGAGTCCGCACTCTTGAGCAAGGGCTCAAGCAGGCGCTGACGCAACGTGTTCATATCGGGGTCAGTCATGGCGTTTTGTCCGGTAGAATAGCGGGGTGAAAGGAGCGAGGTGAAAGGAGCGAGGTGAAAGGAGCGAGGTGAAAGGAGCGAGACGCATGGAAGCTACCAATGCACATTATAGTGCGGCGCTATCATTAGTAGCTTTGCGCAGCAAACGAATAATGAGCAAAAGACTGGGCGCGCCGTGGAATACTAGGTCGAAGATATCGAGCAGCCCTGTCAATTCGCCAGCCAACAGCATATTCAATTTTTCTAATAAATGTGGCTGCGGTTGGAAAGGAGCCAAACCGAGCAGCAGGGCGGCGACGAGTAGGCCGAGTATGGGCACTTGGTCTAAATAGGTGAGTAGTTTCACGCGTTGGCATTCTCCATACCTAGGCCGCGTTCGTTGCGCTCTTTGATATCGCGCAGGGTCTCCTCGCGCCAGGCGGCAAACTCCGCAGTATCGACCGCATCGTGCAACGTCGCACGGCGACGATAGGGCACGTAGTTGCCGATGTGCCAGAGCGTGTTGCGGTAGAGACAAAAATCACCGGCTTCGAGGTGCAGTTGCGCGGCGCCCGGCATGCTGCGCACATAGTCCAGACAGAGATATTCGCGCTCTTCGGCATTTTTGTCTTCGAGCAACGGCCTAGAGATCGGACGACGAGGGAAGCGCTCAATTTCGCGCGCCAAGTCGCGGCGCAAATGCGAGCCGGGCACGACCCAAGTAGAGGAATCGGCGTAAAGAGCGCAGTTGACTTGGTTGAAGTAGAGATCGTCCGAGAAGTGGGCATCCCAGCGCGCCAGATCTAGGCCGCTGGCATTGTCGCGCCAGTCGCGGTGCCAAGGCGTGCAGTAGGCGTCTGTCGCCGGCTCAAATAATATGCCGTATATATCGCGGTTGCCGTGGTTATGGGCGGGAGAGAGCAGGCGGTGTATAGCATCTTTGAGAACGGCCAACTCGGCATAGTCTATAAAAGGCTGCTGGTCGAGACCGTAGCGGCTCACGGGCTGTAGGCGCTGGGCCTGTGGACCATGTTCTCGGCGGGCCACTTCGCGCGCCTCATCCGTGACGCGGCGCAAGTCTCCGACGAGGCTGGCCGGCAGGATCTGGCGGAAGACAGTATAACCGAGCGTGCGATATGCTTCTATGTGCTGATCGGAAAAGATAAAGGACATAGTTCCTCTATGTGGCGACAGATGAAGTGTTGCTATACTCGAACAGGAATAGTTTAGCGCGGATTAGGCCTTTCGTAAACTGCGGCGCAAGGGAAGAGGTACAGCATAAAAAAGAACGCCTCAGCCCCGGGGACAGAGCAGTATAAAAATGGAGCGATCCCTTTGATCCATACCGTCTATTTTTGCATTGAAGTCGGGCTCTCTTTCCATTACTTTGGGATGATTAAGCGGCGCTGCAAACAGCCCTCAACGTTCGAGGAGACACCGATGGCATTTTCTCCCAGCTTCTTGTTTTGGCCCCTAGCGACCAGCTTGGCCCTGCTAAGCTGTACTCCTTTAGTAGTCCCTCCACAAACGCCCGCAGAGGAACAGGACGCCTACGAGCGCGACCGCTACCAAGTGAAAATCGTCTTCGACCCGGCGCAGCCGCAGACCATTACGGGTTTTCTGCGCCTAGCCAGAGTTTCCTCGGGGACCATGGGTTCGGCCTCCGCCGTTTTAGCAGGGGGTAGCCCGCGCGACCTGGATATTATAATCGACTCGATCGACGATCTCACCGCGATCGAAGCCGAATTTGGCAAAGACCTGCTCTTTAGTGACCCTGCTCTTCTAGAATTGCCCATTATCGTTCCTCAAATCATACCCGATGAAATCGAGTTGGAACAGCTGGTCGCGTACCTGATGGCGGGCGGATTTGTTCTCGATATCGAGCTGGGCCTCGAATCGTATCGCGAGGGGCTGGAAAGATACGGCGAGCTGGTCTGGGGGCGAGACGCGCGCGTCGAACACTTGCCGGACGACCATCCCCTCTACTCCGCCTATTTTAATCTCCCCGGCGGCATACCCGCCATCAATATGGCCCCTTTGCCCGGTCGCTCGGCAACCAATGCGATACAGCCCATCAAAGGGCTCTATATCAACGACCGTTTGGCGGGCATTTCATTCCCACCGCTGGGGCAACCGCGCACCTCTTCCGGCGCCCTAACGGGCACGACGGATTCGTTTACCGAAATCACGGAATTATCAGATGAAGTAATTATCGCGCGCAAAGACCGCCGCAACGACCCGAGGATACGACAGATGCTCGTCAATATTGTTGTCTTTGCCCTGACGCAAGAAGGTTCGATTGCAGCGCGGACATGGATGAGATAAAAGTTAGAGATAATCAAAAAAACCGAGACTTAAAAAGTCTCGGTTTTTTTATAAAGGAGCAGGCGTGGAAATAGTTGGGTTGTCGAATCTGGACTATGCGTTGATGGGACTCTATATGGTCTTTCTGCTTGGCATGGGACTGTACTACCGGGGCTTCGCCCAGGAAAATATGGAGAATTATTTCCTCGGCGGACGCAAGATGAAGGGATGGATGAACGGAACAAGTTATGCCGTCACCTGCATGAACGCCGATGTGGCCCCGGCCTATTGCGGCATGACCGTTGTAACGGGGACCTTTATCTGCTGGTGGTATCTGAGCCGCTTCGGCCTAGCGCTGATGATCGGGGGCTTGCTCTTTGCCGTCTGCTGGCGGCGCTTGAAAATATTCACTTCGCCCGAATTTTACGAGTTGCGCTTTCAAGGCAACCCAGCGGCGGTGATGCGGGCGTGGGTTTCGTTTCGCAGCGCCTTTATCGCCGTAGTGGCATGGACCGGAGCCGGGCTTCTGGGGATGACCAAAGTTTCGGAAGCGCTCTTGGGCTGGTCGCGCTTTGAGACCTTTATCGTCGTGATCCCCATTATACTCATCTACGTCGTACTCTCCGGCTATATGGGCGTAGTGATGTCGGACCTGATCCAGACGGCGATTATGATTGTATCTTCGCTGGTGCTCATGGGCATGGTATGGGCCGACTTTGGCGGACCAACGGGGCTCTACCAAGCCCTAGTAACCCAATTTGGCACCGAGGTCGTCAGCTGGCACCCCCCCGTCAGTCACGAGATGCTCGGGATGGTCGGCATCATCGCCTGGACGATCGGGACCTCGGTCGGTTACGGCGGCGATCTAGCGCCCATGGCCGGGGCGATGGAGGGGCAACGGCTGCTCTCGTGCCGCAACAGCCGCGAGGCGACGCGCATGTACGTGTGGACCCAAGTCGTGCTCTTTCTAATGCTGGCGGTGCTGACCTTGCCGGCATTAGGCGCCATGGCCAAGTGGCCGGGACTCTACGACGGCAGCATGGACAAAGAGTTGGCATACGGCCTGCTCTTGGGCCACTATCTTCCCTCGGGCCTATTGGGGCTGGCGCTGGTGGCGATGTTTGCTTCGATCATGTCGACGGTCGACTCCAATATGAACTTCGGAGCACAAGTCTTTATCAACGACATCTACCAACGCTTTATCAAACGCGGGGCCGATATGAAGCATTATATGGGCGTCGGCCGCGCGGTGATGGTGGTAATTATGGGGCTCTCGTTGGCCGTGGCTTTGAGCGCCGGCAATGTCATCGATATTGCGGTCTTTATGCTAGGTCTTTCTTCGGCCGAACTATCGGCCAATTGGGGCCAGTGGTGGTGGTGGCGCTTTAACGGCAAGGCGCGACTAGCCGCTTCTTTCGGGGGGCCGATGATCTTTTTGCTAAACAAATATCTGGTCTTCTCGTATTGGATCGACGCGGGTCAGGATACGGCCTATGTCGTGGTGCTCAGTTCCATTGCCCTTACGTGTCTACTGTGGGTTGCGGTGGCGCTTAGCACCGAACCGGAGCCAGAAGAAAAGCTGCTCGCCTTTTACAAAGAGGCGCGGCCGATGGGCTGGTGGGGACCGATTGCAGTAAAGGCCAACGGCGCAGCGAGCGAAGCGAGCGGCGGTGCACCGATTGTACGCGGTCTGGCTATCGCCCTGCTGGGAGCAGTGGCCGTCGGCGGCGGCGTAATCGGTTTCTCGGGATTCTATGTGGGGCGCTGGGAAGTGGCCTTTAGCGGTGGACTGGTAGCGCTGTTGTTGGGGCTTGTTTTTAAGATGGTCTACGCCAGATATATGCGCACAGTGGGTGCCGACGAGGTGTAGGCTTTTATATTTGTCGCCTATGATAGGTGCTTGGCTAAAAGGGGATTCTGCTTACAAAAAACCCGACGAACCCAGCAAGCATAGGCTAGTCCCAGTGCGCCTAGTGCCGTTCCACACGGCACTAGGCGCGAGAGCGCCCACTGAAAAATCTCGTTAATCGCGCACTATGGCTAGCGCTCCGCGAAAGACCGCTTGCTCGCTGCCGCTAGCCGCGGCGATGCGATAGAGATAGGTGCCGCTAGCCAATAGTGCACCACCGGCATCGCGACCATCCCATGCGACTTGGGCAAAACCAGGCTGCTGCTCAAAGGGCCCCAACCGACGCACCAGACGGCCACTCAGGCTATAGATCTCCACCTCGACATCGGCTGCCAACGACAAGACATAGGTGAAATGGGCCGTTTGGCGCACGGGATGCGGATAGGGCAGCGCATTGCTGATGCGCAGGGCATCACCGGCATAGAACAGCAGACGTGCGCTGCCGAGTTCCAGATCATCGCGCAGTAGCCGGGCCTCTAACTGGTGTTGGCCCGGCTCTATCTCAGGCCGGAACAGCAGACGCGATGGTTCGGGAAAGGCGTCGATGAGCGAGTCCGGTTCTATCGAGATCCCGTCTATGCGAACCTCAATTTCACCGCCGGCTAAGTCGGCAGCAGAGACCAGTAGACCCTGACCTGAAAGCAAGGGATCACCGCTAAAGAAAGAGCGACCCGCAGGCCAGAGTGAAAAATTCAGCGGCAGACGCCCTGCAATAAAGAGCGTGACCTGACGGCGATTATCAGCGGGCTCGGCGTCTAAAAGAACCGTTTCTAACTCGGCGAAGAGGCGCTCGCTGCGAGCGGGTATTTCGAGACTGTCGATTGTTATAACGCGCGTCTCACCGCGTGCAAGTGTTCCAACGGCAACCCGGTGCAGGCGCTCATTCTCGCCGCCTAATTGCAGTGAAAGCGTCGCACCGCCTACCGCAACGGCGGACAAATTGCGCACCGTCGCTTGCACGCTTAGACCGTGAGGACTGCTGTAGCCTTCGGCCCGCGTTAACGTTAGCGCGGGGCGCGGCGTCCAATCGAGACTCCAATGATCGAGTTTTGCACGCGCACTGAGCAAGCGGGCGCGCAGGCGTATTTGCGGGTGGTCCTCGCCGCTGAGAGAAGATATATCGAAGCTACCTGGGGCTAGACTGGTCCAGCTGGGATGCGCGATCCATTGGTCACCATCGGCTACTAATACATCGACGAGTAGGTCATCTCCCTCTACGGAAAGCGCATGCCAAGCGGCCGCCGCCCCGATGGGTTCGGAGACGAGCTCTCCTCGCTCTATAGGCCGAAGACCGCTATAGCGAAAAATCGCCGAACTCCACAGGTCGCCGAGCCAGACCTTGTTGTTAATCCAGTCGTACTGGCCGGTAATGACGCGCGTCGTCTCTTGATCGCTCTGCCATTCGTCGACAAATGAGCCGTCGAAGGCGTCGATCATGCGGATGCGCTGCTGGCCCCGCCACTCGATCAGGTAGAGATACTGGCCGTCAGCCAAGATGCCATCAGTCCATTCAAAGGTGAAGCCCGTCTCCGTGGCGGGCGAAGTGAACTCGCGTATTAAGGCCCAGTTTTGCGCCGGGTCAAAAACGCGTATGCCCCAGGCATTGCGCGCGCCCTGTGGCGTGCTCATGGCGACATTGTAGATATAGGTGCCGTCGGAAGTAATGAGCGAGTGGCCATTTTCAACGCGACCAAACTTCCATTCGAGCAACCCTTCGGGCACCTCTACGGTATCGAGCGCACCGCTGGCTATGGACAGCCTTTCAATCTCGAAGGCCTTGCCGCTTTCATTATATATATAACCATCGCTGTGATAGGTCGCCGAGATGCCAGCGCTCGTCGAGTCGCCGAAGGCTCCGAAATTACCGCTTCTAAACGTATCGTTGAGCCCAGTGCCAATGCGCGTAAAATAGTCGCTGCCGGGGTAGGTCGTTGAGGCATCGTTGTACCAACGCTTGGCATAGAGCCACGTGCCATCGGTCACCACGACGCCGGAGCCGAGGTGGTCGCGCACGGTAAAACCATCTTCGCGCCGCGTGCTATCGGGCCGCAGCGGACTCGGCTGCGACGAGAGGGCGAGGGCGTCATCGCGCAGTTCGAAGTCGCCTGTTGTTGCGGCGAGCAACTGCAAAAGGCGCTGGCTCCACCTGGGGCCGGGCGCGCTATAAAAAGAACGCGTCGTACTCCACGGACCGGCGGCGATGCCGGAGTGCAGCCGCACGCGCCAAAAATAGGTGCTCTTTGCCGCTATCGTTGGCCGGTAGATAGCCAAGCCATTCTTTGTCTCGACTAGGGGCGAGAGCTCTGCAGCAGCAAAGTCGGCCGTCGTCGCGAAGGCGAATTGACAGAAATAGGCGCTGCCGTCAATCGGCACCGCCGCTTCTAACACGAGCTCTGCAGCGGCAAGGGCAGCAGCTTGGGCGGGAAAGACGGGCACGGCGAGCAGGGGCTCGAGAATATCGATGGCGATAGCGAGCAGATTATTGCTCTCATCGAGCTCTACTAAGGCATCGCCGCCATCGAGACGCAGTTCGAGACGATAGGGGCCGCGCCGAGCCCCCACGGGCCAATCAAAAGACAGCGCGCGTTGGCCGACAAAAGGGGGCTCCACTATGCTCAGCAGCGTGTCGACGGCGCCGGCTTCGCCATAGGCCAGTATTTCGATGTGCAGGCTATCGGCACCGAGTCGACCATAGTTAGCTAACGTCGCGTCTAGGGGCGCAGTGCCATGGCCGCGCACGGCGTCGGCCGCGACGGCGAAGCTAAGCGCCGCATAATCGGGAACCGCTGCCAGGCCTAAGCGCTGCGCCGGGTCGCCGATCAATTGCATCGTCAGCGCAGCGTCGACCCAGCTCGAATGAACGGCTAATACTTGCGTCTTCGCCGCATCGAGAGCGGGACCAAAGGCTTGGCCAGCGGGAGCAAATAGCCCCGCGTAGAGGCGGTCGCTGAGCAGGTCGTTCTGGGCGACAAAACTCTTGGCGCTAGCCGAAATATAGGCGATGGCACCGCCCTCGCGCCGGTTGGTAAACGTCTCGGCCAACCCCTCAACCGTGGGGTTGGAAAAGAGCCCATTGAGACAGGATAAAGCCAGTACGAGCGGCAGGCGGCGACCGTTTTGCACCTGGCCGAGATAGCCCCAATCGGGCAAGCTGAGCGTAAAGAGCGATTGCATCGTGCCGGGACTGCCGTGCCCATTGAAGTTGAGCAGCAAAGCCCCTTCGTTGAGCGCATCGACAAAGGCCCGCCCCGTCGGATTGGGAATCGGCCCTTCGTCGGGGTTGTACACTTTGATGGGGGCCAGCCCCGCTGGCTCGGCGTAGCGGACAGCCAGCGAATCACTCGGTTTGGTAAACAGATCTTTGGGGTGGTGATTGGCCACAAAGAGCATGCGCGAGCGCCAAGGGCCGGGTTCGGGCGCCGTGTCGTAGTCGATTATTTTGTTTATTACGACTTCCGCTTCGTCCTGCGAAGAGGTGGCGAGGCGACCGATAGAAAGATCGGCGAGCAAATCGTCGCCGTCTACTAACGAGTAGAGAAAATCGCTGGGGGCAAGACCGCGACCGCGCGACTGATAGTAGAGGCTGGGCACAATCGTCGGCCGCCCGCCGCCTATGATATTGCGGTAGTCCCAGGTATCGTCGCCCAACAAAACCACATAGGTCGGTGGAGTGGACCAATGGTGATAGGCGTGGTCGATAAAGGTGCGGATAGCTTCGGCATCGAAGAGGCCATAGTTGAATTCGTCGTAGAGGTCTTGGCTGGAGATGGCGGCCGTGCGC
Source organism: Planctomycetota bacterium (assembly GCA_047616505.1). Taxonomy (GTDB): domain Bacteria; phylum Latescibacterota; class UBA2968; order UBA8231; family UBA8231. The sequence goes on from JBLHGI010000030.1 coordinate 11,074, forward strand.
AGACCATCATTTTTCCGATGGATGCTGAGTTTTTCGGCCTGAGCCATGAGCAACGGGTGGGCAATGACGAGGTATTCGGCACCAGTAAAATTGCGCCAGTCCGATGAGATCTCATCTACGCCAACAGGTGTTTTAAACGCCAAGCTATCGGCTACGACATAGCGCGCCTCTTGCTCTATTAGGTCTTCAAAGGTCGCGGTGTATAGGCTGTCGGAGCCGTTGATAGTACTACCCGTTAGACGAGTGCTGCCGTTGAGTTCAAAAATTTCGACATGGGGATGTGCTAAGTTCTCCACTTCGATGCGGTGGCCGTCCGAGGGGAGATGGGTGGCATCGAGATAGCCGCCGTTGGCACTATAGCGACGAAAATAATCGATCTCAAACCAGTTAAACCACATCAGATCGAATTTTTCTTGGTCGGCAAAAACCTGTAGAAGGATGCGGTTGCGCCCATTTTTGAGCTGGTCGCTCGCCACTTCGGCCCGAGCGAGAAACTCAATCATGCCCGCTCTCTTTTCGCCCCAAATACGCTCGTCTAGGACTTGGCTACCATTGAGCTTGAGCACGGTGTGATGCCCTAGGTCAGAGGCACCGTGCAGAGCGACGCGCACATTCGCCGTATACTCTTCTCTATCGAGGTCGGGAAAGAGCAGGTCGCCGGGAAACTCAGCGGCGGAGGGCACATCGGGGCGGGTAGCCGTGAGCGGTTTGTTGTTGAGTGTCCAAAACCAGTGATCGCGTTCGGCGTTGGGCGCTTCGCTCAGCGCATTAAAGATCAGATCGCGTTCAAAGTGGGCGGTGGTCCAAAAAGAACGCGATAGCGGGTAGCCGTTGGTGGGCTTGGCATCGCGTTCGGCAAAACGCTGACCTGCTTGGCCACCCCAGGTCAGCCAATAGGTATTGCGGCGACCATAGAGGCTCTCGAAATCGCGGTCGTCGCGGCGATAAGTGCCGTGAAATAGCAGATAGTCACCCTCGTCAAAATGGCCGTCTTCGCTGCCGTGCACGTGCAGCGCCTGCTCTTGTCCCAAATAAAAGAGGCGCAACGTCTGAGGATCGATGGATTCTATATCGGAAAAACGCGCGAGCCAAGCGCGGTCGATGCGGTGGATACCGTCTTCGTTTACGTGCACCTTGACCCAGTCGGACGCGGGATCGTACCACGTTTCGGCCTGAATTTTGGCGGCAGGTCGTTGCGAATAAAAAAGGAGAGCCTCTTTGCCATTGAGGAAGGCGGCATAGGATGCATGAGACTTTTGTTGCAGTGTATTTTTGGCGCTCCGACCACCGACAAAACGCACTTCTACGCGCAGCCGAGTATAAGTGCGTAGCACGTGACGCGACGCGTCGTAATCATAGGGATAAAGGTGCAAAGCATGTGCTTCTACTCCGCGTAGGGAACCGATATAACGGCTAGTTGCTCGCTCGGGAGCGCGCGGGAGAAGCGAGAGGATAGGCATTGCATCCACCTCGCCCATATCCGTCTCGACATAGTCTACTTCGCGCACGTGCAGCTCGATTTTAGCTCCAGGCGGTGCAGCGATTAGACGACTGAGAAAGGGCAACTGCGTAGAGTCTAAGCGGACGAGACCGGGAATAGCCGCTAGTGCCTGGGCGTCATTTCTTAGGTCGGGGGGCGATATATGCAATTCGACGAGCAAACCGCTGGCATTGCTTTTGATTACATTTAGTTTGGGGTTAGCCCATGTCGGCAGGGCGTAGAGCAGGAGCATTAGGGCAAGGGCGGATATAATGGGCATAGGGCGATTGGGTATCTTCAGCGTGGAGAAAGGCGATGGCGTAACTCTATTTTAACAGCGTGTAGCGAGGGCCAATGCATGTTTCAAAGTAACATTTATAGCACGACAAAGTCCAGTGCGAACAGCTACTTGTAAATACTCTGAGTCCGCATAGATACACCGTGCGTTAGAACCGCATCCAGAGAGCGACCGGATATTGACAGAGCCAAGGTACGGCTATACTATCATAAATACGCATCTGCAGTGGGTGCCTGGAGAGAAAAGGAGAATCAATCATGTCCGATACAGCTCAGTTGAATTTAGGTGACCAGAGTATTGAATTGCCCATTCTCGTCGGATCAGAAGGCGAGAAGGCCATCGACATTTCTAAACTCCGCGCCGAAACCGGCTATGTCACCATAGACCAAGGCTATGGCAATACGGGTTCGTGCGAAAGCGATATCACCTTTATAGATGGCGAGAAGGGCATACTGCGCTATCGCGGTTATCCGATCGAAGAGTTGGCCGAAAAAAGTACGTTTATCGAGACGGCCTATCTGCTAATTTGGGGCGAATTGCCCACGGCTACACAGCTGCAAGAATTTAGCGGCCAGCTCACGGACCATCAGATGTTGCACGAGGCCATCCGTCACCACTTTGACCTTTTTCCTTCCAACTCGCCGCCAATGGCCGTGCTCTCAGCGGTACTCAATGCGCTGAGCTGTTTCCACCCACAGCTGCTAGAAATCACGGACGACAGTTCCTTTCAGGACGCCGTGGCTCGTATTATGGCCAAGGTGCGCACCATTGCCGCTTTTTCTTATCGCCATGCGCACGGTTATAATATTGCCTACCCGCATCCAGAAAAGAAATACAGCGCCAACTTTCTACACATGATGTTTAGCCAGCCCTACGAGGAATACGAAGCCGACCCAGTAATCGTGCGCGCGCTAGACACCATCCTCTTGTTGCACGCCGATCACGAGCAGAACTGCTCGACATCGACGGTGCGCATGGTCGGCAGTAGCGAGGCCAATCTATTTGCCTCGGTCGCAGCCGGCGTTTGTGCACTGTGGGGGCCACTGCACGGCGGGGCCAATGTCGCCGTAGTCGATATGCTCGACCTCATGATCCAGCAGAACTTGTCCGTTAAGGATTTTGTAGCGCAGATCAAGGACAAGAAAAACGGCATTCGCCTAATGGGCTTTGGCCATCGCGTCTACAAGAACTTCGACCCGCGCGCCAAGATCATAAAGAAGATCTGCGCCGATGTGCTGGCCAAATTGAACATAGACGACCCGATGCTGAAAATGGCTGAGGAATTAGAGGCCGCCGCGCTGGAAGACGAATACTTCATACAGCGCAAGCTCTATCCCAACGTCGACTTCTACAGCGGCGTTATTCTGCGCGCACTCGGCATACCCAAAGAAATGTTCACCGTGATGTTTTCGATCGGGCGCATGCCCGGTTGGATCGCCCAGTGGCACGAGGGGACAAAAATATCCAAGATTAGTCGCCCGCGTCAGATCTACACCGGCGAGACGCAGCGGGTTTATGTGCCGATGGACGAACGCTCGTAGACAAACCTTTTTTTGAACAACTATCGCGAAAGGGCTGGGCGCAGAATGCGCTCAGCCCTCTTTGCGTCGGGCCAACTCTTCTTGTAATGCTTCGAACTCGCGCTCCACTTCCCGCAGCAACTCTTCACCCGCGCTCCAGGTTCCCGCCCGTGCCATCTTCTCCAACTCAAAACACAATTCGCTCAGGCGACGGGCGCCCAGTTCGCGACTGCCCCCTTTGAGCGTGTGTGCTTCGCGTTCTAAGGTAGCTACATCGCTGTCGGCTAGGGCTTGCCGCATTTTTTTTATGCGTTCGCGCCCGTCGTCATTGAATTGGCGAAGAAAATCGCTCAGAGAAAAATAACCCCCTTCTTCAAGCCGATGCAGCTCTTCAAGAGCCTCTCCTTCTAACATCGGCCACTCCGCTCTCTTGGCTCTGTCCAGAGCGAGGCCTTCCCTCTTCTCTTCGAACTGCATTAGGGCTTTGTCCAAAACGAGTAGCTCGTTTTCGAGGCGGTGCAGTGCCGCGGAAACATCCCGCGAATCTTCACCTCCCTCTGCGTTTTGCAGATACAGCGTTAGGCGTATGACGGCATCGGCGCCGAAATTGATAACCGTATCGTGCAACTCGTAAGACAACGTCTGCAGCTTGGCGAAGTTGCCGCCATCTACCGCTTTGTGCATTTGCTCAACTAAGCGCGGGTAGCTGTCCCGAAAGAGGTCTCGCAGCTGTGCAAAAAGCGCATACTCACCACCGAGATGCTTCATCAGTGCCTCGCCGTCGATCGCCAGCGGAGTGTTTTCTGTCAGCTGTTCTATGATCGCGAGTATCTTTTTTCGATTGATCGGTTTGGAGACATATTCGTCCATTCCAGCCGCTAAACAACGCTCGCGATCCCCTTTCATAGCGTGCGCCGTTAGCGCGACGATCGGCGTATGAGACCCGCTATTCATCTCGCTTTCACGAATGAGTTGGGTGGCTGCAAACCCATCCATTTCGGGCATCTGAACATCCATTAGCACAATATCAAAAGAAGCCTGCGCAAGCGCAGCTACTGCTTGGCGGCCGTCGTTGACTACGGAAATTTCGTGGCCGGCTTCGCGCAATATGCCGACGGCAACTTTCTGGTTCAGCGGGTTGTCTTCAGCCAGCAGGACGCGCCGAGCTGCGAAGCGATCGCTCACCGCATGTGGAGAAAGAGCGGCCGGTGGCGCGTGCTGTGCCGACTGTAAATAGGCTACAAAATGGAAGGTGCTACCTTCGCCGGGAGTGCTGTCGACCCAGATCCGCCCACCCATGAGGTGCACCAGATTAACAGAGATAGCCAGCCCGAGTCCACTGCCCCCATAGCGACGCGTGGTCGAGGTGTCAGCCTGGGCAAAGGCCTCAAAGATGCGCTCCTGTTGTTCTGTGCTCATGCCGATGCCGCTATCGCGCACGCTGCAATGCAACTCAAATCCGCTCTCATGGCGCTGGCCAACGGCGTGGATTTCAACCCCACCCTCACTAGTAAATTTGAGGGCATTGCCAATCAGGTTCACCAGTATTTGCCGCAGGCGCAGGGGATCTCCGCGCAGGGCATCGGGCAATGCGTCGTCCATTGCCAGTTCCAGCGTTAGATTTTTTTCCCGCGCTCGCGCCACAAAAGTGCGCGTCGTATCCCGCAATATCTTATGCAGCGAAAAATCGATCTCTTCTAGACTCAAGCCCCGGGCCTCTATGCGCGATAGATCGAGGATATCGTTGATCAAATCGAGCAAGTTCTGAGACGAGAGGCGCACGACTTCCAAGTGGTCGCGCTGATCAGCATCCAGCTCCGTCCTCAACACGAGATCGGTCATCCCCATAATGGCATTCATCGGCGTGCGGATCTCGTGGCTCATATTGGCCAGAAACTGGCTCTTGATGCGATTTGCCTGTTCGGCTTCCTCTTTCGCCTGGCGCAGTGCCTCATCGCCACGCCGGTGTTCGGCAATATCCCAAAAGCGCTGAAAACCGTGCGAGAGCACTCGCGCAAAGCGTTTGAGAATGCTGATTTCGCGCATACCATAGGCTTCTGTTTGACGGCAGGTAATCGCCAGAGTGCCCTGTGAAAATGCCACGTCGAGAGCGGAGATACCCACGCCAAGCGGCGATCCCTCGGGAGTACTTGTCTGGTAGTGGTGGGCACCCGTGCGCCAGACCTCAATGACCCATGGGTAGTGCTTTGCCCTGTCGGAGCGGCGAGGCCAGTCCGGGGTCGCCAACTGAGCGAGCGTGGTTATTGCATTGTCGGCAGCGGGATCAATACAGACCAAATCGCTACCGGCCAAATTGACGATCTGTACCAAGACTTGGTCGTGACGCACGCCGAGTTGCCGCAGTTGGTCGTGTATTTGCCGAACGACTTTAACAAAGTCTTCGGGTTGATCCATCTCGGCTATTTTCAGCCGCACGTCGGCTTCGGCCTCTTCTAAAAGATCCTCCCAGCGCAACATCTGCTCGGCCTGCTCGCGTTCGGCTACCTCGCTCTTGAGCGACTCGTTGGCGCGTATGAGTTCGGCTGTGCGCTCGACAACGCGTTGCTCCAGCTCGGCATTGGCACGCTCCAACTGCGCCTCAATACGATGTTTGTAAAGACCGATTTCAATGGCGTTCTGTAGTTCGCGATCTTTAAAGGGTTTGAGCAAATAGGCGAATGGCTCAGTGACCTTCGCGCGCTTCATAGTGGCATCGTCGCTAAAAGCCGATAGATAGATAACGGGGATGCGCAACTCATCGCGTATGAGTGCTGCCGCCTCAACTCCATCCATTTGACCGGCTAAGTTGATGTCCATGAGCACGAGATTGGGGCGCAACTCGGCTGCCTCGCGCACGGCCTCTTCACCCGTGGCGAGCATGGCGAGCACCTCATAGCCCATTTTCTCTAGTTTAGCCGAAAGGTTGAGCGCGATAATCTGCTCGTCCTCGACTACCATAATACGCGCTGCATTCATAATTTTTTACTGTCTTTTTCCTTGCCATGCGGCAAGTAGAGGGTTTACTCGCTCGAGTTCTCGCCGCAGCATATCGCATATCTCTGCTGCTTCTATGAACTGCAACTCTTCACTAATCTGTTCTAATTTCACGGCGTATGCCAGTGCGATATCCAAACCGATAGAGGCCAGTGGGCTCTTGATGGCGTGCGCCGAGCGAGACAGAGCCGCAGCATCGCCGGCTGCGATGTCGCTATCCATGCGTTGCACATAATCGGGCCAGTCTTCGCGAAAGATCGCAATGAGATCAATTAATAGTTGTTCGTCACCAGCGCAGCGCTCTAACGCGGCGCTGAGATCAAGATCCCCTTTAGTGCTGGAATTACTCGATACCGTCGGCGACGTCCGACCTGGGTCGGCAGCGGTCGCGGCGAGTGTGGCATAGAGCACTTCTGGATCGATGGGTTTGGCGACATAATCATCCATACCAGCTTCTATACAGCGCTCGCGGTCTCCTTGCATGGCGTGCGCCGTCAGGCCAATAATAGGCAATCTCGCCGTGCTGTTTTCGGCTTCGCGAGAGCGAATAGCCCGAGTCGCTGCGAGTCCGTCCATCTCCGGCATCTGCACGTCCATGAGCACGACATCAAAGGATTGTTGGGCACTAATTTCTACGGCTTGGGCCCCGCCGCTGACAACGGTGACGCTGTGTTTCTGTTTTTCCAGTAAAACAACGGCTAAGCGCTGATTAAAAGCATTGTCCTCGGCCAGCAGCAAACGCAGGGGCCGCACGAGTTCCCGCGCGGGAGCCGTAGCCAAGCTTTCTTGCGCGCCCGCTACAAAACGAGCCGTAAAATGGAATGTGCTGCCGCTGCCCATCTCGCTGTCAACCCATATATTCCCCCCCATCAATTGCACCAACTGGTGACAAATGGCCAGCCCCAGCCCGGTGCCGCCGTAGCGTCGGGTGGTCGAGGAATCGGCTTGGGTGAAAGCTTCAAAAATGCGCTGCTGTTTCTCGAGCTCAATGCCTGTCCCCGTATCGCGCACGGAAAAGTGTAGAATCAGAGCGTCCGCTTCGACCCCTTCCACAGCCGCGCGCAATTCTACCTCGCCCATAGCGGTAAACTTGACGGCATTGTCCAAGAGATTAATCAGAACTTGGCGCAGGCGCAGCGGGTCCCCCACTACGAAGGCGGGGATTTCACCGTCGATATGGTGGTTCAGCGCTATATCTCCCCCTTGCACGCGCGGCATCACGGTTTTGATCGCGTCTGCAACCGCCTCGCGCAAGGAAAACGCCGTATATTCGATGGCGAGTTTACCCGATTCGACTTTGGAAAAATCGAGTATGTCGCCGATCACCTGTAAAAGCGAATGGGCCGAACTCTTTACGATACCGAGATACTCGCGCTGCGTATCGCCTAATTCGGTATCCATCATCAATTCGGTCATGCCAATAACGGCGTTCATAGGCGTGCGGATTTCGTGCGACATATTGGCCAGAAACTGGCTTTTGGCCCGGTTCGCCTCCTCGGCCTCGGCCTGCGATCTCTCAGCCTCGGCCTGCAATTTCTCGGCCTCATCTTTGGCGCGCTGCAGCTGGCCGTAGAGCCGGGCGTGGTCGAGCGCGACGGCCGCCTGCTCCAAGAGCGGTTGCATAATCTCGATATTTTGCAGCGTCTGTTCTTTTTCTTCTATATCGCTACCCGTAGCTAGAACGGCGAGTACATCATCGCCTTTTTTGACGGGAATGAAATAGGCCACTTTGCCGTCGGCCGAGGTCTTGTCGTCGATGCGCGCGTCGTATTTTTCGTTCCACTCGACCAGCACTTTCAACTCACCTTGGCGAGCCACTTGGGCAGTGATATTGTCGTCGTGGTCGAGGTCGTAGCTGATGCCCTGAACTTTGTCACCTTGGCTTGGGTCTATCGTACCGGGCAGCCAGCCTGCCTCCTCTCCTCGCCGATTGACGAAGGAGCGCATGATCTGGACGCGGCGTTCTTCGTGGTCGACGATGGCGATCATCAGACTGCGGAAAAACCCGGCCTTGATTATTTGCTCGGCCAAATCTTCGAGTATGCGGTCTAAGTCCAGAGTGGAGAGAGCCGTGTGGCCGATATTTTGAAAACCCTGTATAAGGGATTCTCGCCGCTGCAGTTCGGCAGCCGTGCGCTTGCGGTCGCTTATATCCGTGAGCGTGCCTACGGTGCCAATGATCGTCCCATCGTAGTCGCGATAAGGTCCCGCAGTAATCTCGGCCCAGAAATAGCGGCCATCTCTATGGCGCATTTTAATTTCGTATTGCCACGCTGTGCCACGCGCGCGCTGTCTGTTTTGTTCTTCGAGCACGGACCAGTCTTCGGGATCGAGAAACAATTTGTAGGCCGTGCGGTCAATCATCTCCTCTATGGTGTGACCAACCATTTTGGCCATGCGCTCGTTGCTAAAGAGGATGGTATCGGCGAGATCTGTCACCAAGATCCCCGCGGCGAGATTGTCGATGATATTGTCAAAGTGCACCTGCGAGTGGCGCAGCGAAGACTCCGACTGTTGTCTTTCGGCAACCTCACTTGCGAGTTGGTGTCTGTGGCGCGCTATTTCTTTGAGGTCTTGCAGCCGGTGAAAGCCCTCGCTAAGAACTTCGGCCAAACTGCGCAATGCCGATATATCCGCATCGCTAAAGGCGTTGGCCTCGGTGCTGTTGACGGCGAGTGTGCCGTGGGAAAAGGGTACGTCGAGCACGCAGCGCACTTTATTGTCATAACTATCGCTAATCCGCTCGCGCTCATTATACGGATCTTCTTTTTCTAGGTCGGCGCGATAAGAGACTTCACCCGCACGGCAAAAGCGCAGAATAACGGCCATTTCTTCGACCGAATTTTCTACCCATTTCCCCTCTTCGTCGAGGCGGTGGGCGGTGGGGAAATCGGCGGGGCCATCGAGGAGATTGATGCTATACGCAGTAAAGGGCACGGCCATTTTTTTCAAGCTGTCGTGCACGGCAACGAGAATATCTCCCATGTCGCCTCGGTCGTGCATAGACCAAACTTTTTTCCGCAGTCCCTGAACGACCTCGCGCTCAGTGGCGGAAGAACGTGGGGCATTCATTAACTCGCTTCCCCACCGTTGGATTCGAGCAATTCTAAAAGCGGTTCGAGGTGCAGAATTTCGCGTTCTAATTCGGCAAATACTCGGTCGATATGGCTCAGTTCGCCGCTGCATCCCATCTCCTCTATCTTTAGAGCAAGCTGCTGTGCAGCGATAAAATCGAGCGTGCCCAATGGGCCTTTTAAAGTATGTGCTGCTCGCGAAAGCTGTTCTGCTTCGTTGGCTGCAATGGCATCGCGCATGGCCTGCAGATAATTGGGGCAATCTTGGCGAAAAATAGACACTAGCTCTCGCAACAAATCCTCGTCGCCACCGCAGCGTTCTAATACGGCGCTGCGATCAATCCTAGTAGCGGCGGCGGTGGCGGTGGCGACACTTGCCCGTTGTGCACCTGGTATTAGAGAGGCGAGAGCTTGGCGCAATTCTTGAGGTTTGATTGGTTTTGTCACGTATTCGTCCATGCCAATTTCTATGCAGCGTTCGCGATCACCCTGCATGGCATGGGCTGTCAGGCCGATAATGGGCAACCTCGCCACACCGCTTTCGACCTCGCGTTGGCGAATGGCCTGGGTCGCTTCCAAGCCATCCATTTCCGGCATCTGCACATCCATGAGCACGACATCAAAAACTTCGCGGGCACTAATTTCGACGGCTTTGCGCCCGTCTTCGACAACGGTAATTCGATGCCCCTGTTTTTCTAATAGGCCACTAGCTACACGCTGGTTGAAGACGTTGTCTTCGGCCAACAAGATATGCAGACTCGGAGCGCCATCTGCCAACTCGGGCGTTTGTGCCCTCTGCACAGGCGAGACACCCTCTACTCGCAGCAAGACATCAAAGAGATCCGACTGCGATATGGGCTTGCGCAACGAGATATCAATACCCAACTCTTGGCAGCGCTCTTTAGTCTCCGGACCATCGGCAGAGGACAACACGATAAGAGTTGGATGCAGTTCGGGGTTCTCTGCAATCCGTTCGGCAACCTCAAAGCCGTCCATTTCCGGCATCATAATATCGAGTAATACAATGGAGAATGGAGTGGCCTTTGACGCGGCTTCTCCCAGAGAAATAAGCGCCTCTTGTCCGCTTGCAACCGCTTCTGCTTGCATATTCCAACCTCGCAGATACTCCATAAGAATTCTGCGCTTGGTCGCGTTGTCATCGACGATGAGTACGCGCTGCTCTAAGGCGTGTGGCGGCAGCTCTACCTCGGCTACTTCCGCCGGTCCAGACGCCAGCGCAAAACGAGCGGTGAAATGAAATGTGCTGCCGCGACCACTCTCGCTTTCAAGCCACATCCGCCCTCCCATCAACTGCACGAGTTGGTAGCATATAGCCAGCCCCAACCCAGTGCCACCGAAGCGGCGAGTAGTAGAAGCATCCGCTTGGGTGAAGGATTCGAAGACACGCTGCTGCTTTTCTTTTGGAATACCTATGCCCGTATCGCGCACGGAAAAATGCAGGAAAACCCCTTCATCCTCTTGCTCGTGCAAAGCAACGCGCAATTCGATCTCACCTTCCTCGGTAAATTTAACGGCATTGCTCAAAAGGTTGACCAGGATTTGGCGCAGGCGCAACGGATCGCCCACCAACCGGTCCGGCACACCGACTTCGACCTGACAGACCAGTTCGACACCTTGACCATGGGCGCGCAACGCCAGCGTTTTGCCAATACTATCGACACACTGGCGCAGCGCGAAACCCGTACCTTCTATCGTCATTTTCCCAGCTTCTATCTTGGAAAAATCGAGTATATCGTCGATGACCTGTAACAGCGAATAAGCCGAATTTTTTACGATATCGAGGTATTCGCGCTGCGTATCATCCAAACGAGTATCCATCGCCAATTCGGTCATGCCGATGACGGCATTCATCGGCGTGCGGATCTCGTGCGACATATTGGCCAGAAATTGGCTTTTGGCGTGATTGGCTTCTTCGGCTTCTAGCAGCGCAATATTTAATTCTTCTTGCGCCCGTTGGCGATCGGCTATTTCGCGTTCGAGATCGATATAGTACTGCTCGCGGGCGCGGATATCGCCAATGCGGAGAAAGGCTTCATCGAGCACTTGGGCCAACTGCTCGAGCGAGCGGATATCGGCCTCGCTAAACGCATGGGGACGATGATTATTGATCGCCAACGTGCCGCGCTCAAAGGACACATCCAGGACACAACAAATGTCGGCGTAATATTGCTTGACGACGGCAAACTCACCGTGGGGATCATCTTTATTCAGGTCGGGGCGATACGCTGGTTTTTTCTGTCGCCATACGGAGGTGAGTGGTTCAATGCCCTCAAGGCGTCCAGTCTGTGCCACTTCGCCATCGCGGCTTAGGATATACGTCAAAAACGCCGTATCTCTATCTTCGATGTCCTCGGCTATATTGACGCCGCAATTATCGAAATCTATGCCCATAATTTCGATACTTTCCCACACGGCGCGCAGCACCTCATCAATATCGCCCGATGTTTCCATATTCCACACGCGTTCGCGCATATGGTGTAATGCCATTTGTTCGGCATCCCCCCGTTTGCGCTCGCTGATATCTTGCATCGTTCCCGTGAACATGCGCCTGCCGCCAACAACGAACTCACCGACAGAGAGACGCACGGGAAAAAAACTGCCATCGCGGCGACGTCCTTCGACTTCGCGCGAGGTTCCGATGATGGTTTTGACACCCGTCACCATATAGCGACCTACATAGCCGTCGTGTTCTGAATGGAAGGGTTCCGGCATGAGTAAGGAGACGTTCTGCCCTATCACTTCTCCAGCGCTATAACCGAATATCCGTTCGGTCGCGGGGTTGCAGACTTGTACGATGCAGCGATCGTCGATGATGATAAAAGCGTCTACTATGTGTCTTATCGCGGCGCTGAATCGCTCCTCCGCTTGGTGCGTTTCGGTAACTTCATTGGCAACCCCCGTCACCTTCCAATACCCTCCATCCAATGCCTGGATATGTGCGTCTTCGACGAACCAGTGTGGCTGGCCGTCGCGATCCATACAGATGGATTGCTGATTGTAGCGCGTCTCGCCGCTGTGAATCGCGTGCGAGCTCTTGGCATCGATAGCTTGGCGCTCTTCTTCTGGACGACTTAAATGCCAAGCGAGAGCATACTTGACGGAATCGGAGACATCGAGTGGAAAAAAGGACTGCGCAGTTTCCTCGTTGAGCACACGCGTGTCCCAAAGCAGCGTGCCGTCCGGCCCGAGGGTGACTTCGGCCTCCCAAACGATACAATGAGCGTCGAGCATTACCTGTTCGAGTTGTCGCCGCATCTGACCGCGCTGGACGAGGTCGGAGAAACGACTAAAGCCTTCAGAAAGAACGATGGCCATTTTTTCTAAGGTGGCAATCTCATCCGGGCTAAAACCCGAGCAATCCCGGCGGTTGACCGCTAGCGTGCCCTGCGAGAATGGCACATCGAGGATAGAAATCCCTTGTGCCCACGATTCACCGTCGGTGACGCGCGGTTGGTGGTGTGTTTTATTGGTCTTCCAGACTTCGGCGACCCAGGGATATTTTTCGACATTATCACTAGCCTGCGGCCAGGCGCGGTTGATGAGCTTATCCAACGCAATGCCGTGTTTTTTATCGCTAAAAATAGATACGAAATCATCGCCATCTTCGTTGAATATCTGCAGCGATAGACTGTCGTGCTCAACGCCGAGACGCTGCAATTGCAAACGCAAACCGTCGAGCACAACACCGAGGTCTTCCGGGCTTGTCATATTGGCAATGAGCTCGCGCACAGCGCTTTCGGCTTGGCGTAGCCGCGCTTCGCTCTGTAGGCCCTCGTTTGCGCGCTGCAGCTGCAGCGCGTGCTCGACCTCGTTTTTGTGCAATTGATATATGCTGATAACGAGCCCGACCAATACCAGGACATAGGATGTTTTTTTGAGCAAGTGTGCCGCATCAAACATCGGATCGAAGAGTTGCTCAGAGAGCGGCATAAAGGCGATTTGGCTCACCACACTGACGACGAGCGCGAGCACCAGCCAGTGTTCTATCTGATTGGTGCGCCACTGACCTTTGTGCAAATAACCCGCTAAAGCGGCGAGAAAAAACAGGGCGGGAACAAATTCTGCGGGACGGTGGAAGAAAAAAAAGTCGTAATAAGCGGGCAGCAGCGGCACAAAAGACAAAAAGACAAAAAAGACCATCGTCATCGCAGCGGCGGCGGCGTATATGATTTTTTCATTTAAAAATCGGCTATCACCCTCACCCGCGCGCTGTTCGCGCCGCCAAGCCAAATAGCTCAAACAGAGAAACTGCGACAGGAAAACGCGCGAGGCGAGCCAACTCCAGGGAATGAGTGAATCGAGACTGGAAGAAAAATACGCGGCAAAAAACTGCGAAGTAACGGTGGCGTGATAAGCATCGAGCAGGGCCGTGCCAAAAAAGCCCATGCCGACAAAGAGAAAGGTCACGTGCTTGAGGCTGTGGTAGCGCAATAGAGCCAGTCCACCTACAGCCAGCGCTAAGAGCGCTGCGACTACTTCCATTATCGTATGTAAGTCCGTGCTGCCGCGCCAAGAGAGATCGCGCAGTGGCACAGAGACAAAAATGAGCACTATAGCTGTAATACAATAAGATAAGAAGCGAGGATGTATAAAATTCATAGGTATCGATATAGGTAGGTAAATTAGTATGTGCGATACCACTAGACGGATCGGGCTGTACACCGCGTGTTTATCTTATAAAGGTATTATTACAACCGACGACCAACAAGACCTATAACAAAAGCGAACAAAGGGGAAATCCCGGGTGTTTACAGCAAAAACTTTCGCGTGATTACAGGACGACAGAAGCGGGAATTCTCTGCGGGACTACGCCTGGCACTCACCACGGGACCGAGGTTTCTATTTTGATCCGGGTTATTTGGGATCTGTTCTCGTCAGCAGCGAAAGCGATACGCACAGTTCGTATGAACCCGTGGCCTAATTCGGCGTGGAGGGGAGAACCCGTAAGTCTTGGTATTCCAAACACTTTACCCCGTGCGATGGCCCACGTTTTGCTTTTGAGTTTCTAAACTTGGTTGACCGCAAACGAAGGTAATCTATCTTAGAATTTACGAAGTGAGCAATTTAGTGCATTTGTTATTTACGAAAGGAGCAGGCGATGGAGCCTAGAATCAGCGTACGTCACGAGAAAATATCAGAGGGGACTAAAGAATACATCGCCGAGTCTTGTAGTAAACTGGAAAAATATTACGATGGCATTCTCGACTGTGAGGTCATCGTCGACAAGACCAAGCAGGGTTTTACAGCCGAATTTATCGTCACGGTGCCACATCAGACGCTGGCGGCTAAGGGCGAGGGAGATAATCTCTACAAGGCTGTTGCCGAGGCAGAGAGCAAAGTGGAAGTACAGTTAAAGAAATACCACGACAAACAGGTAGACCACTAAGAACAGACTAAGAATGAATGGAAAGGCGCCGGGGACCACACAAGTGCCCGGCGCCTTTTATCGTATGGATCTATAAAGTGGGACGCAAACTTCTCGCTTTCTTTGAAAGTGAGACTCGCGAGTCTCGGTCTTTGTCGTATTGGAGTCGATTGTTCCCTTAGTAGAGACTTTGTATTCTGTGGCACGTTAGTTGCAGATTTTTGCGGCAGGTCATGCGGACCTGTGCAATTTCAACTCCTTTAACTAAATCGATATAAGATAGCTGCCCATGATTGTTGGTATCCCCAAAGAGACCTATCCAGGCGAATTCCGCGTCGCCTTAGTGCCCGAAACAGCGGCGGCCCTCGCTGCGCTGGGTTTGGAAATCGCGGTAGAGAGCGGTGCCGGAGCGGCGGCGGGCTTTGCCGATGAAGCCTACAGCGAACGCGGCGTTAAACTCATCGCCGACCGCGCGGACCTTTTCGCCCAGGCCGATATCGTATTGCAGGTGCGCACGCTAGGTGCCAACCCAGAAGCGGGGCGGGCCGATCTGGAACGGATGCGCAAAGGTCAGGTATTTATTGGCGCCGCCGAACCGCTGGGCGATCCCGATCCAATAAACGCGATGGCAGCACGGGGAGTCACGCTCTTTGCGATGGAATTGATTCCGCGCATTACGCGGGCTCAGAGCATGGATATTCTCTCGTCGATGGCGACGATCGCCGGCTATAAAGCCGTGCTCCTAGCCGCGGACAACTTACCGCGCATCTTCCCGCTCTTAATGACGGCGGCCGGAACCTTGGCACCAGCGCGCGTATTGGTCATCGGCGCCGGCGTAGCCGGTTTACAGGCCATTGCCACCGCGCGTCGCCTCGGTGCTATGGTACAGGCGTACGATGTGCGGCCAGCCGTTAAGGAACAGATCGAAAGCTTGGGCGCCAAATTTGTCGAGCTAGATATCGACGCGGGTGATTCCGAAGATTCTGGCGGTTATGCCAAAGCTCAAGACGAATCGTTTTACGATCGCCAGCGCGAAGAGCTAGGCAAGGTCGTGGCTGCAAGCGACGTGGTCGTGACGACGGCGGCTATTCCCGGCAAACCCTCGCCGTTGTTGATTACCCAAGAAGCGGTGCAGGCCATGGCCTCGGGGTCGGTCATCGTCGACCTAGCCGCCGAGCGCGGCGGCAATTGCGCTCTGACCCAAGCCGATGAGACCATCGTTGCAGGGGGTGTCAAAATTCTTGGCCCACTCAACTTGCCCGCCAGCGTGCCCTACCATGCCAGCCAAATGTACTCGCATAATATCTCGACTTTCCTCAAGCACCTATTTTCGGCCGAAGAGGGTCTACAATACGATATGGAAGACGAAATAACGCGCGAGACTCTGCTCGCGCGCAGCGGTAAAGTAGTTCACCCGCGCCTACTAGAAAAGACAGCCAAGGAGGCCTGATGGAAGCGCTCGTTGCCGCGTTGACGGTCTTTGCACTGGCCGTCTTTATAGGCTTTGAAATCATCACCAAGATACCGCCGACCCTGCACACACCGCTGATGTCGGGATCCAACGCTATCTCGGGTGTCACGCTGATCGGCGCACTGCTTTCTGCCGGCTCTGAACACTCCGAATGGACGACTTGGCTAGGGGTGGCAGCGGTGGTCTTCGCCACCATTAACGCAGTAGGTGGTTTTATGGTGACACACCGCATGTTGGGCATGTTTAAGAGGCGGGACTAGACTATGAGTATCACGCTCATCAACTTTGTCTATTTGGTCGCCTCAGTGCTTTTTATTGTTGGGCTGAAGGGGCTGACGCATCCACGCACGGCGGTGCGCGGCAATCTGCTCGGTGCGCTGGGCATGCTCGTCGCCGTGGTTGTTACGCTATTGGACCAGCGGGTTCTCACCTTTGAGTATATCTTGCTCGGCGTCGTTGTCGGCTCGCTGATCGGTGCCGTCCTAGCCATGCGCATTCCCATGACCTCCATGCCCGAATTGGTGGCTATTTTTAACGGTTTTGGCGGTATTGCTTCTATATTAGTGGCTGGTGCAGCGCTTTTTGAGGCGGCGGATATGGGCGCCCCATCGGCGCAGTTCGCCGTATCTATTGCCGCTTCCGGCATTATCGGAGCGGTGACGTTCTTAGGTAGCATCATCGCGTTCCTGAAGCTATCGGAAATTCTCAAGAAGAACTGGGCAGGTAGCGGCGCCAAAGTGCTCAATGCACTGCTGATAGTCGCTACGGTCGCCGCGGGTGCCTGGCTCGTCTTAGAGCCAGGCAATACGGAAGTCTACTGGATCATGGTCGCCGTAGCTTCGCTGCTCGGCATCTTTCTGGTCGTACCCATTGGCGGTGCCGATATGCCAGTCGTAATCGCCTTGCTCAATTCTTGCTCGGGGCTGGCAGCGGCGGCAACCGGATTTGTCCTCGACAACAACGTGCTTATTATCGCCGGTTCGCTGGTCGGTGCCTCAGGGCTGATCTTGACGCAGATCATGTGCAAGGCGATGAACCGCTCGCTCGGCAACGTATTTTTTGCTGGCGTTGGCAGCGCAACCGTAAGCGTTGGCAGCGATGACGAAGTCTATGCCGGCAAGATAAAGTCGACTTCGGCCGACGAAGTAGCCATGCTCTTCGACACAGCGCAACGCGTCGTCATCGTGCCAGGTTATGGCATGGCCGTAGCGCAGGCCCAGCACGCCGTGCGCGATCTCGCCGACGAGTTAGAAAAACGCGGCGTGGAGGTCGAGTATGCCATCCACCCAGTTGCTGGACGCATGCCGGGACATATGAATGTACTGTTGGCCGAAGCAGAGGTATCCTACGATAAATTGGTAGAGATGGACAAGATTAATCCTTCGTTCCAACAAACGGACGTGGCGCTAGTGATTGGCGCCAACGACGTGGTCAACCCGCTGGCGCGCCAGGACGATTCTGGCCCCATTGCGGGCATGCCGATCCTCGATGTGGACAAGGCGCGCACCGTCGTAGTGATCAAGCGCTCTTTGAGCCCGGGCTTTGCCGGTATTCCCAACCCGCTCTTTGCCGCCGATAACACACTGATGTTCTTCGGCTCCGCCAAAGAGGCGGTATTGGACCTCGTGGCGGCCATAAAGGAGAATTGAGTCACTAAATAGCTCAAATAGAGATTTGAGAAAGCGGCTCCTTTGCGGGAGTCGCGTTTTTTTTTTTTTTTTTTTTATTGAATCAAAATATGATTATATAT
>JBLHGI010000031.1:0-28774 GCA_047616505.1 Planctomycetota bacterium
CTTCTTTTTTGTGCCCGAGATCCGCACCTTGCTCGATCCCATACTGCTTTTCCGCAACAGCGTTCGCCTAATCATTTTTATTAATTTCGCCATTATCGGTCTGACCTATTTTCTCAATCTCAACGTCGCCTTTTCCGTGTGGTTTTTTCATTTACTCAGCCGCTGTCAGACGGGGATTTTTAATATTGTCGGCTACCAGATCAAGGGGCACAACGAGTCGCTGACGGGGTCTTCTACGGCCCTTTCGCATCAGGGCATGGGTGCTATGCTCGTGCTGGTTGTGGCGATGCTGTGGACGGCCCGCGCCCATTTGCGCCACGTCTTTGCCGCAGCTTTTCGTCGTGGGACAAAGGGCAACGACGAGGATGAAATACTTTCATATCGCGCCGCCGTTTGGCTGTGGATAGGTTGCGCCGTCTATGTTTTTATTTGGCTGCTCTTGACCGGGTTACCGGTGCTCTCGACGGCGGTTTTTCTATTCGGTGCTTTTGTGATCTTTCTGGCTATCGCGCGCGTTATTGCTCAGGGTGGCGTTGGTTTTACTTCTTCTACCATGCTGCCACAGCCCTTTTTGGTCTATACGCTGGGGACGGATCTGGTCGGTTGGAAGGGGCTGGCTTCGGTGAGTATGAGTTATGCATGGGCGGCGGAAATGCGCACGACGGTGATGGCATCGGCAGCGAATGGACTGAAGTTGGCCCATAGCGCCCACGTCAACCATCGGCGCATGTTCTGGGGCATGGTGTTGGCCATTGTCGCCGGCATGATAGCTAGCACGTGGATCACGCTGGAACTCAACTATCGCCACGGTGGTATCAACTTGCGCCAGTTCGGCGTGCCGAGTATAGCCTACAGTTTTTTACAGGACAAATTGCTCAATCCCATCGGCTGGGACCACATCCAGCCGCGTCTGGTTTTTACGGCTGTGGGTGCGCTAATAATGGGTTTTCTAATCTATATGCAGCACCATTTCCTCTGGTGGCCGTTGCATTATATCGGTCTCCCCGTTAGCGACAGTTGGGTGATGGGCTGGGCGTGGTTCTCCGTTTTCCTCGGCTGGATGCTAAAAGCCGTGATCTTCAAGTTTGCGGGTACTAGGGGCTACTTCACCTATAAGCCACTCTTCGTGGGATTGATTGCGGGACAACTCATGGGGGGCGCTTTGTGGATGGTGGTCGATTTTGCACTGGGTGAAATCGGCAATGTCGTGTTTATCGGCGTGCGCTAGTGGAGCAATCGGCAGCGGCATTAGCAAATTATATAATATGGGCATGCCTATGCTTGGGCGTAGATATCCACTCGTTTTGTAGAGAGAGGGAGCATTTATGACGGACAAGGTCGTTCCACACGAAGTAATACCTAGCGACAAACTGCCGGCTGGGCACTATCGCGATTTGCCCGAACCGCCGTCCTCTTGGACTAAACTCGTCGGACCGAGCATCCTGCTTTTGGGGCTGTCTATTGGCAGTGGCGAATTTATACTCTGGCCCTATATAACCTACAAATTTGGTTTTGTGGTATTTTGGGCGTGCATGGTAGGGGTGCTGACTCAGTATTTTATCAACATGGAAATAGAGCGCTGGACGCTGGCTACAGGCGAAACGGCCGTGACGGGTTTTTGTCGGCTCTGGCCGGGCTGGGCCGTAGTTTTTCTGTTCAGCAATATAATTCCTTGGATATGGCCGGGTTGGGCCTCGGGGGCTGCGACCTTACTGACTTGGGAGTTGGGCGGCGGCGAGGGGATGCGCGTGGTCTATTCTATCTTGAGCTTAATCGCGATTGGTCTGGCGCTGAGCTTGGGGCCCGTTGTATACAATACGGTCGAGCGCATCCAAATGGTGCTCATCGCCTGCGTATTGCTCTTTTTGCTGGTTATATTCTGTCTGGTTGTGGAGGTCGATCACGTGGTGGCGATGGGCAAGGGCATCGTCAATATCGGCCATATTCCGGCAGGCATGGAATTGCCGCTCTTTTTGGGAGCGCTGGCCTTTGCCGGTGCAGGGGGCACAATGAACCTGGTGCAGAGCGACTATGTGCGCGACAAGGGGTATGCCATGGGCGCGTATGTAGGTCGCCTGACTAGTCCGCTGACGGGACGCGAAGAAGTGGTAGGGGATATCGGTTATCACTTTGAACACACGGACGAAAATATGCGGCGCTGGGATGGTTGGTGGAAGGCGGCCAACCGCGAACATTTTATCTCCTTTTATTTGCTCTCCGTTTTGTCTTTAATGCTGCTTTCGCTGATAGCCTACGCGACGGCGCGGCAGATGCCGGAGTTGGAGCAGGGCTTGGGATTTATTCGTGCCGAAGGCGATTTCATCAGTGCAACGCATGGCAGCTTTTTTGCCCACTTGTTTCGCTGGATGGGTATTGCCATTCTGTTGACAACTGAATTGGGTCTGCTCGATGCTTGTGCACGGATTTCTACGGATATTATCAAGACCAATTGGTTGCGCAACAGTGCGCGTTGGTCAAAAAGTCGCCTCTATTTTTTTCTACTCTGGGGACAGATTATCTTTGGCTGTCTCATTATGCTGACGGATTTCAATCAGCCGCTAGTTCTTTTGATCCTGAGCGCTTCGCTCAATGGTGGCGTGATGCTGATCTATTCACTGCTCTTGCTATGGACAAATAACCGGGTGCTGCGCGGTCGGTTGGCGATGCATCCGGTGCGTTTTATCGCCATGATCTGGTCTTGCGCCTTTTTTGGTTATTTTACCTTTGTGACGTTAAAAAGTCAGCTGCCCCGTTTGTGGCAGGGGTAGAAAGTAGACAAAAAGGCATGCTCGCAAGCGGATAGAGGAGGTGTATTTATTATTCAAGGAACATAATGTAAACGCTTATTTCCATTGATTTTTTATTGAGTTTGACAACTACAACTCAGCGTATTATTCTTCACCTATTCAAAGACTGAACAAGTCGGAAAAGGTCTGCACTACTTCCAACCGCAAGGGAGGGTAACCATGCGATTTTCGCTAGGGAAGTTGTGGGCGGTGCCATTGGCACTGGCCTGTGTCCTGTATGCTATACCTGCTGCTGCCGGCAACGGCAAGATTGCAGGTGTGGTTAAGGACAATTCTGGGCAGACGTTGCCTGGAGCAAACGTAGTGACGATGGTCGGCAGTGAGAAGGTTGGAGCTATCACTGACGACCAAGGGCGCTACTTTATTATTAATGTACCACCTGGCATCTATGCGATAGAAGCCAGTTATGTCGGTCATCAAACGCTCAAACAGACCGGCATTCAGATCCGCCTCGACTTGACGACTGCGGTCGACTTTAGCCTGGCGACTGAAGCCATTCAGGGCGAAGCGGTCGTAATAACGGC
Source organism: Planctomycetota bacterium (assembly GCA_047616505.1). Classification (GTDB taxonomy): domain Bacteria; phylum Latescibacterota; class UBA2968; order UBA8231; family UBA8231. The sequence continues at coordinate 3,332 of JBLHGI010000031.1, forward strand.
CGAAGCGCCGTTGGTCGAGCATTCGCTGACGACCAGTCGTGCGACGATCGGTTTATCCGAGCTCAATAACACGATGCCGGTGGGCGATCTACAGGACCTGATCAATACCACGCCGAGCGTTTTCCGCGGTTATATCCGCGGTGGCCGCAAGTCGGAAGCCAAGGTATTGGTAGATGGTATCGACGTGTCGGATACGTATTTTCGCGCTGGTGAAGGTGCCAATACGTATAATCCCTATACAGATGTCAACCGCACTTCAGGTGGCGAGTTTACTGCTGTGGGTATTAATGCCAGCAATGTGCAGACGCTGGACATTATCGCCGGGACGTTTAATGCCGAATACGATGCGGCTAGCGCTGGTATTATCAACGTCGTCACGCGCGATGGTGGGGACAAACTTGAAGGCCGAGTGTTTCTGCGCCGCGGAATTGGCGGTTATAAGAACGCCGGTCCCGACGTCTACAGCGGTCTAGCCAATCCGGAAAAAGCGGAAGATGGCAGCGTTGACAAGACGACCTACTACAATCTCTACGAGGAGTCGCGGGCATCGCTGCTGGCTTCGGATGACGCCGCTGATGTTTCCAAGGCCAATCAGTACTATGTATTTAATCCCAGCGATGTCACCTACGGCGACAATCCGTCGACCGAGTTCGAATTTTCGCTGGGCGGCAAGTTGCCGTTGCCCAATACCAATTTCTATCTGACGACGCGCTATCTCAACGACGAGGGCCTGCTGCCCAACACGTTGAATCGCTCGATGCGTCACTCGCTCAAGTTGACGCACCGCGTAGGAGACAATCTCAAACTCACCAGCAATATCATGATCGACGATGGCGGTGAGTTGGGGGGCTGGGTCAACCGCAATTTTAGCGGTCGATCGGCCTATTTTCCACAAGGCGCTTTGGGCAACAAGAAGTTGGGTACGATGGGATATCTCGGTGCCAACTATTCTTTCTCGCCCAGTACCTTCTTGGATATCAAGGTTTCGAGCGTTACGCGTTCGAGCAAGTTCGGCTATTCGGATGACAACAGCGATGGTATTGTCGACAAGGACGAAGACGGCGATTTCATCTTTATTGACAGCGCCGAAGAGTCGGTGAAATATCTGGGCGTAGATGGCAGCGGTGCCGACGCCGATGGCAATTTCACCTTCTTTACGACCAATCCGGGCAATTCGCGCAACTTCGACTTGCCCTTCGGTGCCAACCAGTATCGCTTGGCGCAGCCCGGCTTCTTCTACGAGGAAGTCAATCGCGACGTCACGCAGTTCAAAGCCGATCTGACGCACCAGCTGAATTTTCACCATCAGTTGAAGGCGGGTTTGCTCTATCGGGCGCACACCGTCTCGCAACTGATGCAGCGCACGCAGATCACGGTGGGCTATAGCAACTTGCCCTTCGAGGTTGGCCAGTATGAGCGCAGCCCGACGGAAATGGCGTTCTATGTGCAGGACAAGGTCGAATACGAGGGCATCGTTATCAACGCGGGACTGCGCTTGGACGGTCTCAATGTCGATGCCGAGCAGATCGCCGACTTTTTCCACCCGTCGGAGGAAGCTCAGTTTGCCTATGGCAGCGGCTTGGAGCAGACGTATCGCAAGCCGATCCGCGGCGGAAAGATCGACACCAAGTGGTTTTTGCAGCCGCGTCTCGGCATCTCGCATCCGATCAGTGAGAATGCCGCGATGCACTATTCTTGGGGCAAATTTTACTCGCCGCCGTCTTTTTCTACGCTCTATGACGATTATGCCAGTTTCGCCAACCCGGCGTTCCCGGCCATTTTCGACGTAGATGCCGACCCGACGACGGCTACGGCCTACGAGATGGGTATTCAGTATAGTTTCCATCCCGAGTATATCGCGGATGTCACGGCTTATTATCGCGACATCGAGAACTACGGTCGCGTCGGTTTTACCATTAGCCCGGGAGACGCTGGTTTTGCTAACTACGTCTTTAACACCACGGGTGGGTATGCCGATAGTCGCGGTGTGGAGTTCGGCGTTGAACGTCGCTCGAACAGCCGCATCAACGGCCGCGTCAACTATGCTTACAGCTATATCAAGGCATCGCGTAGTGGCAACAACTCGACGCCGTTTCCCGACAAGCGCTCGTTTTCGGTCAATACTCCGGCTGATGAACAAGCGTTGGATACGGCGCTGGATAACAAAGAATCGTTTAACACGTATCAGGCTAATGTCAATGGTGGTGGCAACCCGCTCGTTTCGGGTTTTGACCGCGCTCATCGCATTGGCTTAACGCTGTTGGCGAGTCTGCCCGCTAAGGTCGGTCTGGCATTAATCACTACGGCTGAGAGCGGTTTTAACTACAATATCACGGCGACTACTAACGACCCGCGCGAACGCGAGAGCGAACGCGCACCGTGGAACCTGCGCACGGACCTACGTCTCAACCGCGGTTTTAAACTGGGCGGTTATGAGCTGGGTGGTTTCTTTGAGATGAGAAATCTTTTCGATCGCGAAAATATTCTCACCTTCGACAACCGCAATATTCCCAGCACGACTAAGTGGGAAACTGACGAAGATCCCACCGGCGATCTCAATCGCGCCTTCACCGCCCAGAGCCAGGCCATTTACGATAATCCGAGAATGGCTAATATTGGCGTCACCGTGGACTTCTAGGAGGATTCTACAATGCTGAAACGCTTAAAAACGACGTCGCGGTTGGCGGCGGCCTTCCTCGTGGTGGCCGCTGGTGCGGTCGTCGCTCAAGAGGGCGGCGTTTTTACCGCTGGCGATATATGGGAATCGTTTCTGCCCAGTAACGCCGGGCGCTATTATGGCGAAGTCGCCGACGATCCGCTCAAGAGCTTTGACTTGTTTCGCGTCGGCAACTGGGACCGCCAGTGGACGACGCCGAGTCAGATGTACCCCGGCGGTGAGAATCTTCATCTGCCTTGGGGACAGGAAATCCAGCTGCAAGCTTATAGTTCCAGTGAGATCAATAACTTCACGACTTCTACTGCACCGCGCGCCAAGAACTATTTGCTCGGTTTTTATACCAGCAATTTGGCGGGCGCCAACGATTCCAGTCGCGACTGGACTAGTCCTGGGGCGCAGTGGACGGATAACGACCGCAACGAAATGCGCTACGAAGGGCAGATGCCGACTAACCTCGGTGTCGACGTCAAGTGGCGCATGCGCCAGTATGCGGCCAACCACGCCAATCTCAATGACTTTATCGTAATTGAATTGGAGTTGACCAATACGGGCGTGCTCGATGCCGACGGCGATGGTGTAGCAGAGGCTACGGACAATCGCATAGAAGCATTGACGATGCACATGCAGAACGAACCGATTAACTCGATGACCAATAGTCGTGCCGGTCGCCGTGGTTCTAGCGGTTGGTTCACGGGGCCGACGTCTGGTTACGATGGCACACCTGATGCCAACGGTGAGCCGTGGGATACGCCGGTCATTTTTACGGGGCCGTCGCCGAGTTCGCTATCGGAACCACACCCGGTATTTGGTGGTGATCGCGGTTGGATCGGAGAGGATAAGCGCCTGCTCGGTGGCACCATGCGCAGCAGGGGCTACTATTACGATATCTACAACGGCATGCAGTGGATCGCTGCTAAGGAAGGCACTTTGCCCGCTATTGGCAGCAGTGCTAACCAGGCCGACAAGCGCACGATCTACGATAGTCATGGGGTCGGTGAAGGCGCACAGCGCGGTTGGTTTACCTCCGTGCTAAAAGACGACGGTGGTCGTTCCGATGCGCGTGCCAATCATATCTATGCCATGAGCACATTCTTTGATGGTGATGCGATTGGTAGCCGCGTTTGGGACAAAGGTGCTTCGATACAGAGTGAGAGTGCTTTGATTCCCGATCCGAGTTGGTTTGATCCAAATCATCCCGATATTGTTCCGGGTGATCCGCTGTCTTTTATTGGTGCCGTACGGCCCGAAGACGAACGCGGTCAGCCACGGGGTGACATGAAGTACAACGGCACCTTCGTCCAGAACTGGGAAGTCGACCAGACGAAGACGCGGGCGGATCAGCCGGATTGGGCGTGGACGGAAGGGTATAGCATCGACCACGGATTCGACGGCAATGCGCTCGTTGGTATCGGTCCTTTCGATCTGGAAGTGGGCGAGACGATTAACCTAGTGTTAGTCGAATACGCTGGTTTCCGTTTGCAGGGCGCGCGCGCCGCGCGTTCGACGGCACAGTGGGTCTACGAAAACGACTTCCAGGCTCCCACGCCGCCGCCGACACCCGATATGGCGATTGCGCCGAATACCGATGTTAAGATCGATATCAAGTGGGATGACGCGGCCGAGTCGGATCCCGATTTTGCCGGTTATAAAGTGTATCGTTCGGCGCTCTTTCCGCGCGTTGATTCGCAGGAAATTGGCATCCGCGTCGTCGATCGCTACCACGAGCAGACGCAGGAAAATCCGACGGACGCTCAGTTGGCGGCCTTTGGTGCGAACAACAACCCCAATATTAGTTCGGCTTCTTATAAACCACAGGAGCCGTCCGCTTGGGGACCCTATCGTCTGATCAATAATATCCCGGCTAGCGAGTTGGGCAATTATATGAACGACGACCCGGATAGCCCCTACAAGTACAAGGTCTCCGACACCAGCGACTTGGTGACCTTTGGTTTTACCTACTATTATTACGTTTCGGCGTATAATAACGAGTCGGGTGAGATCAATGGTCAGCCTTTCACTGGATTGGAGACGCACCGACACAACTTCAACGGGCGCGATGGTCTGTGGAAGAACACCTACCACTACGCAACGGCTTCGTCTTTCTTTCCCGCCGATCTCGCCGGGCAGAAAGATATCGGTGCGCCGTTCGTGCTCAAGTCGCCCCTCGTCGATTCTTCGGAGTTGACCAATGGCAACCTCAAGGTCCGCGTAGTGCCGAACCCCTATAAGAAGGGGGCTTTGCACGATACGGGCGTCGAGCACAAGATGCTCTTTATCAACCTGCCGACGGGCACGAAGATTTCGATCTTCGACGTGTCGGGTCAGGTCATTGACGTCTTGCGCTTTAACGGCACCAACGCCTTCGACGGCACGCTGTTCTGGGATATGTTTTCCAAGGATGGTATTGAGGTGGCCAGTGGTCTCTACATTTATGTGGCCGAGTATCCCGGTGGTTCGCAGACCGGGCACTTCGCCATACTGCGCTGAATCGATCTAGGAAATGGAGGCTTAACAACATGAAAGCTTTAAAGATCATCACAGTGCTGGGTATGGCCGTGCTCGTGGCGACCGTCCAGCCTTCCGAGGCCGGAGTGAGAAAGTCCGGCCTCACCGGCGCCGCCTTTCTCAAGATCGGCGTCGGCGCCCGCGCAGTGGCTTTAGGCTCGGCCTATACCACAATAACGGGCGATGTTAACCAGATGTTTTGGAACCCGGCTGGCACCGCTCTAGAGGGCGGCAAGAGCCAGGTTATGCTCTCGCATAACTCGTGGATTGCCGATTTGTCGCACGACGCCGTCGGTTATTCGCGCGATATGGGCAATTTGGGCACCTTGGGAATAGGCATTGTCACGATGGGGCTGAGCGATATCGCGGCCGACCGCGATGCCGTGCCGCAGTTCGTGCTCGATGCTGGCACCTTCGACCCCAATGATACCGAAAGCTCGGGCGCTTATGATTATCGCGACCTGGCTGTCGGTCTTACCTGGAGCCGTCATATCACCGATAGGCTCGATTTGGGGTTGACGGGCAAGATGGTGCGCCAGTCGATCGACGGGGTTAGTGCCACGGCCTATGCCGCCGATTTTGGCGCCATATACCAGACGGGTTTTCACGGCACGCGCTTGGGCGCGCGCATTAATAACCTGGGCAGTGACCTGACGTTTTACGACATCGGCGCGCCGTTGCCGTTGAACTTTAGTCTCGGTGTAGCGGCTGACCTGTTGCAAAATCGCGACGACGGCATGCAGGTGACGGTGCTGGCCGACGCGACCAAGCCACAGGATGGCGAGCAGTTGCTCTATACGGCAGTCGAAGTGCAGCTCTTCGACATGCTGCAGCTGCGCTCTGGCTATAAATTTAACTATCAGGGTGTTGCCGACGATAAGATCGACGAAGTGGACGGCACGACGTTTGAGGCCGATCGCACCGAAGAAGGCCTGACCGCTGGGTTAGGCCTTGAGCTCCCTATGGGCGGTTATGTTGCGAACGTAAACTACGCATTCACATCGTTTGGCATTTTGGATAGCGTGCATCAGTTTTCTCTGCAGTTTCAGTTTTAAGCAGAGTATACGAAGCGCGATCGTAGATAGAGGAGCCCTTGGGAACTGTTTTCCAGGGGCTCCTTCTTTTACATATTGACTTGGTATTGAAGCCGATTTTCCTTAGAAAGACCGACTCTATTCGGTGCACACCGTCGAGAATGGATCTATCCTTTTGAAGTTTTATTTGCACATCCTCTTTTCTCTCTTTGTTATCACCCGCGTCGATGCAGGCCTGCAAGAGCAACTGCAGCGCTCTGTAGAAGCGCTGTCGAGCTATGAGTCGCGGCTAACGGGATACGCTGGAACCGAGGCGGCCGCGACGTGGATTGAGGGGGAATTGCGTCAGCTGGGGATTGGGGAAATCCACAGCCACGATTTTGAGCTACTCATGCCCATCGATGAGGGGTTTGTAGTAGAAGCGGCAGGAGAGACGCTGCGGCTCTATGGAGTGTGGCCGAATTTAGTGCGCACTTCGACGCTGCCTGCGGAGGGGATTGCGGGAGAGTTACTATACGCTGGCGATGGCTCTTTGTTACAGGGAAATGCGGTTGCTGGGCGCATTGTTTTGCTCGACTACGAATCGGGGCCCTCTTGGGTTGAAGCCTTTCATTTGGGTGCTCAGGCCGTCATTTTTTTGCAGACGGACGGAGCCCATCGCAAAGAAGCCGAACAGAAATTCCTCGCTGTGCCCGCCGATTTGCCGCGTTTTTTCGCCAATCGAGCCGAAGCCGTCGTCCTGCGAGATCTGGCGGAAAAAGCAGTGCGTGCACACGTTCGTGGCCGCATGCCGATGCGCGAAGTGGGCGCGCGCAATATCGTGGCCATCGTCGAGGGCAGTGATCCTACACTAAAAGAAGAAGCCGTCTATATCACGGCTTATTACGACGCGATGTCCCCCGTGCCAGCGCTAGCCCCGGGGGCTGAACAAGCCGCGAGCGCGGCGGCTTTGCTCGAGCTGGCGCGGCAGTGGGCCGTGCGACCCCCTCGGCGCACGGTTGTATTGGTATGGGCTGCGGGGCATTTTGAAAATCTGGCGGGGATGCGCTATCTGGCGCCGGTGATTATGGCGGCGGCCGGCCGCCGCGAGATGAGTGATATCGCGGCAAAAGATCGGCCACTAGCCGAGCGCTTGGCGCAGTTTAAGCTGCGTTTTGTCGCTGGCTTGGATCTGTCTTCGGGCTCTCGTTTTGTCGGCGCGTTTAGGCCTGCAGCGCCCTATCGGACCTCACTGCTCTCTCCTCCTATCACCGGGCGACTTATCGCTTTGGCGGCGGCGTATGAAGATTCGGCATTGGCTGGCGAACGAGTGCTGGCCAATGGATTAAAGCAAGATTTCTCGCGTCAGGGCCTGGGGAGTATGGCCCAAGTGACGCCGGTTGATGCGTCGGTATTGGCGTTGGCAGGCTGTCCCGCGCTGTCTTTCGCAACGATAAACGATAGTCGCGCTCGTTTTGATGTGGTCGATGATATATCGGCCAATGTTCGCTTTGATTGGTTGGGTGAACAGGTGGAACTACTCACCTATTTGCTTGCGAATTTGGTCGACGATGGACAATTAGAGGCGTGGGAGTGGGGCAACGATGCCTTTGGCACGATACGGGGCCAGGTCGTCCATTATGGTCCGCGCAGCTATCTGCCCGATGTGCCCACGGCGCATGCGCTCGTGCGAGTGCGCCTGCGCCACCCGACCTTGGCCGGTGTGCGTCCCGACTTTTGGGCGGCGGCTGACGATTCGGGATATTTTGCGATTCCGGGCGTAGAGACGCGCATTATCTATACGCAGCCAGTGCGGCTCGAAGCTTATGGTCTCGATGCAGATGGGGCTATTACGGATGCGCCGGACTGGGGTATAAATGGCGAGCGCAAGCTGCCTGGCCGTTCTCTGAAGGTGCAGATGGATGACCTAGAAGAGAACGTACAGATCGTCACGGCCCAAATGCGAGGCACGGCGATCTTTGGCATTTTTGATCCGCGCAACTTGCTGACGCCAGAAACGCTCAGCGTCATCGATGCCGATTTTGATGCTGAACCCATGGTATTCGGCGCCTGCTTGCCGCTGACGGCCCCGGAAATGGAACTCTTTGGTTATAAGAACTATATCGGTTCGTGGACGGAGACGGTCGCCGTGATCTTCGCTCGTTCCGGCACGCGTTTTAAAGCGGTCATGTCGACTGGGCGCTACGGGTTGGGGCGTCGCTTGCTCTTGCTCAATAGCAGCGAGGGCAATGCGCTGGGAAAGGGGTATCTCATTGAAGGAGAAGGGAGTCTAGTAAATACCGTCTACCAAGCTTCACGCGATATGTATTTACTCAATGACTCGCGCATTGCCAACCTCGAAAAACACGGAGTGCGCAACGGGCGCCTGGCTTCTTTTCACGTGCGCGCTGGCGAGCACCTCAAAGAGGCCGAGGCCGCCGGGCTGCGCAACGATCACCGCGCTTATCTGGATCAGGCGCGCCGCGCTTGGGCCTATGCCGCAGCGGCCTACCGCGATATTGAAAGCACGCAGGCGGGGGTGGTGAAAGGGGCGCTATTTTTGCTGGCTATCTTTATACCCTTTGCCCATTTTGCCGAGCGTCTAGTCTTTGGTTTTCCCGATATGCGCCGCCAGGTGTTGGGTTATTTTGCTATTTTCTTTGTAGGCTTTCTGGCGCTGAGTAAGTTGCATCCGGCTTTTGAACTGTCTATTTCCCCCTTTGTCATTTTACTCGGCTTTATCATTCTAGTGCTGGGTTTGTTGGTAACGGCTATTGGCATATCGCGCCTCAATCGCGAGCTGCAAGAAATGGCGCGCGGGCGTCGGGGACAGGTAGCCATGCAGCGCGGCGGTGCGGCTATGGCCTCGATCTCCGTGGGGCTAGCGCATATGCGACGGCGTCCGCTGCGCACGGGTATGACCTGTGCGACGCTGGTTTTGTTGACGTTCTCCGTGCTCTCTTTTACCTCTATACGTTCGTCGCTGCGCACGAATTGGATCGATGTGGGTGCCGAGGCGGCGTATGATGGCCTCTTGGTGCGCATGTTGGGGTGGAAGCCGATGGAGATGGAGGCATATCGCATGCTCGTCGATCGCTACGGCCGCGATGTGGTCGCTCCGCGCGCCTGGAAATCTGTTTCTTCGGCGGCATCGACCTACCGCGTCGAACGCGTCGATATTGAGGGACGCTCGGCGGGGGTCATGGGTTTTTCTGGGCTGAGTGCAGTCGAGGCGCGTCTGGTGCGTCCCCAGGAAGGGCTCGCAGTTGGGCGCTGGTTGAAAGAAGGCGAGAGTGATGTTTGTCTGCTGCCCGTCACCTTGGCCGATTCGCTGGGTATTACAGCGTTAGATGTGTCAGAGCAAAGGGCGCGCGTGCGGCTATTCGGCGAGGAATTTCGCGTCATTGGCCTGTTGCAACACGCGGCTTTAGAGCGCGCAGACCTCAACGGCGAAGCGCTGACACCACTCGATCCAGAAGCACAGAAGCCTACGGAGGCATCAAATCATCAGGGGGGGCAGCCACAGCATTACGCCCATATGCAGGGTGCTGCAACGATTGTACTGCCCTTTTCTGCACTGATGCGCTGGGAAGGGGCTCATTTAGTATCGCTGGCCGTGCTTTTAGATGGTGGAGCGGGCAGGGAGTCGCTGGAGTCGCTCTCGGAAGTGTTAGACTTAAATCTCTTCGCTGGTATAGGGGGGCGCCGCTATTTGATCAATACCGTGGGAGTGGCTTCTGTTTCTGGTTTGGGCGAATTGGTTATTCCCTTGGGGATCGCCGCGCTGATCGTGCTCAATACGATGCTGGGAGCCGTCTACGAGCGCACGCGCGAAATCGGTACGCTCAACGCTATTGGTTTGGCGCCGAGCCACGTAAGTGCGCTCTTTATAGCCGAGGCGGTGGCGCTGGCTATCATTGGCGCCGTTATGGGGTATTTACTGGGACAGACGGCGGCACAGGTGATGGGTAGTCTCGGTTGGTTACAAGGCTTGGAACTCAACTACTCCTCGCTCTCGGCTATTGTCACGGTGGGGTTGGTGATCTTGTTGGTGGTGGCCTCGGCGCTCTATCCAGCGCATATGGCGGGCAAGATCTGCACGCCGGGCATTGAGCGGCGTTGGAAGCCACCGACGCCCGTTGGTGACGATCTGCAGATGCGTCTACCTTTCACGCTGGCTCGTATGGAGGCGGAGGGCATGGCCGCCTTTCAGGCCGAGTTCTGGGGGTCGCATCGCGAGCAGTCGATTGGCGCGGGTTTTTACGTGGAGGAGTTGCGCGTCGGCCGCGAGGGCAATGGACTGCGCCTCTATGCGCGCGTTTGGTTGGCTCCGTTTGACCAGGGCGTAGTGCAAGAGACGGCACTCACTATTGAACCGGGTGAGAACCCGGCCTATTGCGATATCGATGTGCATCTGCATTTGGTGACGGGGGATTGGGATACGTGGCAGCGAGTGGCGCGCACATTTTTAGACGATTTGCGCAAGCAGTTCCTCGTGTGGCGCACGCTCTCGGACGAGGACCGTCACTTTTACTCGGGAGAGTTGGCACAGTGGGAAAACGAGGATGCAAAGGTGGGGATATAGCATGTCGACACTGAGGCCGTTCCTGCTGATTGTATTCTTCACCGTCGTGAGCGGTTGGCTGGCACAGCGCATCGAACTCGTCTATAACGGACCCTATATCGCCGGTTCGGGCGGGGCGCCGGGCGGGCAGGTATTTCTCGCCGTGCCGCTGGGCATACTCGCGGCGCTGGGCTTGCTCCGACGCTGGCTGGGCGAGGGCGAACGCGCCGTCATTTACGCGGCGCTGGCCGTGGGGGTTTCGGCTACGGCTTCGGGGCTGATGCACCGATTTTTACCCGGTCTGATTACGGGTTTTTACGGGGGTTTTGCCAGTCCGACGGGGCCGTACTACAAATTTCTGCAGACCGTGCCTGTCTGGTTGGTCCCCGGCGGGCCCAATTCGCCGGCGGCTGTCGGCGCCTTTGAAGGGGGGATGGCGGTGCCGTGGCATGCTTGGCTGGTGCCACTCTTGGCCTGGTCGTTCTTTTTTGCCGCGCTCTTTCTTACCTCTTTTTGTCTGGTGGCGATTTTTCGTCGCCGTTGGCTGGAGACTGAGCGTTTGGGCTTTCCGCTTTTGGAAATGCCGTTGGCCCTGCTGCGCGGTGGGATATTTTCCAATCGCCTGTTTTATTGGGGTATGTTGGTGCCGATCTCCCTATTGGGAATCAACGGTTTAAACCATTATTTCCCGGCGGTGCCGGAAATAGCGCTGAGCCTAAACTTTGCCGATTTCCTGCTCGACGAGCCATGGAAGGCGATGGCGCCGTTCGAGACGCCATTTTATTTCGAATTTTCCCCTCTCTTGGTTGGCGTGGCATTTTTGGCGCCGGTCGAAGTGTCTTTTAGTACGTGGATCTTCTTTTTTGTCTCGCGCTTTCAGCTATTGATAACGGCCTTGATCGGTCGCTCGGAGTTTCGCAGCAACTTTATACCGGGGCATGGGTCTCCGTGGCTCGATTGGCCGGGGCACTTTCCGTTCTTTATGCCCCAGGCGCGCGGTGGGCTGTTCTTTCTCGCCCTTTTTGGGCTGTGGACGGCGCGTCGCTCATTGGGTGAGATGTTCAATCCGCGCCGTTGGCAAGTGTGGGGTTTCGCCGCTGGTTTTGTGTTGCTCTGGGGTTGGATTGTGCTGATGGGGGTGCCTCTATTGATCGCCGCATTGGCGCTGTTGGCGTTCTTTTTGTTGGCGTTGGCCTTTGCTCGATTGCGCGTCGATGGGGGGTTGCCCGTAGCGGGGGTACCGCAGATCATCGGATATTTGTTCTTTGTGGCACTGGGGACGGGCCCGGGTCTTTTTACCGACAGCACCTATGTGGCTTTTGGCCTGCTGGCCGTATTGGGCTTTACGTGCATTGGTGTTTGGCCCGCGCTGCAGTTTGAGGGGTTAAAGTTAGCCGAGGTTACGGGGGTGTCAGCCCGGCGCATGGTGTTAGGAATGTGTTTAGGGCTGGTCGTGGGGCTGGCGGCGGGTTATGCCTTTTCGCTGCAGACGATCTACGAACACGGGCTCTTTGCCCTGCAGGAACAGGGTGGGGCGCGTTCCGAGGCGCGCATTGGGCGCTACTACAACTATCTTTTTAAAGATGCGGGTATGACGGTTGGATCGACGGATTGGGTGCGCCTATCATTCCACGGCGTCGGTGCGGCGTTCACCGCTTTTCTTGCTGTGATGCGACAGCACTTCCTGCGTTGGCCGTTCCATCCGATGGGTTATATTTTCGGGACTGGCTTTGGATGGTTAGTCTGGGGATCGGCGCTGGTCGGTTGGTTGTGTAAATGGCTGACGGTGCGCTATGGTGGGGCGCAGACCTATCGCCGCATTATGCCCTTCTTTCTCGGCATGATATTTGGCGAAGTCGTCATGCGTTTGCTGTGGGCTGGCGTGGCGCTGTGGCAGGGTGAAATGGGAGCCGGTTTCCGCTTTTAATATTTCGATTTAGAGCTTAGGAGGAGCAGTGGCACAGCACGATCCCAATGCCGACTTAGAGGCCTATCGCGGCCTGATGCAGCGGCCCGAACACTTTGCGGAGGGTTTTACTTACCGCACGGTGATCGGTGCGTTCTTTGTCGGCTTTATCATGATGCCCGGTGCCATTTATATGGGGCTAATCGCCGGGGTCTCGCTGGGCTCGGCAGCCGAGTGGGTGACGATCATCTTATTTTCGGAGTTGGCGCGGCGCTCGTTCTCGTCGCTGACCCGCCAGGAGATATATCTCATCTACTATATCGCCGGCGGTTTGGCCGGTGTAATTGGCGGCACGATGCTGGCTGGGGGACCCTTTGGGCAGCTGATGTGGAATCAGTATATCGTGCAATCACAGGCGGCGGCGGGTTTCGGCATAACCGAAAGAATTCCGGATTGGGTCTCACCGGCGGCCGGCTCCGAGGCGATCTTGTCGCGCAGCTTTCTGCACCGCGCTTGGATTCCGCCGATTGTCGTGCTCGTAGCGGCACAGGTGCTCTCGCGCATCGAGTGGTTTACCCTCGGTTATATTCTTTTTCGCACGACTTCAGATGTCGAACGCCTGCCCTTTCCCTTGGCCCCTGTCGCAGCGCAAGGCGCCATGGCTTTGGCCGAGAACGACGGCGAGCGCGAAGGGTGGCGCTGGCGCGTTTTTTCCATTGGTTTGGGTATTGGTCTGCTCTTCGGGGCCGTCTATATCGGTCTGCCGGCACTGACGGGTTTGATTGCCAGCGATCCGATCGCGCTCTTGCCGATCCCGTGGATTGACCTAACGCGCACGACGGAATCTTTTTTGCCGGCTGCTCCTTTCGGCATTGGCACGGACCTCGGGCTGGTTTTATTGGGAATGGTGCTGCCATTTTGGGTCGTGGTCGGGTCTTTTGCGGCGGCGATGGTGCACACTTTGGGCAGCCCGGTGCTCTATCATATGGGGGTGTTGACGCATTGGCGGCCGGGTATGGATACGATCCTGACCAATTTCGCCAACGATATCGATGTGTGGATGAGCGTTTATATCGGTGCGGGTTTTGCCGTAGGCCTAATTGGCATCGTCCACGCCGTGCGCTCGTTTCGCACCGCCCATCGCGATAAGAAGCTGAAGAGTTTTAGCGAGGTGCCGGCAGGGCGCGGTGATTTTCCGCTCTGGTTGGCCTTCGTCGGCTACGGGTTGTCGACGCTGGCTATGGTGGGGCTGTGTACGCTGCTGTTGAAAGACGATGAGTTTCCCTTGGCTTTTCTACTCATCTTCGGTTTTGCCGTCACGCCTGCTCTATCCTATATCAATGCGCGCATGACGGGGCTGACGGGGCAGACGGTTTCGTTTCCGATGATCCGTGAGGGCGCCTTTATTCTAAGTGGCTACCATGGCGTCGATATCTGGTTTGCGCCGATACCCTATGCCGACCACGGTCGTCGCGCACAGCTCTTCCGCGAGGTCGAGCTGACGGGCACGCGCTTCAGCTCCATACTCAAGGCCGAGCTGCTGATATTGCCGCTTAGTTTGGTCTGTGGTTTTATATTTTGGCAACTCATCTGGAGCATGGGGCCGATTCCCTCACCGGCCTTTCAGTACGCGCAGACCTATTGGCATCTGATCGCCCTGCGCCAGTGCCTGTGGTACTCGGCGACACTAGGCGGAGAGACGCTCTTTGATACGGCGATCAAAGGGTGGTGGATCGCCGGTGGTTTTATCTTTGCCGGCGGCGCGTTTGGCGTGCTCTCGCTTTTGCGTTTGCCCGTGTCTTTAATTTATGGTTTTGTGCGCGGGTTATCCGGGTTGCCGCATCTGCTCATACCAGAAATGGTCGGGGCGTTGATCGGCCGCTACTCGCTGGAGAAGCGCTTCGGCACGGATCGCTGGCGCCAATATGCCCCCGTGCTACTGGCTGGTTACGCCTGTGGCATGGGATTGATTGGCATGTCGGCTGTTGCGATTGCGCTGATATCCAAGTCCGTTACGCAGATGCAGTATTAGCAGGACTAATACGGGCTTGCAGAGGACTGGACGCGCAGCTGCTGGCTGATACCTTGGTTATTGGCGTAGGCACTGCTATTAGTGTCAGTCGTCAAAGTCGAAACAAAGTTCATCGTCATATAAACGATGGCGACGCCGGCGAGAAAGGCGCCAACAGTCAACATGTCGCGGTGCTGATCGGGATGGTCGAATAGAAATTCGCGGATAAAACGGGGCATGGTTCAAATCCTCCATTGAGTAAGTGATTTTACTGCCAACAAAAGCATAAGCAGACACGCAAAATTCGCAAGAGTATCAGTCGTTTATGCGTATTTTTTTTTTGCCGCTGCGATTGCCTCCAACGCCCTTTCCACTTCTATAAACGAGTTGTACAGATGCAGCGATGCGCGCAGTGCGTCGAGGTCGCCCTCGTAAATGCCGCGCAGGCGCAGGCGGTGTTCGCCCCAGAGATAGGACTGTAGCTGTTGATAGGGCACACCGGGCAGGCAGAAGCTGATGATGGAAGAGCGTTCGGCCCCGCATGCCGTCGTCAGGACTTCTGCGCCGAGTGCGCGTAAACCCTGCTCAAATGCATCGGCTAAGGCCTGGTTGTGGCGGAGGATATTGTGCGGTCCAATATCCTCTATAAACTGCAGTGCCGCTTGTATGCCGACGACGAGGGAGGCATTGACGGTGCCGTATTCGTAGCGCTGTGCCGTCGAAATTAAGGTGATTTCCCCCGTCTCCATACTAAAGGCCCCCTCGTTGGAATAGGCGCCGACATGCTGAGCTTGGACGAGGTCGAGAGCGTCTTGGCGCACAAAGAGGAAGCCGGTGCCATTGGGGCCGAGCATCCACTTATGGGCGCTCGTGGCATAGGCGTGGCAGCCAATTGCTCGGAGGTCGACTTCGACGCAGCCCAGCGCCTGAGCGCCATCGACGAAATAGTAGAGCTCGCGCTGTGCAGCCAGTTGGCCAATGGACTCAACGGGTAAGACTTGGCCGCTGGCGCAACTGACATGGGGCACGCTGAGCGCGCGGGTGCGCGGAGTGCACAGTGCTTCGATGCGCGCCAGCGTTTCGTCGTCATCTATAGAGGGTTCGAATACTTTGATGACTAGCTGGTCGCGTTTTTGGCGGGCTAACCAGGCCATCGTATTGCCGGCGTGTTCGTGACTGCTGGTGATTATTTCGTCGCCGGCTTCTAAGGGGAGGCCATTACAGACGATGTTGCTGCCCTCAGTCGTATTGCGCGTAAGGGCGATTTCGTCGCCGCTGCAATTTAGCAGGCGTGCTACTCGATCTTTGACATCCTGCCAGAGTGGCATCGAATGGCCGCTATCGCCCGTTTTTTCCAGCTCGTACATATGTGTTTTGACGGCGTCGAGAACGGAGTGAGGTGAGATGCCCATAGTCGATGTATTGAAGTAGATACGGTCGTATAACAGGGGGAACTGTGTGCGCACATCGTTCCAGAAGGCATCGTCATGTGGATCTATTTCGCGTGGGGTCATGTCACATTAGCCCGCGATAAATCGCTTGAGGTGCACGGCTTTTTTAAGCCAAGTATTGCCGAACCCTTCGGTGGCGTAATAGGGCACGAGATCACCGCCTAGGCCGCGTTTAAAAAAGGAGATGGCGGGTAAATTGGCTCCGACGAAGTCGAAGTGTGTCTTCTCGCATAAGGAGAAGTACTGCCAATAGAGTAGAGATGTTGCCCCCGTATTGTTGTGTGCCGGGTCGGTGCCGGCAACCCAAGCGTAGCTCGTATCGCAGTCTTCGACAAACGCGACGATGGCAGCGGTTTCGCCCGTCGGCGAAGAGATGGCATACATACGGGCCAATTTCTCCCCCAGCGCGCTTCCTACAAAGGATTGAATCTTGGCCGTCGCTACGGGGGGTGCCTGTTTCTGGCGAGTATAGATCAGTTCGTATAGGCTGCAGAAAAGGTCGAGGTCATCTGTTTCTTCTAAGGTATATCCTAGCTTTTCAGCTTTGCGGATAGTCGTGCGGGTGCGGCGTTCGATTCGTTCCCATAGTGCATCGAGATTGCTCAAATTCATCTGATAGGTGTAGCGCACACGCGGCTGCCAGCCGGCCCAAGAAAACGGCCGCACGTCGTGTAGAGAAGGGGAATGTGATAGGCGCACATGGTCGTAATGGCAGCGCAGGTAATCGATCAACAGTTCGCTGGCTCGGTGAGTCTCCGCTTCGATTTTGGCGGGGCCTTTGCTTTCTATGGGAGCTAAGAGCAGACCGGTGTGCGGAGTGAGTTCGGGCGTTTCTAAACGAGTAAAACCGCGGCGCCTGTGTGCGATGGCCGCTAGGCCGGCGACGAGCTTATCATTTTTGAAGATGCCGAGATAGGTAGGGTGACCACCGAGGGCGTTGGCCGAGCAATCGAGCCATGCCTGCTTCGAAAACGGGCTGCCTCCGAGGGCGCTGTCGACGAAGGAGTCCCAAAGCGGGCGGTCCTGTATAGGGCGTATTTGATAGCTAGCAGACATAGATGATCTGAATGTAGGTTTCTTAACTAGTCGAGCGCAAATGGGTAGCGCATTTTTATGGATATGTAGCGCTTAGGGACGTCGTGCGAGGGCTTTAATTGGCATCTGCTACTACTGCGTTGAAGTCGGTATTCGACGGGGCAATTGTCTCTTGACATCCCTGTTTTCACTCTATATATTAGCTAATCTCTGTAGTATTTAACTCTTTGACCTGCTTGAGCTTAATCGAATGAGCGAGCGTTTTGGCATACTGGGTTCACCCATGCGCCGGATTTTTTCCGATATCCGCGTAGCCGTAAATGTACGCGCGCTCCTTCGCCCCCTCCTGATTATTAACCTTCTTAATATCGGGCTGCTTAAGTAGGCTTCGTTCCTTTTTTAATCTTCAACAACTAAAGAAAGCGGACGAAGCCTCTGAGAGAATCCAAAGGCTGTCATAAAGCTATGTCTAAAATACAAACTAACTATTCACCGACGTTCGTTCACACTTAATAGAGGAGATGCTCCCCTTATGCAGATGTATTATGATAACGACGCCAATCTCGACCTGCTCGCCGACAAGACCGTGGCTATTATTGGTTATGGTAGCCAAGGGCATGCCCATGCGCTCAATCTCAAGGAGAGCGGCGTCAATGTAGTCGTCGGTTTGCGCCCGGGCAGCACGAGCCGGGCCGCGGCTGAAAAAGAGGGGCTAAAAGTCTTGGATGTCGCCGAGGCGGCCAAAGCTGGAGACATCGTCATGATCCTGATCAATGACGAAGTGCAGCGCGCGGTCTATGAGGCAGATATCAAACCCAATATAGAGGCGGGAAATGCCCTGGCCTTTGCGCACGGTTTTAATATCCACTTCCAGCAGGTGGTGCCGCCGGCTGATGTCGATGTGTTTATGGTGGCGCCGAAAGGTCCGGGGCATTTAGTGCGCCGCGTCTATCAACAGGGTGGTGGTGTGCCGGGTTTGTTGGCCGTTTATCAGGATGCCACGGGACGTGCGCACGAGTTTGGCTTGGCCTATGCCAAGGGGATTGGCTGTGGTCGTGCCGGCGTTATCGAGACGACTTTTCGCGAAGAGACTGAGACGGATCTCTTCGGTGAGCAGGTCGTGCTATGTGGTGGTCTGACCGAATTAATTCGCGCCGGTTTCGACACCTTGGTCGAAGCGGGTTACCAGCCCGAAGTCGCCTATTTTGAATGTCTGCACGAGGTCAAGCTGATCGTCGATCTAATCTACGAGGGCGGCATTGCGAATATGCGTTCGTCGATTTCGGATACGGCTGAATACGGTGATTTATCTGTTGGTCGCCGCATCGTCACCGACGAAACGCGCGCCGAGATGAAGCGCGTGCTCGCGGATATCCAAGAAGGTCGTTTCGCCAAGGACTGGTTGTCTGAAAATCAAGTGGGTCGCCCCACCTACAACGCCCGCAAGCGCCAGGACTCGGAACACCTCATCGAAGAGGTCGGTGCCAAGTTGCGCGGTATGATGAGCTGGTTGGATACGAAGTAAATAGATCGCGCGTTTTTCCGCTCCATAGTGGGCGGAAAAACGCGCAGATTTAATCTCGCCTTAAAACTGGAAAGGAGGAAGCAGATGGAGTCTCGACTTAGTGGCTTGCAGGATAGCGCCAAACCCCGACTTAGTTGGGTGGGCGGCCCCGCAAAGCCGGAAGGGACCGTCTGCCTTTAATCTCTCACAATCTAGTAAAAGCGAGAAAATACAATGACTGATTCAAAGCGCGTATACATTTTCGACACGACCTTGCGCGACGCGGAGCAAACGCCTGGTGCTTCGTTGACTGTAAAAGAAAAACTGGAAATTGCACACCAATTAGCCCGCCTTAAAGTAGATGTTATTGAGGCGGGTTTTCCGCTGTCTTCCAACGAAGATTTTGAAGCCGTGCGGCGGATTGCGCACGAGGTAGAAGGGCCGATGATCTGTGGCTTGGCCCGCGCCTTGCCCAAGGATATAGAAAGAGCTGGTGCAGCGCTGAAAGATGCGCCCAACCCGCGCATCCACACGTTTATAGGCACTTCCGAAGTCCATATGCAAGGGCAGATGCGCAAGAGCAAGGAAGACGTGCTGAAGATGGCTGTGGCGGCTGTAGAGTTGGCTAAATCCTTTTGTGAAAGCGTTGAGTTTTCGCCGATGGATGCGGCGCGCACGGAACCGAATTTCTTACACGAAATTATCGAAGCAACGATCGCAGCCGGCGCGACGACGATCAATATCCCCGATACAGTCGGCTATGCGGTGCCCGAACAATTTGGTGCGCTGGTCGGAGATGTCTTGGCCAAGGTGCCCAATTGTGACGATGCAATTATCAGCGTGCATTGCCACGACGATTTGGGCATGGCGGTAATTAATACGCTGTCGGCCTTAAAAAATGGTGCGCGCCAGGCCGAGTGCACATTGAATGGTTTGGGCGAGCGCGCCGGCAATGCTTCCTTAGAGGAAGTGGTTATGGCGCTGAAGACGCGCCAGGATTATTTCGGTTTGGATACGCAGGTCGAGGCGCGCGAGATCATTGCGACGAGTCGCCTGGTTAGCCGTTTGATGGGTATTGCCGTGCCGCCGAACAAGGCGGTCGTCGGTGCTAATGCTTTTGCCCACAGCTCGGGCATACATCAGGACGGCGTGTTAAAGGCGCGCAACACCTTTGAAATAATGGAACCCACGGACGTCGGGCTGGAAGATACGGAGATCGTATTGACCGCGCGCTCGGGACGCCACGCACTGCGCCATCGTATCGAAGAGTTGGGCTATAGTCTGTCGAAGGAAGAGTTGGAGGAGGCCTACGAGCACTTTTTGGTTTTGGCCGACAAGAAAAAAGAGGTTTTCGACGAAGACCTGATCGAAATTGTCGGCGGACAGCGCACGGAAGATACGGCACACTACAAGCTGGAATATTTGCACGCCGTCAGCGGCACGGGGACCGTTCCCTCGGCCACGGTGCGTCTGTCCATCGGCGACGAGAGCGTGCAAAAATCGGCTTGGGGCGACGGACCGGTCGATGCGACGTATGCGGCGATTCGACTGGCGGCGGGCTCCGAAGTGCACGTAGATGATTTTTCCATTCGCGCCGTGACTTCTGGTAGCCAAGCGCTAGGCGAGGTAACGGTGCATTTGTCTGAGAATGGTCAGCGCGCTCGCGGCCGCGGCGTGTCGACCGACGTGGTCGAAGCCAGTGCCCAGGCCTACGTCGATGCGCTGAACCGCTTGGCGGCAAAAGTAGAAAAAGACGCGCATCAAACGATTTAATGACCGCAATACAACGGCAATTGAATGACATGGCAACTGGTTTAGTTTGGTTGTCACAGAGGAGAGATAAATACAATGGGTAAGACCTTGTTGCACAAGACATGGGATGCACATACGGTGCGCCAATTGCCTTCGGGGCAGACGCAGCTCTTTATTGGTTTGCACTTAGTACATGAAGTGACTAGCCCGCAAGCTTTTCAGATGCTGCGGGAGCGCGGTGTTAAAGTGCGCTTTCCCGAACGCACCTTTGCCACGGTTGACCATATTGTTCCCACGGATGTGACGGACAGGCCCTTTATCGACAGCTTGGCCGAGGAAATGATCGTGGCTATTGAGGATAATACCTCGGAGTTTGAGATACCGCTCTTAAATATTGACGACAAGCGCCAAGGTATTGTGCACGTCATTGGGCCGGAACTAGGCTTGACGCAGCCCGGTATGACGATAGCTTGCGGCGATAGCCACACGTCGACGCATGGGGCCTTTGGCGCCATTGCTTTTGGCATTGGCACGAGTCAGGTGCGCGACGTATTGGCTACCCAATGCTTGGCGATGGACCCGCTCAAGGTGCGGCGAATCAACGTCAATGGCGCGCTGAGCGAAGGGGTCTACGCCAAGGATGTAATACTTCATATTATCGGTCAGCTCGGTGTTAAAGGCGGCGTTGGGTATGGCTATGAGTTTGGCGGTGCCGTCATAGATAATATGAGTATGGAAGAGCGCATGACGGTGTGCAATATGGCTATTGAGGGCGGTGCACGCGTCGGTTATGTCAACCCGGACCAGACGACATTTGACTATCTCAAAGGGCGCCAGCACGCCCCGGCTGATGTCGATTATGACAAGGCGATCGCGTGGTGGCAGAGCATGGCATCGGATGCCGATGCCGTATACGACGATGTCGTTGATATCGAGGGCGCCGATATTGGCCCGACCATTACTTGGGGCATCACGCCAGGACAGTCTGTTTCGGTCACTGGTAGCATACCCGAATTGGGACAGTACGAGGGTGACGAGCGTCATAGTGTACAAGAAGCGTTGACCTATATGGGTTTTAGTGAGGGCCAGCCCATTGTCGGCACGCCCGTCGATGTGACGTTTATCGGTTCGTGCACCAATGGGCGTCTCTCCGACCTGCGCGAGGCGGCCAAGGTCGCCAAGGGGCGCAAGGTCGCCAAGGGCGTCAAAGCACTCGTCGTGCCAGGGTCGCAGCAAGTTCTGGCCGCCGCCGAGGCCGAGGGGTTACACGAAATTTTTATCGCGGCGGGTTTCGAATGGCGCGGTGCTGGCTGTTCGATGTGTCTGGCCATGAATCCCGATAAATTACAGGGCGACCAGCGCTGTGCGTCGTCGAGCAACCGCAATTTTAAGGGACGTCAGGGCAGTCCGACTGGGCGGACGATGTTGATGAGTCCGGCCATGGTCGCTGCCGCCGCTATTAGCGGTCGAGTTGTGGACGTTCGTTCGCTGACCAACTGAGGAAGAGACAATGGAAAATTCGAGCGTAGTAAAACAGATTAAAGGCCGCGTAGTGCCGGTGCGCGGTGCCGATATTGATACGGACCGCATTATCCCGGCGCGCTATTTGCGCACGGTCACTTTTGAGAGCCTCGGAGAGCATGCTTTCGAGGACGATCGCACTGGCGGTGGCCATCCCTTTGACGACGCGCGTTTTCAGGGGGCACAAATACTGGTGACTAACGCCAATTTTGGCTGCGGTTCATCGCGTGAACACGCGCCACAATCGCTGATGCGTTGGGGAATTAGAGCCTTTGTTGCCGAGTCTTTCGCCGAAATTTTCTTTGGCAATTGCGTCGCGTTAGGCCTGGCCTGTTTAAAAGCGGAGCGGGCCGATGTGCAAAAACTGCAGGCGGCGGTCGAGGCCGAACCGGAGCAAGAGGTCGAGGTCGATTTAGAGGCCCTCGTCGTTCGCTATTCTGGCGGCGAGATCGCCATCGAGATTTCCGATGGTGCGCGCGAACAACTCGTGAGCGGCAAGTGGGATTCGCTGGGGCAATTGCTCGATGCAGAACAGGCCGTTGCGGCGAAGGCGGAGAGCCTGCCCTATACGAAGTCATTTGCTGGGGCTTAGTCGTTCATAGTACTCGTGAGTGGCGATGAAGACTATAGCTCGCCACTCACGAGTAGATTCGATTTTATATATCAGTTGCAACTCATCGGAGCGGCAAAGCATGTCCAATAGTATCGAAATATACGATTCCACTCTGCGCGATGGCGCCCAAGCCGAGGGTATATCCTATTCGTTAGAGGACAAACTACTCATCGCCCGCCGTATCGATTTATTGGGTGTGCACTATATCGAAGGGGGTTGGCCCAACCCGACAAACCCCAAAGATCTGGCTTTTTTTAAAGAGGTTAAAAAGTTAGGGCTCCAGGCCAAGGTGACGGCTTTTGGCAGCACGCGGCGCGCCGGCAATACACCTGAGGCAGACGATACACTCAATACGCTGCTCAAGGCCGACACGGAGAGTATCGCGCTATTTGGCAAGAGCTGGACCCTACACGTGTTGGAAGTGTTGCGCACTACGCTGGACGAGAACCTGAAGTTGATCGAAGACTCGGTTGCTTATCTCGTTGGCCACGGGCGCGAGGTCGTCTATGATGCGGAGCACTTTTTTGATGGCTACAAGGCCGACAGTGGCTACGCACTCGATACGTTGCGTGCCGCCGAACGAGGTGGGGCACGGATACTGGTCTTATGTGATACGAACGGCGGAACGCTTACGAGTGAGATGAGCAAAATAATCGAAGACGTGAAGACGCATATCGGCATCGACTTTGGCATTCACGCGCACAACGATTCCGGTGTCGGTGTTGCTAACAGTCTCATGGCCGTGGAGCTGGGAGCCGTGCAGGTGCAGGGCACGTTTAACGGTTATGGCGAGCGCTGTGGCAATGCCAACCTCAGCTCGATTATACCCAATCTCGATCTCAAAATGGGCAAGACGAGTATTGGCCGCGACCATATCGAGCAGCTGATGGAATTCTCCCGCTTCCTGAGTGAGGTGGCCAATGTCCACCGCGATCACCGTCAACCTTTTGTCGGTGAGAGCGCTTTTGCGCATAAGGGTGGGGCACATATCGATGGCGTGATGAAAGTGGCTCGCTCTTTTGAACATATCGAGCCGGAAGCCGTGGGGAATCAGCGTCGTTTTCTGGTGTCAGACCAGTCGGGGGGGGCGACGATTGTCAGCAAGTTGAAGCGCTTTCTGCCGAATATCGACAAGAGGGACCCGCTGGTTGGAAAAGTGTTGGAGCGCGTCAAATCACTAGAGAACGAAGGCTATCAATTCGAAGCGGCAGAGGGCTCTTTCGAGCTGATGGCGCGGCGCGTACAGGAAGTTTATAGCGATCTCTTTTCGCTGGTAAATTTTCGCACGATCAACCGCAAAGATGCCAATGCATTAGAAAGCGCCGAGGCGATCATAAAAGTAAATGTCGATGGCCGCATCTATCATACGGTTGCCAGTGGCGATGGCCCTGTCAATGCACTCGATAGAGCTTTGCGCAAGGCGTTGGAAGGGGAATTTCCCAGCGTGCGCCAAGTGCACTTAGAAGACTATAAAGTCCGCGTGCTATCGAGCGGCGATGGCACGGCGGCCAAGGTCCGCGTGCTTATCGAATCATCGGATGGTCGCGATGCTTGGGGGACCGTGGGTGTTTCGGAAAATGTCATTGATGCAAGTTGGGTGGCCCTGGCCGACAGCTTGCACTACAAGTTAATGAAGGATGCACTGGCCGAGGGGAATATCGGCCACTCTGCGACTGTCTGAAGGAGATTTCACGGTGGATGTGATTGCTGAAGGTACTATTTGTTCGCCGCAAGGTTTTAAGGCGGCGGGTGCACATGGCGGTATAAAGGAGGGATCGACCAAGCTCGATGTGGCGTTGGTCGAGTCGGATCGAGGCGCTAGTGCGGCGGCCGTCTACACTACCAATCAAGTGCAGGCAGCTCCGCTCTATGTATGTCGTGAATATCTACAGAATGGTCGCGCGCGCGCGGTTGTGCTCAACTCGGGCAATGCCAATGCCTGCACCGGCGAGCAAGGCATGGACAATGCGCGCGCCATGAGTATACAAGTAGCGCAAGCGCTGGGCGTAGAGCACGAGGATGTGTTGGTGTGCTCTACGGGAGTCATTGGCGTACAGCTGCCGATGGATAAGGTAGAAAAGGGTATTGCAGCGGCGCTATCGGTGCGTGCCGAGACGGGTGGTTATGATGCGGCCGTCGCGATCATGACGACGGATACGGTGCCCAAAATATGCGCTGTCGAAATAGGTATCGATGGGAATAAGGTGCGCATTGGTGGTATGGCGAAGGGGTCGGGCATGATCGCGCCGAATATGGCGACGATGCTAAGTGTGGTGACGACGGATGCGACGGTGCCGCCAGCGTTGCTAAAAGAGCTGCTCTCGACGGCTGTTAAACGCTCCTTTAACTGTATCACAGTCGACGGCGATATGAGCACTAATGATACGGTGATTGCCTTGGCCAACGGTGCGGCGGGAGGAGCAGAGTTACAAGCTGGCTCGGCGGCGACGGCCGTTTTTTCCGAGGCACTGGAGGCGGTTTGCCGCGAATTGGCGCGCAAGATTGCCCGCGATGGTGAAGGGGCAACCAAACTGGTTTCTATTGAAGTGCGGGGAGGGCGCAGTGAAGACGAGGCGCGTCAGGTTGGGCTGAGTGTGGCTAACTCGAACTTGGTAAAGACGGCTGTTTTTGGTCGCGATCCGAACTGGGGGCGCATTCTCTGTGCTATGGGTTATGCCGGTGTCGAGATGGATCCGCAGAAAGTCGAAGTCGCTCTTTGCGGCACGCCAATCTACGGTGCGGGTTCCGGTTTAGCCTTCGATCATAAAGCACTGGTCGAGGCGATGAGTGCAGAAGATATTCCGATCGTTATCGATTTGGCTGCGGGCGGCGAACGGGCGGAGATCTTCACCTGTGATCTGAGCTACGACTACGTGCGCATCAACGCCGAA
>JBLHGI010000032.1:0-28607 GCA_047616505.1 Planctomycetota bacterium
GCGACCACACCACTCGACGAAACGCTGCGCGCCATGGACGATGTGGTGCGCGCGGGCAAAACCCGCTATGTCGGCGTCTCCAACTTCCAGGCCTGGCAAGTGCTCAAGGCACAGTGGATCCAAGACCGGCTCGGTCTGGCACCATTGATCTGCATTCAAAATCCCTACAACCTGCTCAATCGGGAGCTCGAACAGGAAATGTGGCCAGCGCAGCGCGACCAGCACTTCGGCGTAATGACCTACAGCCCCTTGGGCGTCGGTCTGCTTTCGGGTGCTTATACGCCCGGTAGCCAAGCGCCGGCCGGATCGCTCTACGCCACGGTGCGGGCCGAGCGCTTCGCCGCGGACATGAACGAAAAGGCCCGTGCGATTCTGGACACGCTGCAGGAGATCGCCGCCGCGCACGAAAAAACCGTCGCCCAGACCGCCATCAACTGGGTGCTCTCGCATCCAGAAGTGACGATGGCAATTACGGGAGGCGATACCACGGTCCACATGGAGGAAAACGTCGGCGCCGTGGGCTGGACGATCACGGAGGAGGAACGGGGGCGCCTGGATGCCGTTTCAGAAGGCGCACAGCGCACCCTCGATTAGTGCAACGCTGAAAAGCATTCAGCCATGCGAACGATCTCTCCGAATTTACAACAACTGAGATCTAAATCGACGCATTAGAGCAAGCCTTTAAAGAGTTGCTTCTGCCGCGTTTTCAACTGATAATTTTCGTGGCTGCGCATCTGATCAATATCTGCCGCGAGCAAGTCCTGTACAATCATCTCATCCTCTATTTTTTCGTTTTGCGTATGGATGAGGATTTCGGCGTCGGGCGCAATGATTATCGCACCACCCGGATGGTAGGGTTGGTTAACGTGATCAATGGGTAAGGTGTCAACGACGCCCGCTTTACCGGCCTGGTCCGTGACCAAAATAAAACAATAATTCTCCCAGGCCCGCATGGCATAACGCGTCAGCAGTTTGTGTAAATGTCTGCGGGCATATTGTTCAGATGCTGGATCGCCATCTCGCCAATGACATTCGCGCATAGCGTGGGGCATCAGCTGGACTTCCGCCCCCTTGAGCAATAGGAGCCGCGATAGTTCGGGAAACTGACTGTCGTAGCAAATCGTCGTGCCCACTTTGCATTTGCCAATATCAAAGACTTCAATCTCTGTACCGCCCGTATAGTGGTTCTTTTCGTCGCGCGACAGGTGGATCTTGCGCTGTTTGCCGATAAAACCACCGGGGCCAAATAAGACCTGTGTATTGTAGACGAACGGCCCCTCTCGCTCGCTGAGGCCTGCCGATATAATTATATTTAGCTCTTTGCTCAGCGAGAAAAGCCTCTGACAGCTCGGACCATCCGGCACCGCTTCCGCGATCTCAGGCGTATTCGGCGCATTGTGCCCGTGCACGACCAATTCGGGAAATAGAACGAGCTCTACGCCCTGTGAGGCCGCCTGACGGCTGAAGGCTGCGATATTTTTTAAGGCTCTATCCGGCTCACCTAAAAAACCATTCATGCTGACACAGGCAACGCGTATGTTTTTCATATTTTTTTCGGCCTATTTTTTATGCGTTCAATCCGGCGCTTACCTTTTGTTTTGAGAGTAAAACGGCATATCTCTGTTTAAACAGAGCGATCCACCATGTATGCCATAGAACCCGGTCTAAGTTACTTGAACTAGACGAGCCCGCACACTACTTTTGTTGGCTGCAAAGGAGACCTAGCCCATGTCCGCAGATATCATCGCCACCAGCCGCCGCTTTTTCGAGACCGTCGTCCGCCCCCTCTTAGAACAACACTTCCCCGAGGAAAGCCAGCTCATGGCCTGCGGTCTATTTGGTTACGGCTCCGAGTGTCTGCGCATGGACGACGAACTCTCGCGCGATCACCATTGGGGCCTGCGCATCGATGCGCTATTACCCGACGAGCTCTTCCGCGCCAAAGCCCAAGACATCAGCGCGACCATCAGCGCCGCCCTGCCCGCGACCTTTGAAGGCTTTGAGCTGCGCCAGGGCCACGTCGCCGGTGCTGGCCTTGCACCCGAAAGCCTCGATGCTTTTCTACGCCGCACGCTGGGCATCACCCACGCACCCTCTACGCATACCGAATGGCTCGACCTGCCCGAAGTCGACATCGTGCACGTGACCAACGGCGAAGTCTGGTACGATCCATCCGGCCGCTTTAGCCAGGTTCGCGACACCCTGCAAGACTATTATCCCGATCCCGTCTGGCAGCGGCGCATTTCGCATTGGTGTCGCTACTATTCCGGCATGGGTCTCTACGCGCTCAACCGCGCCCTACAGCGCGGCAATATGCCTTATGCCCATACGGCCTTTTCGCGCTCAATCAAATGGGCTATAGAGCTAGGCTTCTTACTCAACCGCCAATACTTCCCCTACGACAAATGGCTCTACCCCTTCTTTAAAGAATTGCCGACACTGGCCGTGGAGATGGTCCCCCTTATCGACGAGGCCGTAGACGATGGCTGCTCTTGGCCGCGCCGCCTCGAGATTCTATCCCTGCTATCCGACATTCTCGACAACGCCATGGTAGAGCTTGGCCTCATAGAACCGCACCCTCGTTTTATCGGCAACGACAGCTCGGGGTATCGCCTGCTCGAACACGCCTACGGGGCCATCGTACAAAAATTGCCGGCGACTGTAAAGCACCACGTGCCCTGTTGGGATCAGATCTATCTCGAAGAGTTCCACACCGGCTACGTCGATTCGATCTCGCTCGAAGAATGGGATCACGTGCTCTGCTTAACTCCCGCCGATCGGTAAAGAACCGTTCCCAACCGCCCTTATTCTCTAAAGCCCTTTACCTGCTTTGCCGCACGTTTATATTAAGATTCCGAAAGACACCAACGCGGAATACATCTATTACCAACTCTCTGCTATAAACTGCTAAAACCTATATGACGACGCCTAATACCGGCGAAAAGCGCGAATATGCCTTGTTATTACAGGCACCGGGCAAAACACAACAGCTCATCTCGCGTTTTCTCTCCTTGTTACTGACTTACCGCTATGGTCTAGAAATTCTAACGGCCAATAGTTTTTCCGCCGCCTATGCGCTCACCAAAGAGCACGGCAACCAGATTCGTTGCACCTTTGTCATCTTGCAAAAAAAGGTCGACAGCCCAAGCTCTATCGCCAGCCTGAGCCTCGATGGCGATATCACGCTCTTTCTCGTGCTGCCGCAAACCCTGATAGAAGGCCAGCAAGAAGTGCTGCACCGCATGAAGAACGTCTGCTACAGTTCTTGGGAACACGCACTGCAAGGCGAAGAGCACTCGCTGCATGCGATCATTACCAAAACATTTGCCGATAGCGATATCGGCGATCTCTACCAGGCCATAGAGAATATGCCCTATGAACAGGCGACCCAGCGCATTGAAAATCGCCTCAAGCACCTCAAGACCTTGCCGACCTTACCCGCAGTTGCTCTGCGTATCATGGAGTTGGTCAAGGACCCGCAGACCTCCGCTGGAACCCTGCAACAAACGGTCACTAGCGACCCTGCCATCGTGCACAAACTACTGCAGATCGTCAACTCGCCGCTCTTTGCCGGCAGCGGCCATCAGGGCGGTTGGACCCTGCAAGAATCGCTGGTGCGCCTAGGTCGCCAACGCGTCGGCGCCATCGCACAACAAGTCAAACTCATGAACAACCTCATCAAGCCCGAGGCCAGCCAATTTAATCTGGAGCGATTCTGGACCCATTCCTTGACTTCCGCTTTTATCGCCGATTATCTAATACAAAAGAAACGCCTTTCCCTAACCGAGCCCATCCCCTTCAACGACTATTGGATTGGCGCCCTCTTACACGATATTGGCAAGTTGATATTGGGCTTCTTCTTCTGGTCACACTTTGAAGATATCGTCGTAGAGATGAGCAATAAAAACACCTCGTTCCGTCAGGCGGAACAAGCGCTAGGCGACGTGGCCAACCACGAGTATTTAGGGAAATTGCTGCTTATGAAGTCGCGCGTGGGCAAACTGCTCGTCGACGCCGTTTCCATGCATGACACACCGGGAGATAACCCCCCACCTCTCGTCTGTTTGGTGCATTTAGCCAATGAATTGAGCAAAGAATTGGGCAAGGGCTACACGCCCGATGAGCGCCCCGCCTACAACCCGCAGGTGCTAAAAGCGCTCAAATTGAGCATTTCCGATATAAAACGCATTAGCAACGAGTTACAGGGCCAAGTGTCCGAAGAAATCAACACCTTAGTCAAGCACTGTGTAGACTAGGCCGACAGCGTTCTCGCCAAACGCTCGCTGTCCACATTGCCCCCCGTCAAAATCCCCACCACCTTCTTGCCCCTTAACTGCTCTTGCAGCTTGTAGACCGCTGCAAGTGAAGCGGCGCCCGCCCCTTCGGCGACTAGCTTAGCCCTTGCGGCCAACAGCCGTATCGCCGCATTAATCTCCTCGTCTTCGACCAGCACAAAATCGTCTACGAGTTGCCACATCATCTGCATTGTCATGGCAAAGGGCACGCGCGTGGCCACGCCTTCGTGCACCGTAGCCATCGGCGCTTCCACGTCTAAACGCCGCTCTTTCCAGGCGCGATAGCAGACCGGAGCCAAGGCGGACTGCACGGCGATGATCTCCACCTCCCGACCGCGTTCTTTAGCCACCAGCGCATTGCCGCAAACGCCGCTGCCGCCGCCCACTGGGGCGACGATTACTTCCGCATCGGGCAGCTCGGAAAAAATCTCTAAGGCCATCGTCCCGACCCCGGCCACGAGCCGTCGCTCGTTGGCCGAATGCACAAAGCGCGCCCCTTCTTTTTCGGCGAAACGCCCCGCCTCTTCGCGCGCCTCGTCAAAATCTTCTCCAAAGAGACGCACCTGTGCCCCCAGCGCGCGCATGGCCGCCACTTTGGCCTGGTTGGCATTCTTCTCCGGACCAAAGATCGTCACCGGCACATCAAATATTCGCCCGGCATAAGCCAGGGACTGACCGTGGTTACCGGTGCTGGCGCTGACGATGCCCGCCGCCCTTTCATCTTTGCTCAGATGCCCAACTAAATACACGCCACCGCGCACTTTAAAGGCGCCGACGGGCTGCAAGTTTTCACATTTAATATAGTAATCACAGCCCAATAGTTCGGAGAGCGACCAACTGTAGACCAACGGCGTCGGCGGCAGGTATGGCCGGATAAAGTCGCGCGCCTCTTCGACATCGGCATAGGTGGGGAAATCCATTTCGCTCATCGTTTCTTCGCCTTTAATACACCTTGCTCTAGGTGCTCTATCTCGACAAATCCAGCGGCTGTTAACCACGCATCGTACTCGTGCCTATAATAGAGACGGCCGCTCTTATAAGCATTGAGAAAAAATAGGCTAAAACACGCCAGATCGGCCGGCGCGGCAACATCGTCCAACATATCGCCAATTATGAGTATCCAGCCTCCTGGCCGCAGCTTCTGGAAGATATGCCGCATAGACGCCTGTACTTGCCCGGGAGCCAACACCTGGAAATAGGCTTTGCACAATGCCGCATCGTAGGTGCCCTTCGGCACTTGTTCTACGATATTACAGGCCTCAACCTGCACCCGCCCTTGCATACCTTCTTCGCCCACTATTTTCTGTGCTAGTTTCGCCACATTCGGCAATTCCAACACCGTAGCCTGCAAATCGGCTACGGCGCGACACAGCCCAATCGACAGACCACCCGAACCGCCCCCCACATCCAGAAAATGCCTGCAGGCAGACCAATCGATCTCGGCCGCCAACTCGCGCCCCATGCGCATACTGCCCGAGTGCAGCCCGCGAAAAATGGGCTCCAACTCGTCGGCAGAGGCCCCGACAAAATCAATCTCAGCTTGCGGCGTTCCGGCGCGCACGCTGTCGGCCGTGTGCAAAAGCGTTGGCCAGGTCGTTTTCCACAGACCATGGCGCGGTCCCATATACTCTGTGCTACCTGGTACGAGCAGACGTGCCGCTTCTTGGCCATTGCCAAAATCGTCTTTCTGCACATAGAGTAACCCCGCTCCCACCAAAGCCTCTAACAACGTTTGCAAAAATCGCTCATCGACGGCCAACTCGCGCGCCAACAGCCCCGCGTCTTTTTCACCTTCAGCCAACGCCGCAAACACGCCCAGTTCCATAGCCGCCAAGAGCGCCATCGCCTCGTATACGCCATCGACGAGTTGCTCAATCTTCCCCACGCTCAAATGTCTTCCTCAGAATCGCTCTCATCTACAGCAACGGGCACGATGATCCAGGCGACGAGATAGGTGAGTACGAGCGGAAAAAAACCGCTAATAATAGCGCCAAAGACCATCAACAAACGCACCAGCGTCGAGTCCATATTAAACAGCACGCCCATACCTCCACACAAACCAGCGAGCTTCTTGTCCTCCTGCGACAAATTGAGTTTTTTCACGTGCTACCTCCTGGTATAATACACCGATACTCTCTACCTGCAGCCAGCGTATCTCGCCGCCACTCCACCTGCCCCAACAAGCGCCACTCCATATCGACCTCTGTTTCGCCCCCATTAAAAAGCAGGACCTCACCGCCGCTACCAATGGGTGGCCGCAACAAAACTAACACCTCTGCGGGCACCCCCCCTGACCGCACTTCCAAGAACGGCACGACCGCACCGGAGAGTTCGCGCGTGCCCAAGAGCAGCGGCCCGTAGCAGCCCGTCACGGCACCACACCCCCAGTTGCGCCCATGGCCAGCGGCCACCGAACATATGGCCCCGCCCATATCGGCATGTTCGCGACCACCGCGCAAAATCCGCCGCGCCACGGCCAGTTTGCTGGCGGCTTGCGCCAGCGCCCGGCGCGCGTAGTCGATCTCGCCGCTGAGTTGGTAGGCCAACGTCAGTGCCGCCGTCGATGGTTCGTTGCTCAGTTCGATGGTCCCCCGAGTAGTCCACTGTCCCCAGAAGAGCATGTCGCGGCGCTTGCCCACCCCCGCCTCGCGACGCACGCGCTGCTCCGGCGAGAGCAGCACCCACTCCCCCATAGGCGGTGCCGGCGGCATCTCTACCAGCACCTCTACCAGCGCCTCGTCCAGCGAAGTATCGGCAAAGGTCCAGCGATAATAGGAAATAGCCGCCGCCGCCGGATCGGCATACGGATCGAGCAACTCGCCTACCAATGGCTCTACCAAACGCCGCGCCGCTCTTTTAAACACTTCGTCTCCCGTGAGCAGAAACAAATCGCCCAGCGCATAAACGACCCCCGAAGCCAACATATTCTCAATACCAGCGAGCGTATCACCGGCCACGTGGTGCTCGGCCGCCGACATCCTGCGCTGCTCGCCCGTGCGCATGTCCTCTACGTACAACCCGCGCCCGAGCAGGTCCCACAATACGGGCAACGGCCCGTCACAGTCTATAATCTGCTCGGCCCGGCGCCGACCATAGCGCACGACCCAATCCCTATAGCGCTCCTCGCCTGTTATGCGCAGCGTCGCCAGCGCGATATGCACAAAGCGCCAATGCTCCGCCAACTCGTAGTCGAAGCGCCTGTCGCCGCCAACCGTGCGCGTGCCAATCTGATAGCTGTGAAATATATTCCGCTCTTCGTCATACCAATCGGGCACGCCGTCAGCCCAATTGCCAATATGGTGCGCGGCATCCTGCAAGATCGCGCGCGCCGTCTCGTCTGCGGGAAACAGCCCTAAGTAGCGCGGCAGAAAGAGCAGGAAGGGTTCGGTGCCGTGATGCGCTTCGGCTTCGGGCTCGTATCCGTGCACGCACTCGCCGTCGACCCAGTTTTTTAGATCGGACAGCAGCGAGCGAAAGCGCTCGGCCACCGCCTCTTCTCTCGTAAGCAAAAAATGCGGGAACCAGCTCAGCGCATAATTAGCCTCGTCCTCACCGCCACTGTGGCGGTCGGGTCCGTCGCGTTGAGCGCTCTGTTCTAACCACAAGCTGAGTTCGCTGCGCAGTGTGTTATAGTGTTGGAAGGTCTCTGCTAAGGTCTTGTCCATGCCCCCAATATAGAAAGGCCTCTGGTCTCTAACCAGAAGCCTTTCTCATCAAGTCGACTATAACGCTAATTTAACGCCTCCTGCCCACCCTTTTATATATGGCGCAAAAATAGTACACTTACACACTTACTTAGAATCGCGACTTTTTATTCACCACCACCTCAGAGACAAAGAACGATCATGCGCAACTTAGTCGACTACGCCAACCCCGCCCAAGGAACCACGTCCGTCCACGCCCTATCTCAGGGCAATACGCTGCCCTTGGTCGCCCGCCCCTTTGCTATGACGCATTGGGCGCCGCAAACGGAAGAGGGCACGCGTTTTTACAAACCCGACGCGCGCCAGCTACAAGGCATCCGCGCCACGCACCAACCAAGCCCTTGGATCGGCGACTACGGAAATTTCTTACTCTGTCCGCAGAGCGGCCGTCGATTTTTACCCGCTTGGCAGCGCTCCTCCGTCTTTCGCGAACAAGATACAACGCTGCGCCCACACTACTTTCGCACCATACTAGGCCGCTACCGCACCACGGTCGAATTCACCCCCACCGAACGCTGCGCCCTTATGCGCCTGCAGTTCCCCGCCGGAAAATCCGCGCGGCTCATCATCGATCTCTTCGAGGGCGAATGTCATTTTAATATAGATACAGAAAACGGCAGCCTAAGCGGCTTCACCCGCGCCAACAGCGGCGGCGTGCCCGACAATTACGCCCTCTACTTCTATATAGAGGTAGATGCTCCGACGACCGGTGGCGGTTTCTTTAAAGACAGCGAAGTATGGGAAAATGAAACGGAGCGGAGCGGCGACGGCCTGGGTGCCTTTCTCGAACTCGACCCGAAAAATGGCCAAAAAAATGATCCCATCACCGCGCGTATTGCCACTTCCTTTATCAGCATCGAACAGGCCCGGAAAAATTTAGAACGCGAGGTCGGCCAGCGCGATTTTGATGCGATCCTCGCCGAATCGACCACCACCTGGAATACCGTACTCAACCGCATCCACATCGAAGAGGCCAGCGACGAGCAGCTAGAGACCTTTTATTCCTGCCTCTACCGCGCCCATCTCTTTCCGCGCGCCTGGTACGAATACGACGCGGCCGGACAGCCCCATCACTTCAGCCCCTACGACGGTCAGCTGCACCCGGGCGTGCTCTATGCCGACAACGGCTTCTGGGACACGCACCGCACCGTCTACCCCCTCTTGGCCCTGCTCGATCCAGAGCGTCTATCCGAAATTGTCGAGGGCTGGGTGCAGGCCTATCGCGAGGGCGGCTTTTTCCCCAAATGGAGCAGCCCCGGCTACCGCGCCTGTATGATCGGCACGCATTTGGACGCCGTCGTCGCCGATGCCGTCGCGCGCGGTATAAGCGGCTTCGACCTAGAGACAGCCTACGAGGCCATGCTCAAGAATGCTACGCAGCCGGGAGACGAAGCCGGCAATTACGGCCGCCGCGGTATCGAGGCCTTTGCTACCCTGGGCTGGGTCCCGCACGACGAGATCGAACACGCCGCCTCGCGCACCCAGGACTTCGCCTATAACGACTTCTGTCTCGCCCAGGTAGCCAAAGCACTCGGTCGCCAAGAAGACTACGAGAAGTACCGAGACCGCGCCTTCTATTACCGCAATACGTTCAATAAAGAAACGGGCTTTATGCAGGGCCGCCTGCGCGATGGTTCTTGGGATGAACCCTTCGACGAGTTCCGCTGGGGCGGCGCCTATATCGAAGGCTCGGCTTGGCAGTGTACCTGGGCAGTGCCGCACGATGCAGCGGGTCTCATCAAACTACTCGGCGGCCCCGAGGCCACCGTAGAAAAACTCAATACCATGCTGGCGCTGCCGCCGCATTTTGAGGTCGGCCCCTACAATGTCGAAATTCACGAAATGACGGAGATGGCCGCCGTCGACTTTGGCCAATACGCCCATTCGAATCAGCCCGTGCACCACGTGCTCTACTTGTATCCCTTTGCCGGCGCCGCCCACCGCACGCAGTACTGGGTGCGACGCGTGCTCGACGAGCTCTACTCGCCGCACGGCTTTTGCGGCGACGAGGACAACGGCGAGATGGCCTCGTGGTATATCTTTTCAGCGCTGGGCTTCTACCCCTTCTGTCCAGGACACCCGTCCTATGTCTTGGGCAGCCCGCTCTTTAAAAAGGCCACCCTACACCTGTCCAACGGCAAAGAGCTCGTTATCGAAGCACCGGAAAACAGCGCGCGCAACGTCTATGTGCAGTGGGTCCAGGTAGACGGCGCAGCACACGCTGCAGCCGATATAACACACGATACGCTGACCAACGGCTGCACGCTGCACTTTACGATGACGGACCAGCCCGTGGACCGCCCCCACGCAGAGCGCGACCTACCCTTTTCGCTATCGACGGATACGCCCTAACGCTTCACATCTATTACAGGCACTGATATGACCACCTACCTTTCCGCTCTTGTCATCGTCCTTTTTTCGCTGCACGCCGCCCATGCGCAAGTGCCCGACGGCGGCGTAACTTTGACCCAAGACGACTTTCTCCACAACAGTCGCTCTCCCTCTTCGAGCAGCGCCCGCAGCCGCGTAGTCGACGTCGACCACGCCCTCTTTAGCCAAGCACTACGCGTCGAAGTATTGCACGAAGAAGGAGCTGCCTGGAGCGTCGAAGTCGGCAACCCAACGACCCGCACCATCGCCAAAAACGACATCGCACTGATCCATTTCTGGGCGCGCGGCACCGAGTCTACGGACGAGACGGGGGAAGTCTTTGCCACCATCTACGCACAGAAAAATTCGCCGGACTGGGACAAGTCGCTGCACAAAGGCTTTAGCGTCGGCACCATCTGGCGCGAGTTCTTTTTCCCCTTCGCCTTTATCGACGACTACGCCGCCGGCCAAGCCACTATAAATTTTGGCGTCGGCAGCCGCCGCCAGACCATCGAGATCGCCCAATTCGAAGTGCTCTATTATGGCGAGAGTAGGTCGATCGTGGACCTGCCGCAGACCGAACTTACTTATGCCGGCCGCGAAATAGATGCCCCTTGGCGCCGCGCAGCCCAAGAGCGTATCAAAGAGCACCGTCAGGGAGACTTTGCGCTGGAGATCCTAGATGCCAACGGCCAGCCAGCGGCCCAAGCAGAAATCGAAGTCGAGATGCAGCGCCACGCCTTTCTCTTTGGTGCCGCGCTACAGATGTGGCGGCTGAGCAGCCCGGCGGAAGAAGACCGCATCTATCGCGAAAAGGTCAAAGAGCTCTTTAATGCCGCATCGAATGAGAACGCCCTCAAGTGGCCACCGTGGGATGGCGATTGGGGCACGGACAAATTCAGCCGCGCCAGAACGCTGGCCGGCTTCGCCTGGCTCAAGGACAACGACCTCCACCGCCGCGGCCACGTGCTCGTCTGGCCCAGCTGGCGCAACCTGCCCCAGCGCATCAAGGACTTTGAAAAAAACACCGAGGCCGCCACCCTCGTGCCTCCCATCGTCATAGAGCACATCGATGAGATTACGCAGGCGACCAAGGACCTCGTAGAAGAATGGGACGTGATCAACGAACCCTATGACAACCACGACCTCATGGACTTGAGTGGCCAACGCGTCATGGTCGACTGGTTTGACGCCGCCCGGCGCAACCTGCCCTCGGCGCCGCTCTTTATCAACGACTACAGCATCTTGAGCAATAGCGGTCAGGACATTGCGCACCAGAACCACTACGACGGCACCATCCAATACCTCGTAGAACAGGGCGCTCCCATAAACGGCATCGGCATGCAGGGCCATTTTGGCGACAACGTAACGCCACCTGAAAAGCTGCTGAGCCTACTAGACCGCTACGCCCGTTTTGGCCTCGATATAAAAATAACCGAATTCGATATCAACACCGCGGATCAGGCCCTGCTCAACGACTATACGCGCGACTTTATGACGACCCTCTTTAGCCACCCCGCCGTGCAGGGCCTGCAGTTCTGGGGCTTTTGGGAGAAGGCGCACTGGCGCCCCGCCGCCGCCCTCTACAGCACGGACTGGACCCCCAGGCCGCATGCACAGATTTACAAGGACCTCGTATTCAAAGAATGGTGGACGCGCGAAGCGGGCCAAACAAATTCCGAAGGCCATTTCGCCGCTCGCGGTTTCTTCGGCGATTATCGGGTTATCATCCGCCACGGTGGCCAGGTCTTTAGCAAAAATTTTACGCTCAAAGTCGGTATGGCCCCCGTTATCATCCGCCTAGACGCCTCGACAAATATCAAAAAAGAACAAGGGCTACCCGAGCAGTTCAACCTCGAGCCCAATTTCCCCAACCCCTTCAACCCCTCGACGACGATCCCTTATTCTCTCGCCTTTCCGGCCCAAGTGCGCCTTACGATTTACAATAGCTTAGGGCAGCATGTAAAAACGCTGGTCGATAGCCATCAGGCCGCTGGAAAACAAATCGCAACGTGGGATGGCACGGACCAAAAAAATCAGCGGGCCGGTAGCGGTGCCTATCTCTACGAGTTAGCGGCAGGGCATACGACACAGCAAAGGTCCATGCTGCTCTTGCATTAATTTTTTACAGCGCGCTTAAACCCAAGCCTTTCTCACCGGCCCCAACCTTTCCCAGCAAAACGCGGTTCATCGGCGTAATCTCCTTGGGGATAGCATCCCAGCGCACGCTGTAGCCGGCCGCTTCCAGCCGATAGGTGCGATCGATATCAAATGCCAACTCGCTGCCAAAGGCCAAATGGATAGCGGCTGGCGCCGCGCACATACGGCTGGGATAACAGCACGGCATAAGCGCAATCGCACCCTGGACCTGGAGGGCACAGTCAATACAGCGATCGCTGAGAGAGCCGCAGGCGTGCGTGGCAATAATCGACGCACAAGGTTCGATGTGCTCCGCAGTATTCTTCATCTTCAAGACCTTGAACTGCACTTTCTCCTCGACCCACGGCCCGACCCTAATGGCGCAGTCGAGCACTTGGGCATAGCTGGGCAGTTCGCGCTGATCCACGAGCATCACACGCTCTACGGAGCGTTCAAACAGAGCGAATAAGATGCCCGTCAGGCCGTGCCCACAGCACAAATCCGCCATGGATTTCGCCCGCACATACTTGCGCGCGCGCTGGAAGAATTCGAACGACTCAAGAATCTCTTTTACCGGCAGCACCTGTTGCCGACCAAGTTCTCTAACCAAGCGGTCCTGCAGGCTATCCGAAGAAAAATAGCGCGCGGCAGTCGGCGTATTGATCGAGTAATGAGAAGATGCGATGGCCTCAAAGGGCAGCTTGTTAAACTGGCGAAAACACTGGTATTTAGCATCTGTGAGCATTGGTTCCTCCACGGTCCTTCATTATGGCGTTGATCTCGCCAAAGGGAATCGCCTGCTCGGAAAACTGAAACGTGCCCCGCTCCCGTATCTCACGAGCACCTTGCCAAAAAGCACCATAGGCCGCACGCGCCAGCGCTGAGCCCACGCTCACCCGCTTGACTCCGATCTCCTCTAACTCGGCGAGCGAAAAATGAGCCCCAGAAATACCCATGATCACATTGACCGGCTGCGGCGCCACGGCAGCCACTACGGCCACCATCTCTTCTTTGCTTTTCAAACCCGGCGCATAGAGCACGTCGGCACCAGCTAGAGCATACGCCTGCAAGCGCTCAATCGTATCCTCTATATCATTCCGGCCGCGAATTAGGTTGTCGGCACGCGCAGTTAATACAAAGGGGAACGGCAGCGATCTGGCCATTTCCACTGCGGCTGCAACGCGCTCGACGGCCAACGATTTGGCGTATATCGGCTCATCTTGTCTTCCCGTTGCATCTTCGATCGAAGCACCCACCAAACCCGCTGCCGCCGCGAGGCGAATCGTTTCGGCACATGTGTCGGGTTCGTCGCCAAAGCCATTTTCCAAATCGGCAGAAACGGGCAGCGGCGTGGCCTCTACAATAGCCCGCACATTCTCTAACGCTTCCTCGCGCTGTAGCGCCCCTTCAGCATCGGGTCGCCCAAGGGCAAAAGCGAAACCCGCACTCGTCGTCGCCAGTGCCGCAAAACCCAGTTGCATCAGCATTTTTGCCGATCCGGCGTCCCACGGGTTGGGCAGGACAAAGATCCCCGCTCCCTCGTGCAGTTTCGCAAATTGCTCTGCTCTTTCCCACTGTGCCGACATAATGTGTATCCTTTTTAGTGTATTGCGAACGCTATCTTTTACGCAGCCAACGCAGATCGCTTCTCCTATAAAACACGCACCCCTTCGACGGCGACCAGGTGCATCTCCTGCACTTCGTCCTCACCTTCAATCCAGAGCCGATACTCCACTTCGGCCGCGGCGCGCTGTGCCTCGCGCACAAAACCATCTGCCACCATTTGATGTCCACGCGAAGCGGCCACTTCGGCCCAAATGCCAATCCGTCGCACAAAGTCGTAATCGAGCACGATTACCCGCCCTCCGACTCTAACGGTCTGCACCATGCTCAGCAAGGCCATCTGCGGCGCCGCGAGCCACTGTAGCACACGCTCGGCGATATCGCGCGTAATCGCCCCGGTAGCGCAGCCGACATCTAGCACGCTCTGGCCCACCTCTAACAGCTCATTGAGTCGTGCGTGGCTCTGCTCCAACGTGCGACCATTTACAACTATTCGCGTCCCAGACGGCATCTGAGCACGCCGACTAGCCCTTTCTCCTTCCGTCTACATGCACCTCTTCTCCTTGTCTTATTCGATTTTCCTGCCGACTCAACCCACTACCACATTGACCAGCTTGCCCGGTACTACCACCACTTTTTTTACCTCTTTACCTCGCATCCACTCCCGCACCCGCTCGCGTCTCAATACCACCTCTTTAATTATATCGGGAGCCGCATCGGCTGCAAATTCCAAGCGATCGCGCACCTTGCCGTTGATCTGCACAACCCACTCTACCTCTTTCTCGTGCATCAGTTCGGCGTTGGCCTGCGGCCAAGGTGCATCACATATCATGCCCGGCTGCCCTAAGCATTGCCACAGCTCCTGCGTTAGAAACGGCGCAAAAGGGGCCAAGAGCTGCAGCAGCACACAGACGGCCTCGCGGTAGTGAGTTTGGCGTTCGTGCAAACTATTCAGCAATTCCATCAGCGCCGCTATCGCCGTATTGTAGTGCAGCGCTTCTAAGTCGCCCGTGACCTTGTCTATTTTCTGGTGTAGCACGCGCAGCACTTCACCATCTTCTATGGTCCCTTTCACAAAGTTGTTCTGCACGACATAGCGCCAGACCCGCTCCAAAAAGCGCACGATGCCGTGAATGCCGCCGTCGCGAAAGTCGCCGCCCTCCTGAAAGTTGCCCGCAAACATCAGGTAGGCGCGCAGCGCATCCGCGCCAAAGCGGTCCAGATACTCGTCTGGACTTATCACATTGCCACGCGACTTGCTCATCTTGGCACCGTCTTTGACGATCATGCCGTTGACGCGAAATCTTTTAAACGGCTCCTCAAAATCGACCAGTCCCATATCCTTAAAAGCCATCGTCAGGAAACGCGTATACATCAGATGCAGCACCGCGTGCTCGTTGCCGCCGATATACATATCCACCGGCAGCCATTTCTTTGTCAGTTCGCGGTCAAAAGCGATTTTATTATTTTTTGCACTCGGATAGCGAAAGAAATACCACGCCGAGTCGAGAAAATTATCACTCACGTCCGTCTCGCGCTGCGCGTCTTCACCGCACTGCGAGCAAACCACTTCTGCAAAGCCCGGCGCGCGTGCCAGTGGGCTCTTGCCCGAGCCGTCCGGGGCAAAATCTGCCAGCTGCGGCAACGCGACGGGCAACTCTTCCTCGGACACTGCAACGGGACCACATCGATCACAGTGAATAATGGGAATCGGCGGCCCCCAATAGCGCTGACGGCTGATACACCAATCGCGCAGGCGATACTGCACCTGGCGACGGCCCTTGTTTCGCTCTACGAGTGCATCCGTGATTTGCCCCTTGGCCTCTTCGCTGCCCAAACCGTCATAAACGCCGCTGTTGATTAGTTTCCCTTCGCCGTTATAGACCGCCTCACCTTCTCCCCCCTCTATTACCTGAATTATTTTTAATTCATGTACCCGCGCAAAATCAGCATCGCGCTCGTCGTGCGCCGGCACCGCCATGATCGCCCCCGTGCCGTACTCCATCAGTACATAGTCGGCAATCCATATTTCAATCGCCTCTCCCTTCAGTGGATGCAAGGCGCAGGCCCCGCTAAAAATGCCCGTTTTCTCGCCGGCGACCTGGCGCTCGATGGCCGTGCGCTGTCGAGCCTGCTCCACATACGCTTCTACCGCGCTGTGCTGCGCGGCACTGGTAACCTGCACTAGCAGCGGATGCTCCGGCGCCAGCACTAAATAGGTCGCACCAAACAGCGTGTCCGGCCGCGTGGTAAATACCTCGACCTCCGCATCCTTATCGCAAACGGAAAAAAGCACCGATGCCCCTTCGCTGCGCCCAATCCAACGCTCCTGCGCCGTTTTGGTAATCTGCGACCAGTCAATCCATTCTAAATTGTCCAGCAGGCGCTGTGCGTAGACACTCGTGCGCAAAAACCACTGGAGCATAGGCCGCTGCTCGACCGCCGCATTACAGCGCTCGCACACGCCTCCCGCCGCCTGCTCCGCCGCCAGCACCGTGCGACACTGCGGACACCAATTGACCGCTGCCTTTTTTTGATAGGCCAGCCCTTTGTTAAAAAGTTGCACAAAGACCCACTGCGTCCAGCGATAATAGTCTCTCGTCGTGCTATCGACCTCGTAATCCCAAGAAAACATCGCTCCCATGCGCTGCAATTGGCGGCGGAAACTGCGAATATTGTCGGGGATCAAGGTGGCCGGATGTCTCCCTGTCTTCAGCGCAAAGTTTTCCGAGTGGATGCCAAAAGCATCAAAACCCATCGGCTCGAAAACATCATAGCCCTGAGCGCGTTTAAAACGCCCGTGCACATCGCTACCGACATAGGAAAACATATTGCCCATATGCAGCCCTTCGGCCGATGGGTAAGGGAACATCATCAAATTATAATAAGGCTTGGTCGCGGCGTTTAGATCGATGACATGGGTCTTTTTTTGGCCCCACTCACGGTTCCATTTCTTCTCTATTTTGACAAACTCGTAGCTTTCACTCATGATCTCCCCCTGACAAAAAAATCGCCACCAAATATTTTCTGGCAGCGATTGATCAGGACATAAAAAATGCCGCCAGAGTAAAGCCCGGCAGCGGTAGGACGTTTTTAAAAGCAGCTACACTCAGCTACAAACGCGGCCATACCCCTCCCGAGCCTCGATTTTCGAGAAGCTCGCTAAGTCGGCCGCTAAGTCGCGTGGTATAGAATCGAATCATCATCATTGCTCTCGTATGAGTGCTTCAAAATAGAATATCGACCACCGCCGTGTCAAGCACTACCCCTCACGGGCTTCCCTCTTTATACTAAGGCCCATGCTCGATTTAAAAAACATTCGTTTCCGACACAATTTTGCCACGCGCCTCGGCCTCGTCTTTATCGTGCTCTGCGCGCTGACTGGCCTGCTCGCCCACGTCACGTTTTGGCTCTCGGGGGCCGGCCAGGTCGATATGGCCAGTATAGAAGCCATCCCAGCGCCCGAGCGCCAAGCCACCGAACCCAAGGCGCTGCACAGCATAAGCGAGTGGCCCGCAGACAAGCCGCGCACCTTTGGCCAAGCCCCCGCACTCGCCGCGCGCGTCGAAGCCGGCGAATTACCGCCGGTCGCCGAGCGCCTGCCGGAAAATCCACTCGTAATTCACCCAGCACATCAACTGGGACCCTACGGCGGCACCTGGGCCCGCCACGGCACTAGCCCTTCCGACATCGGCATCTTCGAGCACAGACTGGCCTACGACGGCCTCGTACGCTGGGACCCAATGGGGCGTGAAATCCTGCCCAACCTGGCCACGCATTGGGACATAGAAGACGAGGGCCGCACCTACACCTTCTACCTCCGCCGCGGTGTCAAATGGTCCGACGGGCACCCCTTCACTGCCGACGACATCGCGTTCTGGTACCAAGACGTGCTGCACAATGCCGACCTGACGCCCGTCATTCCCACCGAATACCGCAAGGGCGGCAACACGGTCCAGTTCGAAAAAGTCGACGACTATACGATACGCTTTCGCTACGCCGAGCCCTACGGCCTCTTCCTCAAGATGATGGCCTCCAATTTGAGCTACCAGCTCGTGCGCTATCCGGCGCACTATCTAAAACAATTCCACCCGCACTACACACCCGTCGCCGAGCTGGAAAAACAGGCGCGCACGATGGGCAAGGACTTCTGGTACCAGCTCTTCCAGGACCGCCTCGACTACCGCAATATCGAATGCCCACGCCTGTGGGCCTGGGTCGTCAGCAAACCACCGCCGGCGCGCCCCTCCGAATTTGTGCGCAATCCCTACTATTGGAAAGTGGATAACGAGGGCCAGCAACTGCCTTATATCGACCGCATTACGTTCGAAATTTACGACCTGGAAACGATCAACATCAAAGCCATCAACGGCGAGCTCGGCATGCAGGGCCGCCATCTGACGTTCCAGAACTACCCTATATTTATGGCCAACCAAAAGCGCGGTGGCTACAAAATTCGCCACTGGCTCGACGGCGGCGACAGCAACACCGCCATCGTCTTTAATCTCAACCACAAAGACCTCGTTCTGCGCCAGATCTTTCACCAGCGCGATTTCCGTATCGCCATGTCGCACGCCATTAACCGCGACGCCATCCGCGAGGCCGCTTTCTTGGGCATCGGCGAATCGCGGCAGATCTCGCCGCCGCCGATCTCGGCCTATCACGTGCCCGAGCACGCCTATGCCTATCTCGAGTTCGACCCCGCGCTGGCCAACAAACTACTCGATGGCATTGGCCTGAAAAAACGCGACGATCGCGGCATTCGCCTGCGCCCCGACGGCGAACCGCTCCTGATCCATATCGAGACCTCTTCTACTATGCTGGGCGCTGGCAAGATGTTCGAAATGATCGCCGCCAACTGGCGCGCAGTCGGCGTCGAAGCCAAGGTCAAAACACAGGCGCGACAGCTCTACGCCCAGCGCCGCAACGCCCTGCTCTGCGACGTTTTAGTCTGGGGCGGCGCCGGCGAGACCATTCCGACCTTGGACCCGCGCTGGTTTTTGCCCTATAGCAACTCGTCGTTCCACGCACTCGACTACGCGCGCTGGTATCGCTCCGACGGCAAACTCGGCACCGAACCAACAACGGATATGCTGCGCGTCATCGAGCTCTTCGGCCAACTCGAGCGTACGGTCGAAGAAGAAGGTCAGATCCGCCTCTTTAAAGAAATCCTCGAAATCAATCGACAGAACCTCTGGGTCATCGGCACCGTCGGCGCTATACCGCCGCTTTTTATCGTCAAGGACACCTTCCGCAACGTGCCCG
This sequence comes from Planctomycetota bacterium, assembly GCA_047616505.1. Taxonomy (GTDB): domain Bacteria; phylum Latescibacterota; class UBA2968; order UBA8231; family UBA8231. The sequence goes on from JBLHGI010000032.1 coordinate 19,337, forward strand.
AAGTCGCCGTCGGCTGTTGGCCGCTGCGCACGCCCGGTGCCACCGCCCCCGAATCATACGCCATAGACGAAGGTTGATATGTTTCACCTGATCTTAAAACGCCTATTTTGGATGGTGCCGACGCTCTTTGCGATCTCGTTTATATCGTTTGCGCTGATTCAGCTGCCCCCCGGCGACTATCTGACTTCATATATCACCGCTTTGGAAGAAACGGGGGAGTCCGTCGCCGAAGAACAGGTCGAAGCCCTGCGCCGCCGCTACAACCTCGACGAGCCGTTCTTTTTGCAGTATAGCAAATGGCTCAATAATCTGTTGCCCTTCGGTTTTACGCGCCAAGAGAGTGGGGCCTACTTATCGGTCTATCACGAAGACGGCACCAGTTCCTTCAACTGGCCCGGTTTTAAATGGCCCGATTTCGGCATGTCCTTCGAGTGGAATCGCCAGGTGACAGAACTCATCGGCGAGCGCCTCTTTCTGACGGTCGTCATCTCGATCTTCACCTTGCTCTTTACCTGGGCTCTGGCCATCCCCATCGGTATCTACTCAGCCGTGCGCCAGTACTCGTGGGGCGATTACACCTTTTCCGTGCTCGGCTTTATCGGTCTGGCCACACCCAATTTCCTCTTGGCCCTGATCTTTATGTATGTCGGTTACTCCGTCTTTGGCATCAGCGCCGGCGGTCTATTCTCGCCCGAATACGTCGAAGCCGATTGGTCCGTCGCCAAATTTGCCGACCTGATCGCGCATCTGTGGATCCCCGTCATCGTCATCGGCACCTCTGGCACCGCCGGGCTCATCCGCGTTATGCGCGGCAATCTGTTAGACGAACTCCCCAAGCAGTATGTGATGACGGCGCGTGCCAAGGGCCTGTCGCCGTGGAGGCTACTCGTCAAGTATCCCGTGCGCGTCGCGCTCAACCCGCTGATCAGCACCATCGGCTGGGTGCTGCCAGGAATCGTCTCGGGTTCGGTTATTGTAGCCGTAGTACTAGGCCTGCCGACCGTCGGCCCGCTCTTGCTGCGCGCACTGCAAAACCAGGACATGTATCTAGCCGGATCGATGGTGATGCTACTCAGCTTCTTGACCGTTATTGGCACGCTGATATCGGATATTTTGCTGCTCTGGCTCGACCCGCGCATCCGCTACGAAGGCAAGAGCTAAACGTTTATTTGATGGACGGTCCATGAGCGCCGAAGTCTGGACCTTAGTGCTAACGGCGGCCGTCGGTCACGCGCTGTGGAATTTGGCCGCGCGCAACGTCGCCGGCGATATCGCCATACTCTGGCTCGCCTTTGCGCTGGGCAATATCATCATGCTGCCTATCTGTGCATATATGTACTGGCAGGGCGTGCCGCTGCTCTTAACGCCGCCCGCCGTAATCTGCCTGCTGGCGACCGGCGCCATACACGCCGTTTATTTTGCGCTATTGGCCTGGGCCTATGAGCACGGCGAAATATCGCTGGTCTACCCCGTCGCCCGTGGTTCGGGCGTCGGACTGACGGCGCTGGCGGGTTGGGCGCTATTGGCTGAGGAAATAACGATACTCGGCGCGGTCGGTATCGGCTGCGTGCTCTGCGGAATTTTTGCACTTGGTGCACCGGCCCTTATGCGCGGCGGCGATCGCCACAGCTTTAAATTGGCCCTCTATGTCGGCCTGTCGATCGTCACCTATTCGATCGTCGACAAAATAGGCGTCGCCCACATGCAGCCGGTCTACTATATCAGCGGTATGTGGATACTCAGCACGCTGTTGCGATGGCCCTTTGTCTGGCGCGACCGCCGCGGCACCTTTGGCACAACGGCGCGACAGCACTGGCGCTCTATCGCCTTTATAGGCCTCGGCTCGCTGGGCACCTATCTGCTGATCCTGTTCGCCTATACCAAGGGCCCCGTCAGCTATATCGTAGCCGCCCGCGAGTCGTCCGTTGTCGTAGGGGTCATACTCGGATTTATTTTTTTGCGCGAGAACGTTACAAGACTCAAGCTCATCGGCGTATTGGGCATAGCCGCTGGCTTAGCACTTATTAAAATGGGATAAAGCCCTATGAGTAAACTATCACAAGACCAACTCGACTTCTTCGAAGAGAACGGCTATCTCGTGCTCGAAAACCTTTTTTCTCCCGAGGAAGTCAAAGCGTTGCAACACGAGTCGGACTACCTATTAGAGCTCATGCTCAACTCCTCGCTGATGCACCAGCGCTTGAGCGGCCGCCTAGACTGGCTGCAGACCTCACAAGACGCGCAGGTCGTGCGCAAAATTCAGCCCGTCAACGACCTGTCGCTGGCTTTTACTAAAACCATCGCCGACCAGCGCATCGTCGACCCGCTACGCCAGATCATGGGCGAAAAGCCCGTACTGATGGAAGAAAAGCTCAACTACAAACAGCCGCTGCCCCAAAAGGTCGAAGGCCTGCCGATCAAAGAGTTGGATGACTATTTCCCCGTGCACAACGACTGGGCCTATTACGCCGCGCAGAACTACCCGCAGAGCGTGCTCTCCTCGGCGCTCTTATTAGACGAGTGCACGCCCAACAACGGCCCGCTGCGCATCTGGCCCGGCTCGCACAAAAAACACCTCGAACACGAGCGCATGGAAAATGGCCTGCAAATAAACCCCGCTCTCATCGACCACGGTGGCGGCATAGATATGCTGGCTCCGGCCGGCACCTTTATGATCTTCCACGTGCTCGTCGTGCACAACTCGCGCCCCAACACCTCCGGCAGACCGCGCCGCCTAATGATCTACAGTCACTATCCAGAATCGTTTGAGATGCCCTTCGACGTGCGCAACAGCCCCTCGCGCCTGCGCGAAGCGCCGTGGGAGCGCGAATATATGCGCGCCAAAGAGCGCGGCGACTACCAAGACACTTTTCAGGCACCGACTTATTTATGAGTGAAGCCGTACAAATAAAAGAAGGCGAAGATCTCTACACCGCTTCGCAGTGGCAGCTCATGGCGCGCAAGTTCCGCAAGCATCGCCTCGCCGTCTGGTCGGGCATGGCCGTGCTCGTGCTCTATATGAGCGCCCTATTCTGCGACTTCCTCTCGCCCTATGGCTTAGACGACCAGCACCTCGAATATATCTACGCGCCGCCACAGCGCCTGCACTGGATCGGTCCCGACGGCCTCCATATCATCCCCTTCGTACACGGGCTCAAAGGCATGCGCCATCCGGAAACGCTGCGCAAAGTATATGTCGAAGACGAGAGCCAAGTTTATCCGCTGCGCTTTTTCGCCCAGGGACCGAGCTATGAATTCTGGGGACTGATTGAAACGAGCACCCACTTTATCGGCGTCGACGAGGGCGGCACTCTATTCCTTTTAGGCACCGACTCCCTGGGCCGCGATCTGCTCACGCGCATTCTCTACGGCTCGCGTATCTCGCTGACAGTCGGCCTGATCGGCGTCGCGCTGAGCTTCGTTTTTGGCCTCAGCATCGGCGCGATCTCCGGCTATTATGGCGGCTGGATCGACAATCTCATCCAGCGCCTAATTGAGATACTGCGCTCCTTTCCATCGATTCCACTGTGGATGGCGCTCTCGGCCTCGCTGCCCTCCGATTGGTCCCCATTACAAGTCTATTTTGGCATCACTGTCGTGCTATCCTTTTTGGGTTGGACCGGGCTGGCGCGCGTCGTGCGCGGCAAGATACTCGCCCTTCGCGAAGAGGACTACGCCACCGCCGCCACGCTCTTGGGCGCGAGCAAGGCGCGCATTATGGGACGCCATTTATTACCTGGCTTCACCAGCCATATCGTCGTCAGCCTAACGCTGGCCCTACCGAGTATGATCTTAGGCGAGACCTCGCTGAGTTTTCTCGGGTTAGGACTGCGACCGCCCATTACGAGTTGGGGCGTGCTCTTACAGGAGGCACAGAATGTGCAGGCCGTGGCGATGCAGCCGTGGCTGTTGACGCCGGCGGTCTTTGTGATCGTGACGGTATTGGCGTTCAATTTTGTTGGCGATGGGTTGCGGGATGCGGCTGATCCCTATGGCAGATAGTCAGGGTGAGAAGCCGCGGCGTTTGGCCCGGGAGGTTATCTATGAGAGTTCCTGGGTGAATTTGTATGCCGACAAGGTGCAATTCCCCGCCGGGCGCGTTATAGATCGCCATCACTTTTTGGACTTTGAGAGAGATGCGGTCGCGGCGATTGCCGAAAACGAGGACGGGCAGATACTGATGGTCCACGCCTATCGCTATGTAACGGATACAATTGAATGGGAGATTCCGGCGGGCGTTATAGATAAGGGGGAGACCGTCCTCGACGCGGCCCAGCGCGAAGTGCGCGAGGAAACGGGCTATGAGACGGAAGATGCTCAAAAAATATACACCTACGCCCCTATGAACGGCATCGCCAACCAAGTTTTCCATATCGTCCACTGCAAAGCCCTGAGCACCACGGGCCAATTCGACCGCAACGAAGTACGCGACTACACATGGTTCTCAGTTGAGAAAATAAAAACGATGATAAAAGAAAACACCCTAAGAGACGGTTTCACCCTCACCGCACTCCTTCTCCATCTCTCAGAGTAGGATTTCTATGCTTTTATTAATTAAGATGGTTAACTGCAGGAGGATGCTCGGGTGTCCTCGCAGCGGATTTAGATTCCCCGAAGCCACAGGATGTGGCGTAGGAGAATCTACCTCGGAGCCCGACAGGACGTCGGGCGAGAATGAGCGAAGGGGATGCCCGAGCACCCTCCGTCACACAAGCAGCCCAATGTGAACTCAATACTCAGCATAAAAAACCTACACACCCAATTCTTTCTCGACGAAGGCACCGTCCGCGCCGTAGACGGCGTCAACCTCGAGATACCGCGCGGCAAGACCCTCTGCGTCGTCGGCGAAAGCGGCTGTGGCAAAAGCATTACGGCCCTGTCGATTCTGCAAATGATCCAGCGCCCCGGCCGCCTCACAGACGGCTCCGTCATTTTACACCAGCCTTCTGGCGATGTAGACCTGACCAAGCTGCCCCCCGACGGCAAAGAGATGCGAAAGATCAGAGGTGCCGAGATCGCCATGATCTTCCAAGAGCCGATGACCAGCCTCAGTCCGGTCCACACTGTGGGAAGCCAAATTGCCGAAGCTGTGCGCCTGCATATGGATGTCAACAAACGCGGTGCCCGCGAGCGCGCTGTAGACATAATGGAACGAGTCGGCATCCCCGACTCTGGACGCCGCTTCGACCAATATTCACACGAAATGAGCGGCGGCCTGCGCCAGCGCGCCATGATCGCTATGGCCCTGTCCTGCCGCCCGCAAATACTCATCGCCGACGAGCCGACGACCGCGCTCGACGTGACGATCCAGGCGCAAATATTGGCGCTGATGCGCGAGTTACAGCAGGATCTCGATATGGCGATCTTGCTCATAACGCACGACCTCGGCGTCGTCGCGCAGATGGCCGATGAAGTCGCCGTGATGTATTGGGGCCGCGTCGTCGAATACGGCCATGTCGAACGCATCTTCGCCGACCCGCAGCACCCCTATACCGAAGCGCTTATGCGCTCGTTGCCGGGTATGCACATAGAGCGCAAAAGTCTCTTAGAAGCGATCCGCGGCACCGTGCCCGACCCCTTCCAGAGCTTAGAGGGCTGTGCCTTCCACCCGCGCTGCGACGAATGCAAACCCGGCCTCTGCGACGTGGGCGAACGCCCACAGCTACACGCAATTGAAGAAGGACATTTGACGGCCTGTTTGCGCCGGGGGGAAGGGGCTACCTAATGGCAGAAGAAATACTGCTCGAAGTCGTCAACCTCAAAAAGCACTTCCCCATCACCAGTGGCCTCTTCGACAAGGTCGTCGGCCAAGTCAAAGCCGTCGATGGCGTCAGCTTTTCGTTAAATAAAGGGGAGTGTTTGGCCATCGTCGGCGAGAGTGGCTCGGGCAAGACCACCGTCGGCCGCACGCTGCTGCGCGCCTATCGCCCCACCGATGGCCAGGTCGTCTTTCACCTCGACGGAAAAGCCGTCGACATCGTCGCCGCTCCCGAGTCCAGCCTCAAAGAGCTGCGCCGCCATATGCAGATGATCTTCCAAGATCCCTACGCATCGCTCAACCCGCGCATGACCGTTTTCGAAGTCGTCAGCGAACCGCTGCTGATCCACGGCATGAAGGACCGTTCAGAGCGCGAGCAGCGCGTGCGCCAACTCATGTCGCAGGTCGGCTTAGAGCCAGCGCATATGCGCCGCTACCCGCACGCCTTTTCCGGTGGTCAGCGCCAGCGCATCGGTATCGCCCGCGCTCTAGCGCTCAATCCCCAACTCATCGTCGCCGACGAACCCGTATCTGCGCTCGATGTCTCGGTACAAGCGCAGATCCTCAACCTCTTACAGGACCTGCAACAAGAGCTGGGGCTGACCTATCTTTTCATCGCCCACGACCTGAGCGTCGTGCGCCATATCGCCGACCGCGTCGCGGTGATGTACGTGGGGAAAATTGTCGAGAACGCGCCCGTGGATGCCCTCTACAGTCGCCCGCGCCACCCCTACACGGAAGCACTGTTAGCCGCCGCGCCGTTGGCGGACCCGACACGCCGCCAAGCGCCCATTATACTACAAGGCGAAGTAGCCGACCCGGCGAATCCACCGCCCGGTTGCCCCTTCCACCCGCGCTGCCGCCACGCACAGGACGCCTGCAAAACGGACGTGCCAGAGCTCAGAGAGATCGCGCCCGACCACGAGGTTAGCTGTCATTTGGCCGACGAGTTGGATCTGGGTGGTATGGAGGCTTGAACTAAAGAATTTGGCTTGGCCAAAAAACGATCGCTACAACGCGAGTGGCATGCATCTTTTCTTTTCTATCCTATTTTCACGCCGCGTCCGCGCGCAAAAACACTGTCAGCGGCAAGCCGACCAGCATCGATCCGCCCGCCAAATAAAAAACGGCGTCCAACCCCCACCAATCTCCACTTAGACCAAACAACAAAGGCGCCGCTGCCGCCGCGACAAAGGTCATCGTATAATACAGGGCATAACCCCGACTGCGGCGCTCGGCTGCAAACGTGGGCACGAGACCGATATAGATGATCGACGAAGTGCCGTTGAGCACGAAACCAAAGAGCGGTAAAAATACATATAGCGACCAACCACCAGATAACTCGGGCAAAAACCAACAGCCCGCAATCATCAACAGTTCGGTCACTAAGATCAGCTTGACGGCCCCTAACTTTTGCATGGGCATACCGCAGAGCAGCTTGCCCATCGCCCCACCCAAAAAGGTCAGCGACATACACCAACCGACTCCCTCTCCACTAACGCCCTGACGCACCAAAAGAAAACCCAGGAATGCCATGACCCCAGAGCGAATCGCCGTGTCCAGCGAGCCAATAGCGGCATAGAGCCCAAATTGCCTGGGTTGGGCGATGCCCCAGCTCTGCACTAAGTTACGCCAACCTCCCTTTTCTTTTTTAGCGGTAATCTGCTCCTTTTTCTGTTCTTTCCTCTGCCGCGCGTGCCAAGCGATCTGATGGCGAAAGACCAGCAAATACAACAAACCCACCACCACACCGATGCCACCCAATAGACCGCAGCTGCCGCGCCACCCTACCTCCACGAGCAAAAAACCAGTTAAGACGGGAAACAAGACCTTGCCCACATCGCCAAAGAAGTTGAGCGTGCCGATGGCCGACCCTGAGCCCTCGGCGGGAAAAGCATCGGCCACCAGCCCCGTGCCCACCGGATGGTAAGCCCCGCCGCCAACGCCGGCAAAAAACACCGCGGCCAGGGCCATCGGATAACTAACGGCAAAGAGCAGACCGGCATAACTCAGACCAAAAAAGGCCGTGCCGCTGCCCAAGAGTAAGATCTCTCCCAGCCGCTCAGCTAAAAATCCGGCCGGTAATTGCGCCGCGCTCATGGCGCCGTGGCTAACGGTCTTTAGCAGACCCGACTGCGTATAACTCAGCCCCAGATCGGCCGCGATAAAGGGCAGCAACAGCGAGAGGCTGGCGATATACCCGTCGTTGATCACGTGGTGTATATTGCACCACCAGAGCTGTTTCCTAGGCGAAGGCTGTTGACTCATTGGGCGCTATTGATCTGCCCAGCGACCAACTTCCTGTCGCTAATCTTGGGAACGATCTGCTCCCGTATGTGCGTATATGGATAATTCTGTTGCCAAGGGGAGACTCCGACAAATTCGCTGCTCGTGCCTTCGATCTCGACCGTGCCGTCAGCCCCCAGTGTGACCAGCGCATAGAGCGGCTTTTCGTAGGGTACCGTGTATTTGATCCACGGGAACGCGCGATCGACCTCTTCGCTGTAGCGGATCTCCTGGTATGCATCCCCCAGCCAATAGTTAGACATGCTATTGATCTGTATATAGTGGATTCCCCCGATACAACGATGCGCATCGACGTGGTTGTGCCCGCTAAAACAGGCGATGACCTGCGGCCGGCCGGCGCGGCGATTGATTTCTTCCAACACCCCCCGCACTTCGGCGCCATTTTCCACGCCCTGCTCCGGGTCTTCCATATCCTCCAAGCTCTGGTGCGAGAAGATTAAAGTCGGCCGCTGCGCCTGCTCTAGGTCATTGCGCAGCCACTCTAATTGGTCAGCCGCCATAAAATGGGGGTATCCCGGCGCGCGCCCCTCGCGTTCGTCGTTGCCGTCGAGCACCACAAAATGGTAGTCGCCTTCGTCGAAGGAATAGAACCGAGCGGGCATCGACCAGTATTTTAAAACCTGCTCGCGTGTAAAGCCGCCATCGGTATCGTGATTCCCTAGCACGTGGTAGCGGGGCCCTTTAAACGACTCCCAGACCTTCAGAAAGGGTCGATTCTGTTCGGTCGGCTGGCACAGGTCGCCCAACTGCACGATAAAATCGACGGACTCCGCCTGCATGTGTTCGATAAAAGTGTGCAAGCGAGCATCGGCATCGTGCATAATGTCCTTGTGCACGTCTGCCATCAGGCCGAAGCGCAGTGTCGGTCCCAGCGTAGTTTGGTCCATATTGCCTCATAAAAAGGGTGATAAACACTCAGTCTTGGGAAAAACCGAAGAGCCACTGCTGCTGAGACGCAGTAGACAACAAAAATGACCAGCCCATCTCCACCTGCTGCCAAATTCCGCCCGACTCTTTATAGAGACCAAAGCGCGGAGAACCGCCGCCTGTCGTTACGACTTCATTGCCTTGAGCCAAACGCAGGCGAGTGCCCTCCAGTTCTTCGGCTTCCTCGCACGCCCCTTCGTCTTTATAAACTGTCAACTCACCGAGCTCAAACGACACCGCAAAAGCGCAGTCTGTGCAGGGCGTTATCGCTGCATGCGC
>JBLHGI010000033.1:0-28346 GCA_047616505.1 Planctomycetota bacterium
GACGGGTCAAAATCCGCATTATAGCCGCTGGGGACTTTGAGCGTAAACTGTGGCGCCACAACCAACACTTCCTCGCTCAACTGATACTTGATGCCCACCTCTACGTCGCCAACACCCCAGGTCGTACTTTCGACAAATTGGTCTTCGCTGACCAAGCGCCCTGCGCTCAACGAGCTAACGAGCGTCAGCCCGTCGCGCAGACCGTATTCCAGATAGAGAAAGCTCTGCCCCGCGCGAAAACGCTCGCCATCCATGCCCATCGGTGCGCGGCGCCCCATATCGTTAAAAACATCCTCTGAATGGTATAGAAGCCCCGATACCTTGGCGTAATAGGAACCCGGAGCCCGACTCCAAGCACCAGCCCAAACTCCAGCAGGTGCGATCCACAATACGATAGCAGCAACCCATAGAGCCTTGAAGCGCCCTCGAGAATTATAACGCATGATCCACCTCCCGCTCGCAGAATATTTCGCGATAAAATCGCACTAATTTTTCAGCCTCTATATCCCAATTCCAACACTGCTCAACGGCCTGTCGGCCGCGTCGGCCCAGCGCTGCGGCCTCGTCTGGGTTTTTTAGCAGGTGGGCAATGGCCCAAGCATGTGCTTGCGCATCGTCCGCTTTAACGACATAGCCCCAATTGCCTTGATCGCGAAAGCGGCGCAAGGAGGGCAAATCGCTAGAGACCACCGGCAATCCGCAGGCCAGATACTCAAAGAGTTTGGTCGGCACAAAGGGTAGGTTGTTCTGCTCTGACACCTGACCTGGAATCAGGCCGACTCGGGCCCGGCGCAAAAGCGGCCCCAGCGCCTCGTAGCTCATATTGCCCGCGCGCCATATCACTTGATCGCAAAGCCCGTACTCTTCGCGCAACGCCATAAAGCGGTCATGTGCCGCCACCCCGTGAAAGTTCCCCAGACAGAGGAGGCGAAAGCCCACGCCTTGCTCCGCCAACAAGCGCGCCACTTCGAGCAAAAAGAAACCGCCGCGCGCCTCCGACAACGAACCTAGGTGAATCAGTTCAAAGCGGGCGTGGCGACATTCTTTGGGTGGGGAGAAACACTCCAAGCGCGGATAGTTTTTCACCGCCGCGAAGGGCCGCCGAGAGAAGCGCTTGGCCTGCTCATCAACGACACCGACCACGCCATCTAAATTGCCAGCAATGGCCGTTTCGACGCGATCGGCCAACCAGGATAGGCCTCGCCGCATCCTATTGGGCACCCAGGGACGCACCATGACAGCCTGGGGGAAATGCTCGTGTACGTCGTATACAACCCGACGCCCCAACAGCCGCAGAGCCAACCCCACAAAGAGCAATTCTGGATCGTGCAAATGAAAGCAACGCGCATCTGAATTCCATGCCTTGGACAAGAGCAACGCCATATTTTCCAGACCCACTGGCCGGTAGAGCAAGCAGCCCCTATAACTAATACTCGCATGGGTAACCCTCTTGATTACAATATGAATGGTAATCATCACAAAAACATCACGCGGACATTGATTTTTCTTAAAATGAGCTTTGCTTAGAAAGATTAGGCGGTCAATTTTTCTCGAGCGGAAACGGAAACGCACACTTCGCTTGCCGATAGCATGGCGCCAAGCTATCCTTTCTATCACCAGCACCCAACTCAAAGCTTCTTTAGCACGGATCCCATGCGCCTCACATTTGAAGAAGGCACCCTCGTTCTGCGCGACTATATAGACGAAGCCGTCCCCTCGGCTTTTGTCTGGGACGCGCGCACCGACCATTTTCGCGCCCAGGCCCATTTCTATAGAGAAAGCCGCGAATTTTTAAAAGACGAAGCCGTCGCCTACAAAAACACCGCACCGCGCTATCGCACGCTACAACTCTCTCTCAAAGACGCACCCGAACCGCATCCGCACCAGCGAGAAAGCCTAGAAGCCTGGCAGCAGCACGGCCGCCGCGGCGTAGTCGTATTGCCCACGGGTTCCGGTAAGTCTTTGGTTGCCCAGTTGGCCATCGCCAGCGTCGAGCGCAGTACCCTCGTTGTGGCTCCTACGATTGACCTTATGAATCAATGGTACGAGTTGCTGAGCACGTGTTTTGAGACTGAGATCGGCCTGCTCGGCGGCGGCTATCACGAGTTGGCCGATATAACCGTTAGCACCTATGACAGCGCCTATATGCATATGGAACGCTACGGCAACCGCTTTGGCCTGCTCGTTTACGACGAGGTCCACCACCTGCCCGGCGAAATGTACAGCCACAGCGCCGAAATGAGCATTGCCCCCTATCGCCTAGGGCTAACGGCCACGCCCGAGCGCGCCGATGGCCGCCATGTACGGCTCAACACATTGGTCGGTCCCGTCGTCTACGAGAAAGGCATCCGCGAGCTTTCGGGCGAGTACCTGTCCGAATATCGCGTCGAGCGCCGCCCCGTCGAGATGGTCGCCGAAGAACGCGTAGCCTACGAAGCAGCCCACGACGAGTATCGCGCGTTTTTAGAGGAAAAGAATATCCGCATGGGCTCGCTCAACGGCTGGCGTCGTTTTGTACAGCTATCTTCGTCTTCGAGCGCTGGACGCCGCGCCATGCTGGCCTATCGCCGCCACCGCCAGATCGCCTTAGGCACCGCCTCTAAACTGCGCGTATTAGAAGAGATCTTCAAAGCCCACCCGCGCGACCGCGTACTCGTCTTTACCAACGACAACGAAACGGTCTACCATATCTCGCAGACTTTTCTGGTCCCGGCCATTACGCACCTGACGCGCACCAAAGAAAGAAAGCACTTATTAGAGGCCTTCAATGCGGGAGATTATCTCGTGCTCGTCACCTCGAAGGTGCTCAACGAAGGGGTCAATATGCCCGCAGCTAATATCGCCGTCGTGCTCTCGGGGTCGGGCACGATCCGCGAACACGTGCAGCGCCTTGGGCGCATTTTACGCCGACGCCAGGGCAAACAGGCCGTGCTCTACGAGGTCGTCTCCTCCGACACTTTGGAAGACCGCATCAGCGCCCGTCGCCGTCGTCACGAAGCCTACGAGGACGAGTAATGCTTACTTCCGACCTCTTGCTCACGCGTTCGCGCGGACCCTTTATAACGCCGCGCTATATCGATGCTGAGGATGAAAAATATATCAGCTTAGCCCAAGGACTGATCGATATCTTCAGTCGACACGAGGGCCACAGCCGCAAAGAGCTCAAACAGGCACTCGACACCCACGAAGGCGACCGCACCGATTACCGAGTGCAACGCGGTCTAAACAAGCTGCTCTTCGACGACCACTGCGAGTTCCACATAGAAGGACCGCTGCCGGCCGAAGAGCTACGCCGCGAAGTGTTTTCTACCGCCCGCGAGCACCACCCCATCGTGCGCGAACCCAGTCTGATCTATCCAATCCAGCGCGAGCACGTGCTCGAAGAAGTCGCGACAAAATACCAGGTCTCCAGCGAGGAGATAGCGCGCGGCCTCTTTGCCGACCTACCCCAAAACCACCTGCTTTCGACTTTTACGGCCCCCGACGCCCACCACCTTTTAAACCGCTACAACGTCGCGCTGGCGCAGGCCATGCTCTACCGCTGCGAAGTGCTCAAACTCAGCGTGCACAGAAACCTGCCCGTCCGCTACAAGCAGCTCTTTAAGTTCATAAAGTTTTACCGCCTAATACACACGATAGAAGGCGATATCGACGCCGGCTACGAAATTTCGCTCGACGGCCCCGTGAGCCTCTTTCGCCACTCGCAGAAATACGGTTTGCAGATGGCGGTATTTCTCCCGGCGCTGCTTCTGTGCACGCGCTGGTCAATGCAGGCCGATATCCTGCGCAAAGACGGACGCCGCCAGCAGTTTGTGCTCGACGATACATCCCCGCTCGTCTCGCATTATAAGGACCAAAAACTATACGACTCCCTCTTAGAGGAAACCTTTGCCAAACGCTTTGCCCAGACCAAGACCGAATGGCAGATGGAACGCGAGAGTGAATTGGTCAATTTAAAAGAGACGGTGATGATCCCCGACTTCGCCTTCCGCCACCCCGACGGGCGCATTGCTCTCTTTGAAATCATGGGCTATTGGCGGCCTGAGTATCTGCGCCGCAAACTGGAAAAACTGCGCCGAGCCCAGCGCAAAGATCTAATCATCGCCGTTTCCAGCAACCTCAATGTCAATGAAGACGACTTTAAGGACGTGCCTGGCGAAGTGTTCTTTTTTAAAGAGCGCATCCAGCCCAAAGATGTGATCGCCTGCTTGGATCGCATCCCTCATTCTACTAGCTCTTAAGGCCTACAGCGCATCTACATTTAAGAGGTCGACGCCAACAAGCCCAATACATGTACAAGTAATTAGTACAGGAGAATTTCACCTTGATAAAAGTAGTCTTTATAGCTGGCATTTTATGGGCGGTTTCCCTCTATGCCGACCGCGTTACGCTGACTCCCAACAAAGACAACACGCTCTACGAATCAAGCGACGGAACGCTCAGCAACGGCGGCGGTTTCTATCTCTTTAGCGGCACCACGGCCGGCAATAGCAAGCGCCGCGCCCTGCTGCACTTCGATCTATCTTCAATACCCACAGGCTCAACCCTAAACAGTGTTAGCCTCGTCTTGCAGATGGACAAAACAATTTCCGGCGGCACGCCCGTAGGGGTTTACCGCCTCCTATCGGATTGGGGCGAGGCCAATTCGGTCGGCGCGCGCGGCGAGGGTAGTGGCGGCAGCGCCCAGACCGGCGATGCCACCTGGCTGCACACCTTCTTCCCCACAACGACCTGGACTAGTGCCGGCGGCGATTTTATAAGTAGCGCCAGCGATAGCCAAACCATCGACGGCAATGGCACCTATACCTGGGCTTCGGAGCAACTAAAGGCAGATGTTCAAGTGTGGATTGATTCTACCGCGAGCAATTCTGGCTGGATCCTCATCGGCGACGAAACAAAAACACCTACCTCCAAGCGCTTTATCAGCCGCGACGACAACGACCCTAACCGGCACCCACAGTTGCTCGTCGATTATACAGCGCCTGCCAGCAACCCCTCTGACCCAGATTTCGGCGATCCCGATCCCACCTTCGTCGGCGACTTCAATGGCGATAACCAGATCGATTTCGACGATTTCTTTGCCTTCGCCGACCACTTTGGCCTGACGAGCGCGGAGGCCAATTGGGACGCCGCCTACGATTTTGATGCCGACGGCGACGTCGACTTCGACGACTTCTTTATCTTTGCCGACCATTTCGGTAAAAAGCTAAATTAACGACCTGAACCCATAACAAACGAAGGCTAAACTAACCTGAATTAAATAACTTATCGAACACCGCTTGTATATATCAGTAAATCTTGATATATTAATACGATTCGGATTTAGCCAATTTTACACCTGCCTATAAGTGCATACTAAAATACCTTATGTCCAACTTCTTAGACTATATAAAACAGAGTCCGCTGCTCTGCGATGGCGCCATGGGCTCTCTGCTCTTTGAGCGCACCGGCCGCCTCTCCGAGAGCAACCATATCTACGAGAGCTTTAACTGCGATCGCGCCGACCTCGTGCGCCAGGTCCACCTCGAATACTTACAGGCGGGCGCTCGCTCATTGGTGACCAATACCTTCGCCGCCAACCAGACTCATCTCGAAGCGCACGACCAGGCCGAACGCGTCGACGAACTCAACCGCAACGGCGTGCACATAGCGCGCGAATCTATCGAGTTATTTACTCGCAAAAATACGGATGCAGATCCGTTTTTTGTTTTGGGATCTATCGGTCCGACGTTAGACGTGCGCGAAACGCCGCAAGAGGCGAGAGCCATTTATCGCCAACAGATCAAGGCCCTCGTCGATGCCGGCGTAGATGCACTGCTCTTGGAGACGTTCACTTCCCTTCTGCACGTCAGCGCTGTGTTAGAAGTAGTACAAGAATTAGAAAACCCGCCCCCCGTCATCGTGCATATGGCCCTACACCAGCACAGCGATGGCAGCTGGGACCAAGACCCGCAGCTCTTTGCCAGAACGGCTGCCGATCTCGGCGCTCAGGTCATAGGCGTCAACTGCTGCGCGCCGTGGGAGGCCCGTGCTTTCTTAGACGCCGTCGGTTCCTTAGACGCCGTGCAAACAGAGCGTATACAGCTCTCCCTGATGCCCAACGGCGGCGATTTCCAGCGCATCGGCCACCGCTACTTAACGGGCGTCAACCCCGAGTTTATGGGGCGCTTCGCCCGCGAGGTAGTACAGCGGGGCGTGCGCTTACTCGGCGGCTGCTGCGACGTGCACCCAGCCCATATAAACGAGATGCACAACTACCTGCGCAGCCTGGGCCGCGCGCGCGTGCAGACCACGGTAGAACTGGAGAAGGCACTGGCGCCAACACCCGCCGCGACCAAGTGCGGAAATGGCTCTTTCTCACGCAAAATATTCAGCGGTGAATTCGCCGTCAGCGTCGAAATGCTGCCTTCGCGTGGCACCGGTGGCATCAAGGCTCGCCTCGCCTTTGTCGAGGAATTAGCCGCCTGCGGCCTCGCCGATGCACTCGACCTGACGGACGGCTCGCGCGGCATCCCGCTGATGCCGCCCGGTGATTTTATCCATCTCATCCGCAGCCGCTTGCATTGGGAAGATGGAGATCTCTTAGAACTGATACCACACTTTACCACGCGCGACCTCAATACGATGGGCCTGCAGAGCCGCCTTATTGGCTATTGGGCCAACCACATCCACAATGTCTTGCTCATAACCGGTGACCCGCCCAAAATGTCGCCCACCTACCCGCGCTCCAGCGCCGTATTCGATCTCGACTCTCCGGCCCTGATCCGCTACGTGCAAAACCATCTCAACGCCGGCGTCGACTTTGGCGGCCAGCCGTTGGGCACGCACAAGGACCCGCGCACCCGTTTTACCATAGGATCTGGTTTCGAACCCGAAGCCCTCGATATCGAAGGTGAACTAGCTAAATTGCAGCGCAAGCTCGATGCCGGTGTCGATTATATCATGACGCAACCCGCCTACCGCAACGAGGCCCTATCACACCTCGAAAGCTTTCGCCAAGACGTACCCGTACTCGTCGGCGTCCTGGTGCTGGCCGGCCTCGAGCACGCGCGTCGCATGGCCGCCGTGCCCGGCGTGGTGGTGCCCGATGAGGTTTTTGCGCGCTTGGGAAAATACGAGAAGGCCGAAGATCAGGCTGAAGCCGGAGCAGAGTTAGCCGCCGAGCAGGTGCGCTGGATCAAAGAAGAGGGTTGGGCTGGACTCTATTTGATGTCGCCGGCTACGCACGGCCGCATCGTCGATGTGCTCAACTGCGGTTTGAACTAAAACTACGGTCTTGCTATCAACACAGGGCCGCCCATGGGTCGAATGGGTCAACCTGCAGGCGCAGCCCGTTTCCAGCCTCGAAAAAAACCAAATAAAAATCGCTCAGCTAGCGGTGTGTAACTCGGCGCTGTAGCGCTTCTTAAGCCACGTAATAGCCTCGTCCCGCGTAGAGATCAGGCCCTCGAGCTGCGCATCTTCCAACCTCGCCAACACCTTCCCCATCCGCGGCCCCGCTCTTAGGCCTAATTCCAAAAGATCAGTCCCGCTGAGCAAGCGCTCGGGACGCAATTCTTCAATGCCGACAGTCCCCATTTGTTCGACGCAGTACTCATAGAGATCGAGCTTACCATGACAGCCCATACAATCGGCGCGGTGCAGTTCTAGCAGCTGAGAAAAACAGTCCTGACGCAAGAAGCGCTTGCGCTTGCTCTCGCGCATATCGGGCACATTGCTGATGCGCATATGCTGAGCCACTAAGTCGCACACGCGCTCGCTGCGGAGCTTTGACATGCGCAGCCGTTTGCAAATATCCGTTGCCATATTAGCACCGACTATATCGTGGCGGTTAAAGCGAATGCGATCGCTCACTTCAAAGGTCGGCTCCTTGCCGATATCGTGTAGCAGCGCCGCCCAAGCCAACTCCGGCGAGGGATTCTTTAATTGCCCCATCACCAAAAGAAGATGCGTCCAGACATCGCCTTCGGGATGAAATTCGGGCGGCTGTTCAACTCCGTGCAGCACGGCGACTTCTGGCAATAAAACTTCCAATAGCCCCGTATCCATCAAGAGCTGCAAAGCGAGCACGACATCACCCTCCGTCAGCATGCGCGTCAGCTCTTCGGCAACCCGCTCAGCACTCGTATTGGCAATGCGCGGCGCTAACTGACACAGGGCCTTATACGTCTCGGATTCAATACTAAACGAGAGGCGAGCGGCAAAACGCACACCGCGCAAAAGGCGCAAATAGTCTTCCTCAAAACGTTGCTGAGCGTCGCCAATAGCGCGCACTATGCCGCGCTCTATATCGGCGCGGCCACCGACATAGTCGATGACTTGATCGGTGGCGGGATCGTAGAATAGACCGTTGATCGTAAAGTCGCGGCGCAAGGCATCCTCGCGCGCATCGGCCATTTCGACATGATCGGGACGCCGACCGTCGGTATAGGGCCCATCGCGGCGAAAGCGCGCCACCTCGTACTGCCCTTCTTGCAAAACGACGACGACTATGCCAAAGCGCTCGCCGACGGCCAGTGTGCGCGCAAAGAGTTTCTGCACTTGAGCGGGGCTGGCATCGGTGGCAATGTCCCAATCTTTGGGGCTATGCCCCATCAACATATCGCGCACACAGCCGCCAGCCAAGAAGGCCTGATGCCCGGCGCGACACAGCGTCTCGACTACGCTAAGAGCCCCCTTATCAACTAGCATTAATACAAAATTCCATCAACGAACTTTGAAGTCCTCTATTGCACTCACCGAATTTTCCACGCCGCCCTCCTTCGTGCTCGCAATCACCTTCCAGTAGTAGATAGCCCCCGACTCCAACACGGCCGCCTGATTGCCCGAGAGGACTCGGCCCTTAAAAACGGCAGTCGTATCACCAGTCAACGCGATAGCGGATATCTCGCCACTCGTCGGCGAGGTCGTGATAACGACCTGATACGAAAGCGCCTCGGCAATGGCCCGCCATGTAAAAACGGGCTGGGCGGGAGCGAGTTCGCCTTCTACGGGTTCGACCAGTTCGGCCGCAGGCAGTGCCACATCGCGCGCGCCCAGCGATCCCTCGCTCTCCTTGTTGCCGCGATCGTAGGCCGTCACCTGATAATAATAGACGGTACTCACTTCAATTTGATCGTCTTCAAAACGCGGTGTTGCCACCTCAGCACGCAAAAAATCGGGCGCCACTGCAAAGTCTGGCGCCGTCGAGCGATAGACGCGATAGCCCACCAAATCGGCCTCTTCGTTGACATCCCAATCGAGGGCGATTTCCAGCTGGTCAAAAATTTCTATATTGTGCGCGATGGCACGTAATGACGTCGGGGCCAGCGGCGCCAGATTGTTAAATGGCTGACCGCTGATAGCATTTGAACGCTGTCCCTCGCGGCCAAAATTATCGACGGCCGTGACGTAGTAGGTATAATTGACTTCGTATTCGAGCCCGCGGTCGACAAACTGCGTGCGAAACGTCGAGTCCACTGCCACGGCTTCACCATCGTCTTCGCCGCGGTAGACGACGTAGATGACATCGCCTTCATCGGCTACGGCCCCCCAATTGAGCTGTATTTCGCCATCGCCTATTTTAGGCACGCTCAGCCTGGCCGGCGCATCGGGCAGTGGCTCACTGTCTGGCCCCGCCCCCGAGCCACCATCACCGCCACAGCTGTACAATAGACCCACTAATAGACCACTTAACAACCAATACCCTAATTTCATTGCTCTCCCCTTTTTACCTCGGGAACAAAAGTACCACTGCCGGGGTCGATTCGGCAAGTCGCCATCTCAT
Source organism: Planctomycetota bacterium (assembly GCA_047616505.1). Taxonomy (GTDB): domain Bacteria; phylum Latescibacterota; class UBA2968; order UBA8231; family UBA8231. The sequence goes on from JBLHGI010000033.1 coordinate 9,767, forward strand.
TGACAGCATGCAATAATCGAGTGTATCATCGCCCTATGTCGATCCCGTATAAAATACCAACGCTGTTACGCTGGGGCCTTGGCCTGCTCCTACCGGGATTGTTCTGCCTACTGGTGGCCCTTTTAGCGCTCTTGGCAGAGGCCGATACGGATTGGGGGGCACGACGCCTCGGCTCCTGGCTTTTGCAGCATAACGACCAGCGCCTACTAGCGGGGACCACCTGGCAAAATATCAGCGCCCAACGCCGGGCACGAACCCTGCTAGACAGTGCCGCACGCGAACCACAAATCGACGCAAAAAAGCTGCCCTTGCACTTGCTTACGCACCACTATGCCCAACTCCAGCGCACCCCTCATTTTGCCCGCTGGCGCTCGCACAAGCGCACAACAGCCCTCTCCCCACAGGATCTCTCTCCGCAACAGTTGCGCCTCCTGGCCCAATCCATGCAGGCCTTTGCCCAAGTCGACGATCTCTTAGCCCATATAGAGCTACCGGTCGATGGTTTCCAAATCCAGGCGCGCATATATGCGCAGACCGCACTCGAAGACGGCTCGCTCTTTCCCGAATTACATCGCCGTCTTTTACAATCTCGCGCTCCCGAAGCCTGGAACTTCACCCGCATGGACATCGATGATAGGCGCGCATGGCAAGAAAAATTGCGCCCTTTACTCAGCGCGCAAAGCGAACGGAAGGCATTGCCCGAAGCACCCGCTATAGGCGAAACCCTGACCGCATTAGTCGCGGCTTGGAGCGATTCGCTGCAGCGAGATGAAATAGAGCGCCTGCGCCGCAGCTGGCGCCAGGCAACAGATTTTGAGCTTCGCTTAGTGCGCAATCTCGACGAATTTGCAGGATATGCCTTGCTCGCCGGCGAATTGCCCGTGCGCTTTATCGTTCCAGCGGTCTTGGGCGCCAAAGCTGTCGACTCTGCCCAATTGGGGTCGCAATGAAAGCTTGGCGCCGACCTCTACTAGCCGGGACGCTGCTAGCCGCTCTTGCGTTCCTCATCGCCGCGATCTGGCTAGTAGTATTCATGCGCGAGACGATCGCCCACTTACCGCGCCTGCCCGAAAACCCCAGCGAACTGAGCACGCGAGGGGGCACCGAGATATACGCGGCCAGCGGCGAGCGCATCTACACCTTTAACCAGAGCCGTCAGTGGGTCGATCTAGCGCATATCAGCCCGCATGCTGTAGCAGCGCTCCTAGCCACCGAAGACAGTCGTTTCTACCGCCATGCCGGCATCGACCTCAAATCGCTCTTAGGCGCTCTGTGGGCTAATGTACAACACGGCTTTGGCACCCGCGGTGGCAGCACACTCACCCAACAGCTGGCAAAACGCCTGTTCTTCTCACCCGATAAAACGCTGCGGCGCAAACTGGGCGAAATACTCATAGCCCTCGAACTAGAAGCACTCTATGCGCAGCATTTCCCCGGCGCAATAGACGGTCGGCCTCTCTACAAAGATCGCCTCATAGAGCTCTATTTAAACACCGCCTTTTACGGCTCCAACGCCTACGGCCTACACGATGCGGCCGCGATCTTTTTTGCCACCACACCCGACTCGCTCAGCATCGAACAAGCCGCCCTGCTCATCGGCATGCTAAATGCACCCACCGCCTACAACCCACTGCAACATCCCGAGCGCGCCACGAGCCGTCTGCAACACGTGCTCACGCGCTTGCAGCGCATGGGCAAAATATCGGCTGCTCAGCGCGCATCCTACGACAGTCTGCGCGCCGAAGAGCTGGTAGATGTGCGCCGCACGCTGCTCAACCCCGCCCCCTATTGGGTCGAAGCCATCAAGGCGGAAGTGGCTCAACGCTGGGACACTGAAGCGCTGCGCTACGGTGCCCTACGCATCTATACGACTCTTGACATGCGGCAGCAAAAAGCGGCTGAGAGCGCCGTCGAACGCGGGTTAAATGCCCTCGATGCGCGCATGGGTTTCCCCCCCTATGGACAGGCGGCACTCGCCGCGCGCAAAGCGTATGTGCAGTCGGCGCTCGTCAGTCTCAATCCCCATACGGGACAGGTCGCCGCCATGGTCGGTGGGCGCGATATCTTTATCAGCTATTATAACCGCGCCCTCAGCGCGCGTCGGCAGCCCGGATCGGGTTTCAAACCCATTGCCTATTTGGCGGCCTTTGCCAGCGATGAAATCACGCCGCTATCGCTATTTTACGACGCGCATCATTCCTACGAGGTCAACGGCAAGACTTGGAGCCCGCGCAATTTTGCCGATCATTATTTTGGGCTGACGACCGCCGCGCAGGCGCTCTATAAGTCGGCCAATTCCACCGCCGTACAGATCGTGCGCCAAATAGGCCCTGACAAAGTAGTCGAGATGGCGCAAAGGCTCGGATTTACCAGCCCTATCGGCGCCTATCAGAGCATTGCTCTCGGCGTCAGTGAAGTCACGGTTTTGGAAATGGCCGCCGCCTATGGTGCCCTCGCCAATTATGGCCTTTATATCGAGCCCACTTTGGTACAGCGCATCACCGACGCCGAGGGCAGAGAGCTCTTCGCCCACGAAAAAAACCTGCGCCAAGCGGTCTCCCCCGCGCTTGCCTACCAGATCACTTCGCTGCTAAAACTCGTAGTTGATCAAGGCACGGGGCGCCGCGTGCGCAGCGAGGGATTTCTCGCGCCAGCGGCCGGAAAAACGGGCACGACGAACGACAATACGGACGCCTGGTTCACGGGCTATACCCCCGACCTCGTCACCAGCGTTTGGGTCGGTTTTGACGAGCGCAAAGAGCATAAATTGGTAGACGTTAAAGGCCGGCAAATCACGGGAGGCAGCGCCGCCGTCCCCATCTGGGTGGATTTTATGAAAGAAGCGACCGTGGGCGCGAGAGACTTTGCACCTCTGGGAGAGACGCATAGCGTGCGCGTGAATCCGAGCACTGGCTTGGAAGTAGCGGCAGAAGATAGTTTGTCTACTGTAATTGATGTAGTATTGCGGCGCGGACAAGGAGCCAATACGCAGGACGAGGTGAAAAGCTTTGTGGAGAAGTTAGATAGGGTTGAGGTCGATTCAACTTTGAACCATTGGTTGGATGGGGAATGAGAAGGATCTCAGGGGCGATCTACCTTCAAGGAATCTTGTCCGTCGATTCTAAGATGTGGTCCGCGTAAGTGTCCCAATCTCGCTCATCCGTGTTGATGACTTCGAATCTCATATCAGTCTTCTTCTGGACGCCGGGCCCAGCTTCAGGGCCCAGTCATTGAGATGCTCTATGCACTCAACGCGGCCCCTCGAATCAGAGTTCTCAAGTCCTTCCCTGCCATTCTACAGGGTGTACTGCGGAATCTTCATCAGTTCGCCGTCCTTGAGAGCTGACTGGTGCGCGACGATGCCGCTGACCGTCATATTGAGGGATTGGGCCACATCCACGAGCGGTTTGCGGTCCTCCAAAATCGCCTCGACGAACTCGTTCATCAGGTAACCGTGCGAGCCGCCGTGGCCGCCGGCTGCGACCCCAGGAGGAAGCGGGGGGCGGGCGATTACCGGGGGCGCGTCGTCTGTATTGCCGCTCTGGAACTTGCCGTCGAACGTGCCCTTCTCCGTGCGGATCCGCCCCCTCTCCCCTCCCAAGCCCGGCGTGTCCCAACTCACCGCCATCCGGGCCATACCGCCATCGCTGGTGCGGAACAGCGCGATTTCTGTGCCGAACGGGTTCCCGAATTGGTTATTCTCCGGCTTCAGATGCTCAATAGTGCTGCGCATGCCCATACAGGAGACCTCGGTGAAGCTCCCGCCAGTCACGCCCACATAGTAGGCGTTCGAGTGCGTGGGATACCACTGCGGGGGCAGGCCGGTGCGCCATCCCCCGTGCGCGGCCAACGGCGCACCGAAGTAGTGCCAGTACTCGCCTTCGGAATAGATGACCTTGCCCAGGTCGCCGGCTCGGTACATCTCCCGCATGCAATAGAGATCATCATGGAAGTAGGACGTCTCGAACATCATGTACTTGCGGCCGCTGGCCTTGACGGCGGCAAAGAGCAAATCGGCATCCTCCAGTGACCCGAAGACTGCTGGTACGGCCGAGGCGACATGCTTGCCGGCATTGAGCGACGCGATGGCGAGCCGCGCGTGACTCGGCGCGTCGGTGGCAACGAAGATGGCTTCGAGCGAATCGTCTTCGATTAGTTCTTCGCACGATGGATACATCGTCTCGCAACGGCATTTCTTGGCCAGTTCGGCGCACTTGTCGGGGTCCAGGTCCGCAACCGCGGCGACGGTCACGTTGGGGTGGTCCTGAAAATGGAACGCCGCGCCGAATCCACACACGCCATACCCCGCGATCCCCACTCGGATCTTCCGGTCGGAAACGGACCTCCAGTTCTTCGCCGCCGCCTCATCGGTGACCGCCTGTTCGAACCCCTGGATCTCGGCCGTTCCGGTCGCGGCTTCCGCAGAGCCGGCGGCCCCAAATCCCTCGCGCTTCGTCGGTGTCATCACATTCTCCTCCTGTTAGCTACGTTCGATTCGACGCGTTCGTGGCCTGCACGTGCTTTGCCTCTGCCTCCGTTTGTTCCTCTATAGCCTGGAAGAATGACGTGCGCGTTTCATCGCTGAACTGGTGATACTCTTCTTGGCCATCGACGTAGACGTTCGGCATGCGGTAGTCGAGAGGTAGGTCTGAAATCTTGGCCAACTGAGGCCTTGGATCTGGAGGCATTTCACGGTCGCCCCACTCACGCAAGTTCCTGTATTGCCAGAGATCGAGGCCATTTTGCCACTCGCCTTCTATCGGGTTGATCACATGACTCGTAAACAGGAAGTGCCTTTCGCCATGCTGCCAGTGTTAGAGACTGGAACCAGCGCAACAACTGGGAAAGTAGATCCCGTGGAAGTCCGACCCGACCCGCAATCCCTCGTCACCGAAGACCTCGGACGGGCACTTTGTCTTATCCGCGACTGCATCCTGTTCGGCGCTGTGATAGCAGAGCTTGGAGCCGAATCGATCTTGGACGGCTTCAAGCAGGACGCCGTCTACGTCGTGATTGTGCGTAACGAACGGGGTAGCCACCCCACCTAACCCCTCGATGTCATCGAAGTGCTCACGCACGGGACCATCCTGGCAAGGAAGAAGCAGGTTGCCACCCTCTCTCACTATTAGGTACATAAATAGAGTCTCTTTGCGGGCAGACTCTCCTGCAAATCGGTAAAGGTTGGGGAAAAAGATCTCCATTGCGGCCTCCCGCCGCAAGATGATGTAAACGGCTTGCCGATCAGCAATTCGACAGGATAGAACTCTGCCATCAAGCCCGGCTAGGGAAAGCGGGACGAGGCAGCGGACCAACCCGACGTATCGAGAGTCGATCCAGCAGTCTTGCTAATATGGAAACTCTCTGCGCTTTCGAGATGAGTCCCAGTCCCCTATATCGCCCAGTACTTCCAAAGATCTTCTGGAACTTCATGCCGAAAAGCTGGGTCATCTCTATCCCGATGATCAAAACGGGCGATCAATGCGGTGCGCGGTGACGACCTCACATTGAGTGAGCCGTTGTGGAAGAGGAACGCATGCCAGAGGAGGAGATCTCCAGCCTTTGCTGTGAACTCAGTGCCGCCCACCTTGGGATTGTCACAGAAGGCGTCCCAGGTAAACCCCTCAACCTCTAGAAAGCGGCCATCTAGATGCGATGGATGCTCCAGAAAGTATCGGTGCGCAGCATGGTGACTATCCGGCCAATAGGTGAAAGCACCACCTCGGGGCTCTACATCGTATAGGTACGCCGTCGCTCCAAGCATCAGCGGAAGCCACTGCCCCCCATACCCATCGATGTGACCGGTCTGGGGCATTGTCCAGGTCTCATCCGGCTGTGGCCATCTGATCTTAGGTGTTCCATGGCCGTAGATAAACGCCCCGCCACCGAGTTGCTCCACCAAGGCGCATAGGGCGGGATGACGCCAGAACGCTGACTCCGGAGGGTCGTACTCGTAGCGGTGAATACGTTTGTCGTCTTCAGGCCACGTCTCAGGCGTCTCGAGGCTCGATCCCAGTTTGCGCCAGATCTGATCTCGCCAATCATCGATAGATGCTTGGTCGAACGCATTCGGCAGGACCACATATCCATGGGTCTTGAAGTGTTCAATTTGCTCAGGAGAGAGTAACGTCGATGAATCCACAGTATACTTTCCGTATCAGGCCCGCTGATGTTGTGCGGGGGATTTTCAGTTGCCGTTAGCTACGGTCAAGCATGTCTTGCCAAGACTACGAGTCTGTCTCGTCATATAACGCCCGCATCAGCGGCGCGGCCCCGTCCGACGACATGCGTTTGTTAGTGTATCTCTAATGCAATGGTTCAATTTAATAGGAAATACTAATGGCCGGCGTACTTGAAATGGATTGATAGACCACACAATAACGCTCAGTTAACTTAATGAGTGTATCTAGTTGATCCTGGTTTGCTTCGCTTTCCAAATTAAAGTGAAGGCGAATACTTTTAAAACCAACGGGCGCTTCTTTTGAAACTCCAAGAGTACCTCGAAAATCAAGATCGCCTTCAGCGCTAATAGTTGCATCGCGGAGATCTACTCCAATGGCAGTGGCCACTGCCTTCAAAGTAACTCCTGCACAAGCAACTAGTGCCTCCAGCAACATATCTCCCGAGCACAAAGAAGTCCCATCGCCACCGGTTGCAGGATGAAGTCCAGCTTCAGCAAGAGCAGATCCCGTTTCTATTTTGCAAGTTATACCCTCCCCAATACGGCCATTTGCTTTTAACGTTATGACTGCCGATTCGGGGTGGTCTATATACTTTTTCTTTAAAGGCGCTTGAATCGACTTGAGCTCTATTGCATCCATTTTTTCTCCAGCATTATATATTTAATGCTCGGTAAATCAGTTTTTTAGCGTTCACTAACGCAGGGCTGAGTTGCGGCTATATCCACCTTTTGCATTGAACAACCGATGCAAACCAGCGAAACAACTGTCCAACAAAGAATCACCAATAGAACCGCCTGCTCCAACCCATGTTAGGCACCGCGACTTCACTGCTTCATCTGCACGATTCGGCACCTTCATCAGTCACCCAACTCTGTCCATCAATACACCTCCTCAGACTAACATAAATAGACTCTTCGGGGTTTCCATCTCAGTGGGGGAGATTCAGGGGGAGTACCAGAACTAGCGATGCTTCAATCCAGGCCCACAGGTCGTTTGGCGATCGCTCCATCATATCCGGTCAAGGACCGCCATCATACCTACCATGCGTTCCTCTTCTCGGTTTCTAACTTGTGATGCTTTGATGGTGGCAAGATCGTCAACCATTATGAGTGACTGGATGCCCTGGTTCGGATATGGCGAGCCGGTGGCCGCCGAACTTAGCTTGGCGAATTTCATGTCCTCCCACGCGCGTGTACGGAAGCCGGCAGCTTCGATCAGCGCGCGCATCTCGCCAGGCGTACGCAGGAAAATCATCGATTCGTTAGTTCGTCGGCCGCCTGCACGTAGGACGCGGTCAGATCAACCACCGTAACGTGGCATTCAAATTCGGTGGCAAGCCTACGCGCTGGCCCCCCGATTCCCCCACCCACATCCAGCACCCGTTCGCCAGTCGTTAATTCGCCGAAGCGTGCCAGCCTTATGGTAGCCTCTTTCCCGCCGGCGTGGAATTCATCGAACGGAGCCAGATCGTCGATCGTCAGTGCGTTGATGTCTTTGCCTGATTCTGCAAGGGCATCGAGGATCGCCTGCCCCAGGTCGTCATGCCCCCAGTAATCGTTGGTCATCCAATCCATCTCTCCAGAGTCTGGGTCGCTACCATGTTCGAACCATCCTTCGTGTGACGGATCCCCTCTCCACATTCCTCTTCAGTTTTCGCCGCCTGCAGATATTCAGTTAGTTCCTTGCATAATGGTTGAATTAACACGCAGGCGGTTCCTGCCGATATAAGGGTATTGAACCTCTAAGGTTAATTCGGCGAGATAGTAGCCTGTCGTTGTTAAATCAAGGGTTATGCAATTCAGCGTCAATGCCAATGCGTGCGAGAAATGAAATTACCTCTAATTTTATTTTATCTCTAATATCCCTAGCTCTATACTTTTTTTCTTCTTCTGTGCCACTAAGCGATTTTAAATCTGGAACAGACCAAGAAATTCTTTCAGCCTCTTTCGCGTAAATTGCGTCAATAGTCGTTTTAAATATAGGACACTGCTCTGTTGTGTCCTCATGGCAAAGAGAGATAACGTAGTCGAACACATCTTTTTCTGCGTGTCGTTCAAAGACAGACTTCGGTGCTTCCGCAGGAAGGTCAATACCAACTTCACGCATTACATCTATCGACAGAGGACCAATTTCCCCTGACTCGAAGCAAGAACTGTAAGCTTCAATTTTTCCAGGAGCGCTCCTTTTAATAAACTCTTCTGCTATTCGGCTTCGGGCCCCATGATATGTACAGACAAAAAGAACTCTTTTCCTTTCCATTTTTCACTCCTCAATACAGTGGACATATTTTGACAAAAAAGTGTCGTTTCCTCACGTTGGTATCTTCAACGACCAAATCAAAGAAACCAACCTTCGAGGTAAACGGCACCATGGATCTGGCCGAAAAGACACTTAATGGATGGGTGATGACCAAACCACAACGGCAGTTCCTTTTGAATCTGTTTACGACCATCTTGTCGTTGCGCGGCAAAGTGATCTTCCGCAATCTGAGTCGCTACAGCGGCCTCTCGGCGCGCACCTATGCGCGTCAATTTTGATCAATCGATGGACTTTATTGGTTTGAATCGAGCCTTGATCGATAGTTATCTGGCCCATCTGCACACGATCGCGCCCTATCTGCACCCGGAGGATAAGCACCTGGCCGTCGATGGGCAGTTTGCCAAAAAGAAATGGCTTGATGGCGTCGAGACCGTCGGCCTACATACATCGGCAAGCTGCGCCGGGATGCCAACATGCGCTTTTTTTATAGCGGACCGCTGCGCACTCAGGGCTCAGGGCGACAGAAAACCTACGATGGCAAGGTCGATTGGCAGGATCTATCCGGTTTCGATTATGTCACCGAGCAAGAGGGCCTCCACCTCTAACCCTGGTTTTAAACCACGTTTCGCTTATTCGTCTCGAAAGCGGCTATGAAAGCTTTCAATAAATGCATTCAACCAGGGACTACCCGGCTCAATATAAAGCGTTTGCACGTCGGCGAGATGGCAGCAACCCTGAATGATCTGCGCGAGCATCCCTCTCTCGCAACTTACCCCACTCGTTGTGCCTCCCACGTCCCCGTCCAATACTCCCCTAAATCGACCTCTCCGCGCAGCACATCGCCCTCGAGTTGACCGCTAAAACTATAGGTCGTGCCCACGGACTCGTAGTGTACCGGCACGCGCAGCTGAACCTTGCCAGCGCTGATGCTACCGCTGAGATCGCGCGCGCCATACTGCGAGCGATAGACTCCTTTTATCTCGTCGCCGCTCTGCTCTACTTGCATCGAATGCTCCGCTGAACCGCGCACAAAACGAATCTGTATTTTCCAGGCACCACTCAAATCGCTCATCATTTTCTCCTATAAGGACCCTATAATTTCGTCCAAACGGCACGCGACGATTTCGGCATCGCCATCCTGCATCATATAGGGCATGACCGAAAAACCGCGCTCGCTATTAAAAGCTTCAATTCGGGGCTCCCCTACCGACAATTGGCGCGCCACCTCTATGCCCGTGGCACCCAGCGTTTGTGGTTCCCACTCAATATTGAGCACCGGCGCCACGTTGGAACGACCCGGTTCGCGTATGGAAGTCTGCACCGACGGATATTTCTCCACCACGTCGATGATAGTCTTAAGCCGCGCTTCCCACTCTTTCCATTCCGCCTCGTGGTCGCGTTCCACCCACGCTTCGACGGCGGCTAGGATACCCATGATCTCTTCTTTGCCCGCTTTCATCGGCCGGCCAATCGCGTGGTGCGGCGCGCCATTGATAAAAGCAGCCTGCAGCAACTCCTTGCGCCCGAGAACCAACCCCCCGGCTTGGGGGCCGCGCAGACACTTGCCACCACTATAGGCCACCGCATCGGCTCCCTGCTCTAAGTAGTAGTTGGGTACATCGGGGCGTTCGGCCGCCGCATCGACTAAGAGCGGTACGCCGTGGGCATGGCCAATCTCCGCCATCTCCGCTATCGGAATTTGCCCGCGCTCTGCCGCATCACCAAAGGCTAATAGCATCGCCGTGCGTTCGCCGATGGCCGCTTCTAAATCTGCACGCGTCGTCACCTCGATCATCTTCACACCCGCCGTGCGCACGGCGTGATCGTAGACATTGCGGTGGCTCGGTTGAACGAGCACTTCGTTCTTCATACCCGTGGCATCGGGCAGACGCGCCATCTTCTCCGGGTCCGTCCCCGCCACGCAGGCCGCCGTTACCTGACACAGCGCCGCGGCACAACCGTTTGTCACCAGTCCCCACTCGCACTGCATCAGCTCGGCAATACGCGTACCGACTGCTTCCATCAGTTCTTCTAAATGCACGTAGCGCTGGGAAGCTTCGTACATGGCCTGGCGCACTTCGGGCAAAATGACCGAGCCGCTGATAATGGTATACGTGCCCTTACAATTGATCAGTGGCCGCACGCCGATGCTCTCGTAGGTCGGGAACTTCAAGTCGCTCATGCCTAGTCTCCTTTGGCTGCGAGTAAATACATCATAACACATCTACTTCCACTTCGGCGAGATGGCTCTCTAACTTCGCCATGCCTGCACTGGCATCAACTGCGACCCCCTCGCGAGCCAAGGCGGCCCCCAAAGCGTGCAGCACACGGAACAAATTGGAAGCTCGACACTGCTCACCCATCTGGCCGATGCGTACGATATCAAGACCAAAAGCACCGGATATTTCCACCATAAAACGCCGCGACATATAGCGGCGCACAGCGGCATTATCAACGCCCGTGGGCATCTTAATGGCAAGCACGGAATGGAGGCGATGAGCTTCGGGCGTAGCCAATTCCAAGCCCATGCTCTCAATGCCTGCCTGCAGCGCTGCTGAACAGGAGTAGTGGCGTTTAAAACGCCGCTCTAACGTCTCTTCGCAAATCAGGCGCAGCGCTTCGTGCAAGGCTAAGAGCCCAGAAACCGGCGCCGTATAATGGTAAGCTTGATGTTCCCAGAATTGATCCGCCCGCAGCGCGTCCAAACACCAGTGCGGCTTGGGGCCCGGGTGGGATTCGATCTGCGCCCAAGCCGCGTCGGAAAAACAGATGAGCGACACGCCAGGCAGCGAAGACAAACCCTTCTGGCTGCCGGTAAAGGCCACGTCGATTCCCCACTGGTCTTTTTTAAGCGGCATCGTGCTCAGGGTGCACACGGTATCTACTACAGCGAGCACGCCGTGCGCGCGGCAAAGTTCGGCGATCTCGGGCAGCTCAACGCTACAGACGCCACTGGAAGTCTCGCCCTGTACGACGGTCAGCACATCGTAATCAGCCCGCTCTAATTCGGCCTTCACTTGCTCGGCGCGCACGTGCTCGCCCTCCGGCACTTCCAGTATTTCTACACTGGCACCCACCCCTGCGGCCATTTCGGCAAAGCGCCCGCTGAACCAGCCGTTCTTGAGCACCAATACCCTGCGCCCAGGCCACAGCAAGTTTCCCATAGCCATCTCCATCGCGGCTGACGCCGGTCCACCGATACCCAACACGTGGCGATCCGCCGTTTGAAAAGCATAACGAGCAAGCTCTTTGACATGGCGCACGACCATGTCCATCGTCGGCCCCAAGTGATTGATGACTAAACCACCGGCCCGCGCCACTTCTGTCGGCACCGGCACCGGTCCAGCTCCCATTAACAGCAGGGGCTCAGCCGGCAATACTTGCATCAATGAAGGCAATTGGGGAGGGGGTATATGGGTATCGATAGGGCTCATTGTATTTGCTCCGCACTGGGGCTCAAGGCCCGTTAAAAAGGCCGTGAGCGCAATGCGCGCCTAGCTACCAGCCGTTATATATTGATTGCTTCGCCGAAGGCCTCGCCCGCTGCTTCCATAACGGCTTCTGACAGAGTCGGATGGGCGTGAATGGTAAAGAGCAACTCTTCGTAGGTCGCCTCCAACTTCAGGGCCAACGCCAGCTCGGCGATCAACTCCGTCGCCTCGGCCCCTACGATAGTCCCCCCCAACAACTCGCCGTATTTTGCCCCAAAGACCAGCTTTACAAATCCCTCACTCTCGCCGGTGGCCAAGGCTTTGCCGCTAGCCGCGAAGGGAAAGCGGCCCACTTTGATATCCAGCCCTTGCTCGAGTGCTTCCTTTTCGCTCAAGCCCACGCTGGCGACCTGCGGCTGACAATAAATACAGCTCGGTACAATAGCACGGTCGACCGGCGGCCGCTGGTGGGCAGCCATAAATTCGACCGCTGCGATGCCCTCGTTGGCGGCCATATGTGCCAGTTGCGGTGGACCGGCCACATCGCCAATGGCCCAGATGCCAGGGATATTTGTCTGCATGCGGCCATCAACTTCAATGAGCCCAGCCTTCACGCGCAAGCCCAGCGCCTCTAAGCCCAACGCCTCGCTATTGCCGCTGACGCCAACGGCCATTAGCACCTTGTCGACGCTCAGTGAGTGCTGCTTTCCTCCATGCGCATAGCGCAGTGTGGACCCTTTTTTATTCGTATCGACGCCGTCAATCCGCGCCCCCACTTCAATGCGTATGCCTTGTTTCACCAAACTCTCGGACAGTGCCTTAGCCACCTCTTCGTCCTCGCGTGGCAAGATCTGCTCTAGCCCTTCAACCAGCGTTACTTCTACGCCAAAAGCATTAAAGAAATAGGCGAATTCCACCCCGATCGCCCCAGCTCCGACAATAGCTAACGAACGCGGGGCAGCATCTAAAGCCATCGCCTCACGACTGGTAATTATATTGGTCCCATCGATCTCTATCCCCGGCAGCGAACGCGGTCGGCTGCCCGTGGCGATGAGGATATGCTCCGCTTTTATAGTGGCCTTTATTTTATTCTGCTCATCGCGTACTTCGACTTGACGCGTTGGCGTGATACGGCCACTGCCCTTTATGACTTCAACCTCATTTTTTTTCATCAGATAAGCCACGCCACGCGCGAGTTTTTCTGCCGTAGACCGCGAGCGCGCTATGATTTTCTGCCAATCGAAAGTGGCGCCCTCTACCGCTAGCCCAAACTCATTGGCTCGGCCTATCAACCTCCACACCTCTGCTTGACGCAAAAGTGCCTTGGTGGGAATACAGCCCCAGTTAAGGCAAATACCCCCCAAGGTCTCGCGTTCGACAACGACGGCCTTCAACCCCAACTGACGAGCGCGCACGGCCGCGGTATAACCACCGGGGCCGCCGCCTATTACGACGATATCATAGTTTTGGTCTTCTGTATTCATGCTCCATCACCTGCTATAATTGACACCTTACCAGAAGCCTATAATTTAGCTAGATTCCACGTCGTGGCAATTTGATTACTAATATTTAAAGGGAGACCCACTTGGCTAAGATCACAATTTTCAGCGATGGCGCCTGTTCCGGCAACCCGGGCCCAGGTGGTTGGGCAACGCGCCTGCTCTACGAGGATGGACGCATTTGCGAACTCGGTGGATTCGTCGAAGACACCACCAACAACCGCATGGAATTACAGGCGGCAATTGAAGGTTTAAAAGTGATCGAAGCAAACGATGAGATTACACTTGTAACCGACAGCCAGTATCTGCGCAAAGGCATTACGGAGTGGATCCACGGCTGGAAGCGCCGCGGCTGGCGCACTGCTGCCAAAAAACCCGTGCTCAACCAGGACCTGTGGCTGCAATTAGACGAACTCAACTCATCTGCTATCCGCTGGGAGTATACGCGCGGGCACGCCGGCGACCCCGACAACGAACGCTGTGACGAGATTGCACAAGGGTTTTCGCGCGGTGGACAGCCCGAACTACGCCAAGACCCCTAGGGCTCGTGGATCCAGCCGCGCAGCCAGTATACCCACCAGCCGACATATTCCTTGGCCGCCGTACTCGACAACTCCAAACTAAAAGCAGTAGGCAATACATCAAAGAAGCTAAGTGAATGGGAACTCGAGACGATCCGCACATCGGTCGGAGCGGCAACAACTTCAATACCCAGCGCATTAAAAACGGCCATCGCTCTGGGCATATGCGAAGCCGAGGTGACCAAAAGCGCATTTTTCCAACCGTGCGCAGCCATGGTCTGCTGAGCATAGAGCGCATTCTCATAGGTATTGCGCGAACGCTCTTCCAACACGATGTGCTCAGCCGTAATTCCCGCCTCTTGCGCCAGCGCTAAATATTGTTTCGCCTCGCTCTCTGTCGTACCCGTCAACACTTCGATAGTACCGCCGCTAAAGAGCAAATAGGGCGCTTTGCCCGCGCGATACAGACGCAAGCCGTGCAAGAGGCGATCATAACCAGCCCCCACCTCGATATGAGCACGCGGGGGCAACGCGGGTAGCGTCGTGCCGCCCAATACAATAATAACATCCGCCTGCGGACTCTCTTCAGCTGTCAACGCGGGGTATTCGCTCTCTAAGCGCCCCATCAGCCATCCCCCGACACCATACGAACTAAAAAAAAGCACGACGGCAATACCAGCCAAGAGCAGGGGCTGACGCCAGCGCGGCCGAAGAAGTTGCGCGCAGAGCGCAGCCACCCACAGCATAAAAGCAATGCCCAAAGGAGCGACGAGCGGCGTGAGCAGTTTCGATATCAAGGGAAACATAGGCCATTCATTCTAAGGTTTAATTTTCTTGGACACGACGGGCTAACGACGTATTTCACCACTCCGTCCATCTTGGCGAATTGACCTTTAGCAGCAAAAGCTTCAGCGCTTCAGCGCATTGACCAACTGGTCAATGCGCTCGTCTTTGGGGGCCATATTTTGCGCGCGGCGATAGGCTGCTAACGCTTCGTCCTTCCGGCCCAAAGATGCCAGGGCCTCCCCCCTGAGCAATAGGGCATCGACATAGTCAGGCCGTAGTTCTAATGCGGCATCAGCAGCGGCTAAAGCAATGGCGCCATCGAGTAAATGATCTAAAATAATACGGCCCATATAATAACGGACCTGCGAATTATTTACATCGAGCGTGGCCGCCATACGCCACACCTCAAGCCCCTTCTCGTACTCTTCTAACTGCACGTGCGCCATTCCCAAATCCGTGAGCATCTGCGCCCGCGTCTCTGGTGCGAGGTCGGCGACTTCGATACGCGCAGCCTGTCGCCAGTGCGCGCGAGCGGCTGTAAAGTCGCGCTCCTTAAAAGCGCATAGACCCGCATAATAAAAGAAGCGATAGAGATGGGCGCGGCTGAGCACTTCGGTGTTCAACAGAGAAGAATCTCTCAACTCTCGACTGCGCTCCAACCCGGATGCCCAATCGCCATTGGCGACATTCCCTTCGAGCTCTATTAGACCGTGCATAAGATAGAAAAAATCGGCGGTGCTCCCCGGCCGCTGCGGCTCGTTTGTAGCGATATAACCAAGCTGCAAACCCGGTCCGCTGCGCCTGCTCGCACCGTAGGATCCCATGGGCAAAAAATACCAATCGACGATATCGAAGACCGCATCGCGCGCTCCTTCTGGCCACCATTCCTCAAGCCATACAGCGCGTTCGCGCAGCCATATTCCATCCGTTCCGGGGTCTCCGCAAATCGGATGCAAACAGTCCACCACCACAGCGTGTCCTCGACCGGCACCTGGTGCGACTACCTTGCGAAGGCGCTGCGGCGACACTTTTAAATAGAGCGGCGGCAACTCATCGTGCTGCATGAGCCAGGCATAGGCCTCGACCAGAGTGGAGCGTTTATAGCTCTCTGTAAACTGGTATTCGCGGGCAAAGATCTCCGCCGTCGTGACCAGTGCCGGCCCCGCCTGTATCGCTCCCAATCCGACGATCCAAGTCCCCTCCGGCACATTTTTTTCGACCCACTGCTTGGCCAACCCTCTGGTATCCTCACCCGAGAGCAGCGACCGCGTCTGCCAGGTCCCATACAGGGGCTCTGACCATAGCAAAACCGCCACTGCCAACCAAATCCACTTCCCCTTGGGCAACAACCACAGCAAACGACCCCAGACTAAAACCACCAAAGGAGCCAGCGGCAGCGCATAGCGCATAAACACCGACGAGGAAACCGACAAAAAGACCAGTTGCACCAAAACCGCACTCAGCAAAACCCAGTCGACCGCCCGATAGCGCCCCACTCGATAAAGCAAACCCACGGCCAGTGCCACCACGCCCAGTAGACCCACACCATAGCGCAAGTTGTAGCGTATGTGATGCCACAGCGAAAAACCTTCCCCCTCGTGCGAAGCGGACAGCAGGTGCTCCGAGCCCATGCCCGACAGCGATGCCCACGCCGACGAAAAATCCAATACTACATAGGGCGAAGTGCAGAAAAAAGTCGCCAAACCACCAAAGCTAGCTAGCACTAGTATCTGCCCCTGCTGCCGGCGCGTGCCCGGCGCTACAGCACATGCAATCAGCAGAGGAAAAAAGGCCAGCACTCCCGGATACTTGCTGGCCGTTGCCAACCCGGCACACACTCCCGCCCCAACCGCCGCGCGCATCCCCCCCGTATGCACCAAACGCACGGCGAAGAAAAGCGAGACCATCTGCCACAGGACCTGCCCTGTATCCACCGTCGCCAGATGCGCAAAGCGCACCGACAGAGGCAAGACCGCAAAGGAAATCCCCACTAATAGGCCCACTCTAGCACCGAAGAGATGCCGACCCACCAGCGCACAGAACACCCCCGTCAAAGCCGATTGCAGCGAGTGGAAACTGCGCGCTAATACGATCAAATCATGCCCACCGACAAAGTAGCGTTCCGCGACAAAGTGCAGCACGGAACCCGAATACGAGAGCAGGTAATAACCGTAGTAGAGCAGCGAACTCAGATAGAATGGCAGCGTGGGATAGTTAAAAAAATGGGGATTGAGATCGCCGCTCCACAGACCCAGTGGGTGCAGCACAAAGGCCCGCTCATCCACGTGCCACCACGAAGGAGACGGATAGGGAAAACGAAGGAAAAACGAAAACAAAAAGAGCCCGCACAGCGCTATCAGCCAGACGCGGGGCGATATATCGCGCTCGACCATATCGCCTGTAAACGAGGCTTTCACGGCGCCGACTTTAGCAGCGAGAGCACGCCCTCCACTCTCCTGTCATTGGGAACCAACTCCACAAAACGGGTTAAATAAACACGCGCCTGCGCTAAGTCTCCCTCGCTGCGATACAAATCGCCCAGATGGTAATAGCTATCGGCATCGTTGGGCGCCAGTTCGATACAATGCTCTAACTCTTTAATCGCAGGTGCGACCTGAAGCATCCTGATATGGGCTTGAGCTGTATTAAAATAAATCGCGGCGCGCTGTGGTTCGCGGCGCTTAGCTCTTTGATAGGCGGCAATAGCCTCTTGCCAAGCGCCCATTTTAAAGTGGGCATTGCCCATGTTGTAGTAGGCACTTTCATAGACTGAGTCCAATTCTAAGGCTCGCTGCCATGATGCCAACGCCTCGGCATACTGACCTACCCCATAATATGTGTTTCCCATATTATAGTGCGTATCGGCCTTATCGGATTGGCGTGTGATAGCCTCTTGCCAAGTCTGTAAAGCTCGTTCTGGTTGGCCGCTCTCGGCGTAGACCACTCCGAGATTATTATAACTATTTACCCTATCGGGATCGAGTTGGATCGCCTTTTCCCAAAACTGCGCCGAGCGCTGCATATCGCCCGTGCGCTGGTAGGCCAATCCCATATTGCTCAGCAAATCGTACATAAGTTCCGTCGTAAGCGCCGTATCCAAAGAAAATGGCACCGTCCAAATGCGTTCGTAGATCTCGAGAGCCTCTTCATCGGCCTTGTCCTGCATTTTTAAATTGGCTTCTATCTGCAAATGCAGAACACTAAAAAGCTCGCGTGAGCTCATGGGTGGACTCGTCGAAGCAATAGGCACTAAACCCAGTTTCAATCGCGGCCCGGTGTGCTCGAGAGCGGCGTGTGCACCGATGGGCAAAAAATACCAGTCGACGGCATCGAAAATAGCTTGCTCTACTTGCCCACACAGAAATTCGGTCTGCCATTGGCAAATCGATTCCAAATAATCGAGAGATTCACCGCCTTCGCGCAGACTGAGCGGATGCTCTATATCGACAAAGAGACCGAGCGAATAGGGGCTGTTGGGATCGGCAGCGATCTGCTCTAGGCCGATGGCAGCACTAAAAGAGATATAAACTGGCGGCAAATCATCTTGTGCCGATAGCCATTTATAGGCCAAGCGAAGATCCTTGTGGGCATAGCTTTTTAAGAAATAGTTCTGTCGCGTATAAATACCGCCAGGATGCATCACATCGAGTTTGCCCGCCCCCAGAGTCGACTGTATCAAATAGCTACCGGCTGGCATATTTTCTTCAATCCACTGCTTAGCCAGCTCTCGGGTATCCTCCCCCGACAACAGCGCCCGCGTCTGCCAACTCCCATACAGGGGCTCGATCCACAGCAAAACCGCCACGGCCAACGAAACCCATTTCCCCTTGGGTACCAACCACAACAAACGACCCCACGCCAACGCCACCAGCGGAGCCAACGGCAGCGCATAACGCATAAAAACC